>JBEKES010000001.1:0-78377 GCA_050013715.1 Candidatus Micrarchaeaceae archaeon
GGAGGAGCCCAATCCAAAATGGAATATAATAAAATGATTATAAACGCTATTAAACAGATTATGCCAAGTAGCTTAACAAGATTTGCATATTTTATCTTTGTAGCTTTTTTTAGTGCCATCTAATTACCATTTTCATGAATAAAAACTATTGCCACTGGCGCATATTTAAATTGATTATTTCCACTTGTTTGGTATTGTGCAAATAAAATTCCACTTTCACATCCTTTGCAAATAGGGCCTCCGGGAGAGGGAAATATATTCTGCGGGATTGGGATAGTAATATTTAGAGGTACTACTTGAGCTGATACAATTCCATCAGATATAGTTGTAACGTTTTGAGGTGTAAAGAATCCTGTATAGTTGTTGGTAAAACTAGTATACGCGTATGCTGAACTGTTTATATATATTATATTTGCACTGGTCCAATTTGTTCCAGTATTTTGACTAAATATAAAATGGAACGTAGTTGAATACGCTGTGGGACTATTGCAGGTAAAGTTTTGTTTGGCACTACACGAAGTAGGACCATATGGTACTGGTCCTATAAAATATTCCGAATTAATAATAAAATATATCAAAATTAAAACCAATAAAACTATAAATATGCTGATAAGAATAGTTTTCTTTTTTGTATTGTTTTCCTTTTTTGATTTTGCCATTATATCATTTTATTAATCTTAGATCAACTGCGTCATAAGTATTGTCGTGTATTATTACTGGATTGAGATCCAATTCACTTATTTCGTTGTCGTAAAACATTTTCGATACTTTGAGCAATAATTCTTTTATGTTTTTTGAGGTTTGCTCGTTTGGCGCTATTACAGGTCTTGATTTTAATTGCTGTAGCATGGATTCTGCATCGTATTCTGTTATAGGGCATAGTCTGAGGGCGAAATCCTTGAACGTTTCAACATAAATGCCCCCAAGCCCTATCAGAATCATCTTGCCGAACTGCTGGTCGGTCTTGCCTCCTATTATTATTTCAATGCCATTTTTTACCATTTTTTGAGCAAGTATTTTGTATGGCTTGAATTGCTGCGCCCTTTTTTGCAGTTGATCGAATGCATTTTCTATTTCTTTTGGCTCGCTCAGATTCAGTTCGACTAGCTTGTTCTTCGATTTGTGAAGCGCCTTCTGTGATATTACTTTCAGAACGATTGGCCTATGATTGGAGAAAACAATTGCCTCCTTTGCGCTTTCAACGTATTTGCTTTCAATGCTTTTTATATCATATTTTTTAAGAAGGGTATGTGCTTTCATATATTCGGTAAGCTCCATACATTCACTCGTTCAAATCAGATGCATGAAAAACGCCAAGTATCCCAGTAATATTACTACAACAACCACTATGCCGATTATGAGGAATGTTCTTGTCTTTTTTGCATTTATTATCTTAGCTTCAAGGGCAATCAAATCCTCTTTGGTTTGCGGCTGCTGTGGTGTTGTACCATCCATCTGCTGCGCTGCATCAACCATTGAAGGCTGTTGCAGCTGCTGGCCTTCAGTTAGAGAAACGTTAGTAGCTGCTTGAGTGGTCGGGGCTTGGGGGCCGTCTTTTACTGCAAGGAATCCCTTTTCCGTTAGATTAATGTTCATGTTTCCGTTTCTTAATTCATAGGAAAGATACTGCTGCTGCGACAATCTGTACAAATGCATTGCAAGGTCTTTTTGAGTAACATTTACTCCGCTTGTTATTTCCTGCAAGCTTCTCATTCTGTTCGATAATTGTACAAGGATCGCCATGTCTAATGTATCGAACGGCTGCGCCGCCTTTGCTGCAGCCTCAGTCAATATTTCCTTTCCCTGTTCTGTAACTGTTATTGCGCTCTGATTGGGAAATGCTGTTACAAAATCCACCAATCCTTTCTGCTTTAGTGTCCCGAGAATGTTCGAGGCATCAAAAAATGAGGAGTTGATCAATCCGCCGAATTTCTCCACAGTAGATTCTGTGGTTATCCTTGAAAGGGCCACTAGGTCGACAAAACTTATAGTTTCTAACATGAATGCACCGGTAATACTTACTATAAAGATGGAAATATATTTATTAGCTTGTTAGTTCTTCCGGTTTGATTGATATGCAACCATTAAAGTTTTCCTTTATATTAATGAGTAATAAAATAGTACTAGTGCATTTGCATGATGCTTAAATTTTTCGGAGGAGCCCAGGAAGTTGGCCGCTCTGCAATACTTTTGAAGGATGATACAACTCTTCTGCTGGACTATGGAATAAAGCTCAACCATGGGATAGAATATCCTACAGAGGTAACGAAAACAGATGCCTTTGTATTAAGCCATGCGCATCTGGACCATTGCGGGTTCGCCCCAACGCTGTACAATGAGATGCTCATACCATCTTTCGGTACAGAACCAACTCTGGAGCTTTCTGAATTGCTGCTCAACGATGCGTTGAACATAGCGAAAAAGGAGCACAAGCAGCAGCGCTACCACAAGAAGCAAATTGCAACTTTCATGCACAGGTATACAAGTCTTGAATATGGTAATGGTGCAATGCTAGGCAATTTCAACATAGAGATGTACGATGCAGGGCACATATGCGGAAGTGCGATAACATTGATTGAAAGAAAGAATGCAAAGGACAACAAAAGAGTAGTATATACTGGAGATTTCAAGCTTGAGCCCCAGTTTCTCCATAAAGGTGCAGAGATAGTCAAAGGAGATATTCTAATTATGGAATCAACCTATGCAACAAGGGAGCACCCAGATAGAAATGAAACGATGAAAAAATTGGTAGAAAGCATAAAGGAAACACTTGACAACAAGGGCAATGTGTTATTGCCCGTGTTTGCAGTTGGAAGAAGCCAGGAGCTCCTTACATTGCTCTACAAGAACAACCTAACGCAATATGCGTATCTTGATGGAATGGCAAGAACAGCAACCAGCATCGTATTGCGCAACAGCAATTTCATTGACAACGCAGCTTCACTTGAAAAAGCAGTAAGCGAAACAACGCTCATAAAAAGCCAGGAGGACAGATTTGATGCACTTAACGGACCTTCGATAATAATGACAACGGCTGGCATGCTGACAGGAGGGCCCGTGCTTGAATATATAACAAAATTGAAGAACAATTCAAAGATATTCCTTACCGGTTATCAGGTAGAAGGAAGCAACGGAAGAACCCTATTGGAAAAAGGGTTTGTAACGCTCAAGGAAAAGCCCGTAAAGATTCCCACTCCAACAGAATTCTATGACATGTCGGCACACGCAGGAAAGAAGGATTTGCACGAATACGTGAAAAGAAGCTCTCCTGGCAAAGTCATATGCGTCCATGGGGACAAGGACAACTCAATAGAATTGGCTGAAAGCCTCAAGCTTGAAGGCTATGAGGCCTATGCGCCAAAGCTTGGGGAAACATTGAAGTTTGATTAATTTTAGCGAGTTTCTTTCAGAGCTTTGCTAATAAATCTGCCCACAGATTTTAATTTATGATAAGGAGGAGAAGCTCTAATTTTTCTTTCTGCTTAGTATAAACTTAACTGAAGGGCTTAGAGGCTTGTCTTTTCTATGTGGGCATCCATACCAGCAGCAGGGTCTTTTCATACCTTCTTTTAGCTCAGAAACAACTCTTGCTACATGCTCATCTCTGATTTGCTGTTGTTTTACATAAGTAGTCCAGCAAATCCACTCATTTCTTGCTAACGGTGTAATGCCTTCCCATTTTTCCAATGCTTTCTTATCTGCCAGTAGTGCCTTTTTCAAGTCGTTTGGCATCCTATGCACCGTTCCAGAAGAAATTTTTTCTCCCATAAACTAATATAATCAAGGTAAATTTATAAGTATTTTCCGCACACGTTTCATGAATTTATTAGCAGGAAACATATAAATATTTAATAAAATAGAGATTTGATGGTGGTAATATGCAGGACCAAACAAAAACAGCACCTTCAACAGCAAATTCCGGAAAATCAGCACAGATAATTTCAACAGAAAGGCAATTTTTAGAACTTAGAGGGGATTATACAGAATTAGTGAAATTTACTGCTGATCCAGATAGATTAACCGATTATAATGGCGTATATCTTTATCGAAGGGCTCCTTCAGAAAATAGATTTATTAAGAAATCCGCAGATGGAAATTCGATAGTTAAAATTACTAACAGAACAGGGGATTTGAAGTTTGATGGTTATATGGGGATATGGACAAGATTAAACATTATTGATATAGTAGGTCCAAGACATTCTGAATTTGAACAACTGAAGCTAAAATTGATAGAAAGCGAGCAATGGATATTGAGTGAAAAGGATAAGAATTTTATTTTAGAAAAATTAGCTGATATGCAGAGAGCTGGCTTGGAAATATTTTATAACGTTGATCCGGATTTGTATCAAAATAGTGTTGCTGTCCAATTAAATCAAGGACATATTACAGAAATCGAAATACATTTTATGAATGGGCACGGTATTTATTTAACAAGACAGGAAACAGTTCCGAAAACTGAAAGATTAAGGCTTAGATTGAGGATTTAGTAACCCAGCGAAGGTAGTGATTGAACCGCGAACAGAAATGGTAGAGTTTACGCAAAGTGATAGAATTAGAAAGTACTGGAAACGCAGGTCCTAGAACTTACCAGCATTAGGTATAAAACTTACCCGGTTTCGAAATCTTTGTTATGAATGGAATAAATTTCTGCATTTTTTCCGCATAAAATTCTCTACTACAAATGGTTTGGTATCACTCTTTTCTATTATCTTCTTGGCAGAAATATTTATTGTCCTCCACAGCCATTTATCGTTGGCATTCTTTATTCTATAATTATGCATATCGGAAATGTTCGAACCGAATACTATGCCATCCATTTTTGCCCATATGGTAGCTGCCGTGCACATTGGACAAGGCTCGTGTGTTGAGTAAAGTACGCATCCTTCGAGATGTCTTGTTTTTAATATTTTTGAGGCCTTTTTTATTGCAACGATTTCTGCATGCTGTGTTGGATCTGAATCTAATTTGGTTCTGTTGCCAACTTTTACTATAACTTTACCAGATTTAACTATAACAGCTCCAATGGCATAGTCTCCTTTCTTCCTTGTTTTTATAGCTTCTTTAATTGCAATTTCCATAAATTTTCTTTCTGCTTTGTGCATTAAAAAACCATATTGATGAATTTAGAAATCAGAATTTGCCGACATTCGGCCATCTCAATACGTTGCTTTCCACTGTTGCCCTTGATGTCGTTGTCTCTTCTCCTACATATACAGCTTTTGAGTACAGCAGTACTAGGAATGACAGGAATACAAGCCCGTCAACTATGATGAGATAGTATGTAGTTGTGTTTATGTATTGATACGTGAAAAGCGCCACTGTGACAATGCACAATATCACTCCTATCAGGAATGATCTTCTTGATTGCATGAATATGAGTATCGCATCTATGAACAGTAGGGTCATCAGCAGGCTTTCGCCCAATGGATACAGATAAGGTATTGTTGTCTTCAATGCAAATGCTTGTACACCAACCTTATGGAAATACTGCAGAACGAATAATACCTGTGCATTGGAATAATAGAAAAATATTAGGAAAGAAGCCATGAGCATTATCCCTGCAATTATGTTTATGGTGTGTCCTCTTGAGTTTACCTTTTCTCCAAAGCCAAGGGAAACGTTGTCTATATCCTGCAGGCAGTAGTAGTTTTTATTGTATTCAATTGTATCTTCAAAGCAGAAAGGCCTATGACAGTAGTTGCATATGGCGTAGGCCTGCCTCCACGGGTGCCATACGCATACCTGGCCTTTTGCCGCTTCCCTGCTCATGGATTCCTGCTTTTTCCTGGAGCTTTTCTTGAACGTGTATTCATCATTGGCATATACCTTTACGCTGGATTTGTCTTCCTCTTCCGCAGGTTGGGCTTGCTGCCCGTATATGCTTTGCTTGGGCATCTCTTCCTGCATTGGTTGTATTATTTCCCTCTTTGTTTGAGCAATTGATGGTTCAGTTTTTTGCTGCTCGATTATTTTTGGCTTCTGTTCCTCTTCCTGAATCGGCTGGGCTTTTTGAACAGGAGCAGCTTGCTTCTTCTCTTCTTGATATTTGCCTAGCTTGAGTTCTTTCTCGCTTTCTGGCTCGGGCAGCATGGGTTCCTCTACGCTTTTCAAATTAAATTCATTGTTTTTCTTCTTCTTTGGAGTTTCCTCAGTTTCCCTTGTCTTGAAAATTAAAAGGGATTCCGGGTCTACAGCCATATATTATCACATTACAGGTCTCTCTTTGATCTTTCAATAGCCTGTTTTTTAAGCTTTTCGAATATTCCCCTGTGCTTTGCGCAGCTTATGCAATAGTATGTTTTTCTTCTCTCAAAGAACCGTACGTCTTGAGTAGTTCTTGTCTCAGTGCTGAAGCTTATGCCCCTCTCATAGACAATGGCCTTGTTGTGTGGTACGGTTCTGCCGCATGATTCGCATCTTACTAATGTGTCTTTTCCTCTCATGTTAACACCTTTATAATTTATAATTTTACTATAATAACATTAATAATCCTTTACAGAGAAATTCTGTCGCGGAAGGCTTTTTTTTAGTGGTGCTTTGTACTATAATTACGAGAAAACTATGAAGTTGACAATCCCTGCCATGAGGGCAGCTGTAGCAATAACGCTAAAGGAAAAGCACAAGATGAGAGAAGTGGACATAGCAAAAAAACTCGGCATTGCTCAGGCAGCTGTAAGCAAATACATAAGCAGAAGCTATTCCTCGAATATAAGTGCACTGGTAGATTTCATTAACGAGAAAAATCTTCAAAAGGAAGTTGTAAACGCAATACTCGCAAAGAAGGGCAATGACTACATAATAAACAGGTTAGATTCAGCTGCATCTGGCAAAGGCCTGGTGCGGAAGGCGCAGAACAGCCAAAAATGAACCTATAAATATTATTCAAGCGTAATAATATTGTGATAAAAATGGCAGATATGACAGTAGAAGCAGCTAAACCAACCACTGGCTTTAGCAGAGACACTGCAAAATATGAAATGTGGTTTACACATACGGATGAAGAGCCACAGGGGCTTTCCAGAAGCAAGGTATTTGCAATACTAGAAAAAAGCAACCTTAGCATAAGCGGATTCAGGATCAATCTAAATATAATTGGCAAACAAGGAGCCATTATAGGCGATGAAGTAATGAGATGGAATAAAAAACGCATGGAATCTGGAAACAGAGCGTTAAAAATACCGGATGATTTTTGCGACAACGTAAGAAGCTTTCATGTGGGTATGGGAGTAATTGTTAACGCACAGTATCTTGATCTGGCTTCCTTTGTTATTACAGAGGATAAAACACCAATTAGGCAGTATGCAAGAAGAGATTCGGACCAGCAATTGGATCAGCATGAATTTGATATGCTATTTAGAAACTTCAAGGATTCATCTGACGGAGCATTGCAATTGAAGGCGATACTAAGAGTATGCCTAGCGACAGAAGAAGCCAAAAGAACAGCAGAGACAGGGCAATACTGGGAAAAATTCAAAGAATTAAATGCATTCATCAGGACGACCATGTAAGCCGTAGTTCACCATAATTATGGCATTTTGTGATAAAATTTGCAGTCGAAAAGGCGCAATTTTTGAATGGAAGTAAAGATTTATTCCGAAAGCATTTAAATACTTTCGAAAAGGGATTTACTGTATTAAGTTAATGGTGAAATTATGCCAAATAGTCCACAACACAGAGACAGTGAAACGGTTGTAGAAAGCATTAGTGTTAATGTTAATAGCGTAAGGCCCGAGATAAAGGTAACAGACCAGCAAAGCTCGGATCCGATCCTTGCTCCTTACCACAGAACGCTTGAAGAGATAGACAAGATGCCGGTAATAGAGAAAACTATGACAGTGTGCCCAGAATGCAAGCTTATAATCAATGGAGTAATCTACAAGGATGGAGAAAACGTAATGATTAGAAAGTATTGCCCGGAACACCAATGGACCATTGAAAAGTACTGGGAAGACTATGACATGTACATGAAGATGAGACGTTACAATTACTATGGAAGAGGCTTTGACAATCCTAATTACATAACAGAGACAAAGGGCGCTAATTGTCCATTTGATTGCGGAATGTGCGAAAGGCACAAATCACACACGGGTTTGGCCAACGTCGTAATAACAAACAGATGCCACTTAAGCTGCTGGTATTGCTTCTTCTATGCAAAGGAGGGAGAGCCAATATACGAACCTGGACTTGACGAAATAAGGAAGGTATTCCACGGATTAAGAATCCAGAAGCCCATACCTGCCAATGCAATTCAAATAACAGGAGGAGAGCCAATGATGCATCCTCAAATCATAGACGTGGTAAGAGTTGCAAAGGAAGAGGGCTTTGACCAAATACAATTAAACACTACCGGCATAATAATAGGCCAGAATCCTGAGATGGCATTCCAGCTCAAGCATGCAGGAGTAAGCACACTATACATGAGCTTCGACGGAGTAAGCAAGAGGTCCAATCCAAAGAACCACTGGGAAGCACCTCTTACGCTTGATGCGATTAGGAAATCCAATGGAACAGTTGTTCTTGTGCCAACAGTAATAAGGACAATAAACGACCATGAATTAGGAGCAATGATCAATTTCGCAATAAACAACATCGATGTTGTAAGAGCAGTTAACTTCCAGCCAGTTTCGTTGGTAGGAAGAATGCCCACAAGATTGAGGGAGAAGCAAAGAATATCCATTCCAGGAGCAATAAAATTAATTGAAGAGCAAACCAATGGTGTAATAAGAAAAGAGCACTGGTTCTCAGTTCCTTATGTAGGTGGAATCAACAAATTCATAGAAGCGCTTACGGGTGAATTCAAGTACGATCTTTCAATACATTTTGCCTGCGGAGCAGGTAATTACCTGTTCGTAGATCCAGACGGGAAGATAATTCCTATTACTGAGTTCGTAGATGCTGCTGGAATGCTGGAGCATCTGCAGAAAGCAGTAAACGACATGGAAGGAAAGAGCAAGATAGAAAGAAGATTGATAGCTGTTAAGACGCTGCTTTCAATGAACAAGTTCATAGACAAGAAAAAGCAGCCAAAGAGCGTAAACTTCATGAAGCTGCTTATGTCAGTGCTATTGAAGCACGATTTCGCATCAATGGGCACCTTCCAGATGAAGACATTATTCCTAGGAATGATGCACTTCCAGGACGAGTATACTTACGACATACACAGAGTAGAAAAGTGCGACATCCACTATGCAATGCCTGACGGAGAGGTACTTCCATTCTGTACATTTAACGTATTTCCAGAAGTGTACAGAGACAAAGTCCAGAAGCAATACAGCATACCAGCAAAGGAATGGGAAAAGACACATGCAAACTGGGCCTACTCAAAGGACAAATACACAAGAAATGTAAAGGAATTAGAGGCAAGCGAACTTTACAAGAAAACTTACGGCACAATGATTGATTACTTCGCATTGCCAGTAAACGGAGGAAAAGCAGTTAAGAATTTCTCAAATCCGGCACAGCCGGTAGCAGTAACTCCAAAGCAGGTTGTTGAGCCGATAAAAGTGACAATAAACAATGCATCAGCCGCAACAAGCCACACCATAACGGCAAAACTTGAGGAAAAGGAAAGCAAGGAAAGTGAAACTTCAGGTTCATGCGGTTGCGGAGGAGGAGGCTGCGGATGCGGAGCCAATGAGAAGGAAAGCTCATGCGGTTGCGGCGGAAGTTGCGATTGCTAAATAAACAAAAATGATAAAATGGGGGCAACAGCCACAGCACCTAGTAGGGGAAAGAAGAATTTAGTAGAATATGATTTGAGCGAAGTTGCAGCAGTAACTTTCTATGAACCAACTGGTTTTAAAAAGGCCCTGGAAAGATTCTCAACAGATAAGAATCTTTATGGTGTTCCACATTTGATTGACGATATGAGAACAATCATAATGCCAAAGGAGGCAGTTCAGCATTTAGATGATTTGAAGTTTGTTGCAGGTAATATCGATTCGAGCGAATTTAATCGATGGCACATAGAAGGAGGAGGTGTCATTATAACAATTAGAACAGCATAGGGTATTTTTATGGACCATAGCAATGTTGATGTGAAAGTAAAACAAGAGGATAACGCCAATTCGGACTATGATGAATACATAACCGAAGACGGCAAGAGGTACAGAGTTCCCTACAAGATAATAAAGGAGGTAACATTCACTGAACTCAGCAAGCAGGAACTGATAGACATACCTCATGCGGCAAGATTGCAGTATAGATTGATGCTTCTCGATCCGATAATAAAGGCAAGAGTGGATTACACAAAAGCAAAGATAACAATAATATTCAATCCAAGGGAAGCAGATAACATAAGGGAGAAGATGAGCTTTGACGAGGTAAAGGACTTCCTTGCAAAGCAGGGCATACATGTCGATGAAAAGAATACAAAACTGGAAGATTACGATTACTACAAGAACTTCTATACCTATGCATACAATCCCCCTTCCATAAGGGAAAGGGCGCCCTATGCCTATACAAAAGAGGAATGGCAGAAGATGAAACCGGCCTATGAGGAAAAGCTAAAGGAAGGTGAAAAGGCAAAGATAGAAAAGTTCAAGAAATTCCAGGAGGATTACCTTGCCGCAAATCCGGAAATGGCACCTAAGATAGTAGAGGGCTACAAGGCCCAACCGGTTGAGGTCAAGAAAGGAATGCTAGGTAATCTTTTCGCAAAGAAGAAAAAGCAGAGCAAGGAAAAGGGCTTCTGGTTCCACGGAGTGTAAGTGCTCTTTTTCCACAAGCTTCTTTAAATATTATTGAGAATATAGGGTTAATGTGAGTATATGCCGGAAATAGCAGTGCTTTTTGATGTTGAGAATACGCTCATAAAGGAGAAGAAGAATGTTTCCGATTACTATTTTGAAGCCATAAGGTTCGTTTATGGGCTTTCCATAGATGACATAAACCTTGCCGATTATGAGGGTCTTACGGTGCAGGAAACGCTCATTGAAATACTGCAAAAACAAGGACTCAAAAAAGAGGAAATACTCGAAAAGCACGAGCAGTTTCTCGAGGAACTGCCCTATGCGCATTACAATGTGGCCGGGCATGACAGCGCGGTGCTTGTGGATGGGGCTAAAACAATACTTAACAATCTGAAGGACAACAACAGGTATGTGATCGGAGCTGCGAGCGGCCAATTGGAAAGGATACTTTCAAACATGTTCGACAGGGTGAACATGAAGTATGATAATTATTTCAAATTCGGAGCCTATGGCAATGTTAGCGAGAACATGTCAAAGATACTCGATTCCGCAATGGCAAAAGCCGGCAAGGAATATGGAATTGACAAGCACGGCATATATTTTGTTAGCAATGTGAAGAATCATGTGCATGCTGCGCATGCGCTTGGCATACGTGCTGTTGGAGTGATAACAGATCCATTCTCTGAAAAGGACCTTAAGAACTTGGGAGTAATACACATCGCCAAGAATCTGAAGGACTGCGAGCGCTTCATCAAGTAGCTATTTGGTTGCCCTCATGTATATATATACTATCGACAGTATTATCACAATTGCAAGTAGCACATACATGAAAATGCCGAACGTTTTGTATATGGAATTGAAGAACGATTCAACTTCTGTCTGAAGTCCCTGCTTTATAACGAAATCAAAGCTGAATTTCGACAATGGCTCTCCGTAAAGCCACGATACTTGAGTAATGTTCTTGTAATTGTTCTCAAAGGCAAATACTGGAAGGTCCGGCAATGGATATACGGAAGTTATGGTTGCGCCATTTGGAACTATAAATGTAAGAGTAGTATTGGAGGTGAGCACCTCGCCGCTCTGGCCGTGCTCGAAATTGAATACCTTTGGATTGAACTTGTAGCTGAATACCCTTGGCGCTGTTTCATTGACCGTAGTGACGTTGTTGACGTTGTAGCTAAGTATTATATAAGCGAAGCTCTGCCCATTCTGCTTGAATATGGGTCCGGGCAGGAATTTGAAGTTGTATATGCTTGAGCCCGAATTGATTATGTGCTCAACCAGCAACGGGCCTATGGCCTTCTGCCAGGAGCTCAGACTCAGATTAAGCGCAAGCCTGTTGGTGGAGTATTGGCTTACTGATTGATTGCTTATTAGAACAGTAAGAACTTCAGTGACCTGAGTGCTTGTATTCTGATTGAGATTAAGCGTAACGTTAAGATTTGTTACAGTATAGGATGCGTTGGCAACATGCAGAATAGGAATGAGTGAAAGAAGAGCAAATATTGCAATTATGCGGCTGAATTTTATCAATTGTTGCACCTACCTAAAATCTCATTATATCTATAAATAATTAAGTGTTTTATCAAATTCCTAGCGTTGTTTAAGATCCATTATTTACTTTGTAAATTCACTAAAATGTCTGACGAATTTAATTTCTTTGACTTTTGTAAGCAATTTCTGATCAGCAGTATAAAATATTGCTTCAATATCCTCTGCGTATGCTATGAAAGTGGCATCATAAGCAGAAATATCATAATCTATTGAAATTTCAGCTATTTTATCAATTATTTTATCACTTAATTCTGATATAAGAAACCCATAATCTCTTATTACTTCTAGAGCCTCAATTATTTCATGTTTTGTATAATTCTTGTATTTTAATGCGTTAATTAGTTCATATTTGACAAGATTTGGCATCAGTATATCTATTTTACCTTTAATGTGTTCATCTTTTAGCGCAATTGCTATGTCAGATCCATCTTCTTTCAGAAATAATTTTGCTATTACGCTCGTATCAAGTACTATTTGGGCCATATCTTGAATCCCTCATTTTTCTTATTATTTCAGTGCTCTCAGTGCCTTTTGCACTTCTAAATAATTTCGCCCTTAATTTTTCAGCTTTAGCAATATTTCTTTTATTACTGATTTCCTTTTGTATAAATTCCCTTATGGCTTCTGACCAATTAACTTTTACATTTCTCATCCTTCTTTTAGTATTTTTATCAATCTTTACAAGAATTGCCTCTTCATAGACCATAGAATCACGTATATACTATATATACCTTAGGTAATAAATACCTTTCGTAAAGTATTATTTCAGATTGAAGGCATTTGCTAATGCATGCAATATGCTATTTATGAAGTTCTGAATCGCAACAATGAGATTGTTAATGCTTTTAGTGCTGGTACCGAACTTGCTTGAGTTTACAGTATAGTTGATGGTGCCGCTGGCATTTATTGTGCTGGAGGAATTGGCAGCATGGGCATTACCCGCAGCTAAAATGAAAAGGACAAAAATAGCAATTAACGAAAAAATAAGAAAGTATCTTGCAACCATTCAATCATCCAATACGTATTTGAATTGGTAATTATTTATAGTTATCGAGATTTGATGATGCAACATGCTGGCCCATATGAAATGCAATAACTGCAGCAAGGAATTCGATTACTCGTTTTTTCCTCTTGTGTCCATAACTTCCATAAGATTGGGCTCGAGCAGGTACTTCAAATGCCCGTTTTGCAAAAAAACCCAGACCTTTGACTTGAAAGACCGCATTGAGGAGAGGCACCCTTCAGAAATGCTTGTAAATGATAGGATACCCACGTTCTTGTTCATATTTACACTCGTTGCCCTATTTGCCATAATAATTGCTTTGGTGCTGCTGTAACTGGCAAAATAGGCAGCAACTGCCTCAATTCGCTGAATTGCGGAACTGTGCCCATATAGTTAAATACTTTCTCTCTATAAATGTTGATAAGTGATTACATGATAACAGGCTTCTCCATACTAAACGTAGAAGGCAAGATAGACTCTTCGGAAGTGCTAGCAAAGCAAAGGTTCCCAAGACTGAACATAAACATAGACAAGGTAACTGCCGAAGGCAGCAAACTAAACGTAGAATATTCCTTCCAGGCTGATTACAACGAAAGCGATGCAAAGGATGCAAAGGCGGTTGGATTCATCAAGCTAACAGGAAACGTCGAAGTTACAGAATCCAAGGAAGAAATATCAAGCATTGTAAAGAAATGGGACAAGGAGCACATGCTTCCAGTACAGCTTGCTGAAGAGATAATTAACGGTTTGAATTTCAGGTGCAGCGCCACAGGAACGCTTGTTGCGTATTCATTGGGGCTTATTCCTCCACTAGTGATAAGCACAACAAAGATACAAGAGCAGCCCAAGAATTAGTTAGCTAATTCCGGCGCTTATTTTAGTCTTTGATGCACATAGCTTATGCTGTTTAATCGATGAGAAGCATGGAGACTAAAGTCAATGAAAAGATAATACACGGATCTATGCTTGAAGTCGATTACCTAAACAAGAATGAAGACTCAATCATAAGACTGACAGTAGCTGCAAAGGACGGCAAAAGATACGAGATATTCGATGAATCCTTCAAACCCTATTTTTATCTCATAGCATCGAAGAACATGGAAAAAGAATTCATAGAAAACATATCAACAGTGGACAATGGGAAAGTGATAAAGGCAAGGGAAATCGTTGAAATTGAAAGGTCATTGTACGGAAAAAGCACAAAGGGATTCAAGGTAATAGTAAGCAACACCTCAAGCGTGCCGAAGCTGAGCTCGGCATTGGGGCAATACGGCACCTGCTACGAATATGACATACCATTCGCAAAAAGATACTCAGTTGATAAGCAGATTGTTCCGTTGGTAAATTACAGGATTGATGTTGAAGACAGGAACGGCATTCTTTTCCTGAAAGGCTTTGAAAAATCAGATGAGTCATTCTCCGAATTAAGAGTCATGGGTTTTGATATTGAGACCTATAACCCGTTAGGCGTTCCAAGATCCGATAAAGACCCGATAATAATGATAAGCTACCTTTACACAAACGGTTCTGAATTAAAAAAAGGTGTCATTACCTTCAAGAAGATAGATCTGCCGTTTGTAGAAGTTGCTAAGAACGAAAAGGACATGATAAAGAAATTCATTGAAAAGATAAACGAATTAGACGTTGACGTAATAATAGGATACAACTCAGCTAATTTTGACATAAGATATTTGATAGAACGTGCCCGTGCCATAAAAGTAGATTTCAACATAAGCAGATACGAAGGAGACACAAAAATAGAAAGCCACGGGTTAGTTGACAAGGTAAAGATAGCAGGGCGAGTTCACGTTGACATGTATGTTGTTATAAAGTTCATAGCAACAGTAGGTGCATCTGAAAGCATACTGAAGCTAAACAGCAAAACGCTGAAGAACGTATACGAGGCAATAACAAACGAGAAGAAGTTCGCAGTGGAAAAGATGGACATCTTCAAATTATGGGACGGAACAGAGGAAGAATTGAAAACTCTTGCAACCTACAATCTTGCAGATGTAGAGGCACTGCAGAAAGTGTATGAAACATTCATACCCATTATGATTGAACTGACACGAGTGACATACAACGTGCTCAGCGACGTTTCGGTTTCAACAACAGGACAGCTTGTTGAATTTATGCTGATGCACAACGCAGTAAAATTCAATGAGATAATACCAAACAAGCCATCCGACTTCGAAATGAAGGAGCGATTGACCAATCCGATTGAAGGCGCATATGTAAAAACCCCTGAGCCTGGAATCTACAGCAATTTGGTAATGTTTGACTTCAGGGGATTGTATCCTTCGATAATTATTTCCTACAACATAGACCCTTCATCGATATGCAGGGATTGCACGGAATATTATGAAACACCTGATGGAACAAGATTCGATAAAAACAGGAAGAGCATAATACCTACAATACTCAAGGAACTGATACAAAGAAGAGCTGAAGTAAAAAAAGCTTACAAGAAGAATCCGGATGACATGTTCCTAGGAGCAAGGCAGCTTGCTTTGAAGATAGTGTCGAATTCGTTCTACGGTTATCTAGGCTATGCAAGATCAAGATGGTATTCAAGAGTCTGCGCTGGTGGAGTAACCGCACTGGGAAGGCAATACATACAGGAAAGCATAGAAAAGGCAGAAAAATTCGGGCTTAAGGCGATATACGGTGACACAGATTCCATTGTTGCGTTGGTTGGAGACAAGACAAAGGATGAAATACTTGCATTTCTCAAGGATTTCAATACAAAGTTACCTGAATCCATGGAACTGGAACTGGAAGATTTCTATAAGAATGGAGTATTCGTAGGAAAGAAGAACGACAAGGAAAGCTCTGGTGCAAAGAAGAAATATGCATTGATATCGGAATCGGGAAGAATAAAGATAAGAGGATTCGAACTTGTAAGAAGAGATTGGTCGAAGATAGCAAGAGACACACAGAGGCTCGTTCTTGAAACAATTCTAAAAGAAGGAGATCCACAAAAGGCTGCTGACATAGTAAGAGATGCAGTAAAAAGGCTCAAGAGCGGAACCATGCCACTTAGCGAGCTTGCGATAAGCACGCAACTGAGAAAAAGCATAGATGGATATGACGTAAAGTCACCAGAAGTAGGAGCTGCAAAGAAGGCAGTAAAAGATGGACTCAAGACAAGAGAAGAATTAGAAGGCGCAGTAATATCGTTTGTGATAACAAAGCATGGAAGCACAATATCAGACAGAGCAACACTCGAAGAGTTTGCAACAGATTATGATGCAGATTACTACATAAATCATCAGGTGATACCGGCAACAATGAGAATATTGAAAGAACTTAATTTCGATGAAGATGACCTAAAAGGGTTAGGCACCCAGAAGAAATTATGACTAGTTTCCTTGGAAAGATATCTATAAATATTTGAATAAACAGATAAAATTGAGTGATTAGATGAGTGAAACATCAGCATTTAAAAAAGGTAGTGCAGTTGCTCCTTTACTTAAAGGAATTAATTCAGGCATATCTTTGCCTTTAATTAGACATACGAGAGACGAAAAAGAAAGTGACTATTTTTTTGTAGTACAGTCGAATAAAATCATATCAGTTTCAATATTTGATGGTGTTCTTAATCATCCACAATATTCATTTAGTGAAGGGTTTGAAATTGCTGCGCCATTTACATTATACGCAACTAAACTTGCTGATGACAAATTCGGATATTTATATTCAGATAAGAATGGTTTGATAGTGACTCAAGATTTTATTGCTTCAGTTACAACCCATATGGCTTTTATAATTACTGATTTAGAAACACGTGGAACTATGAATTGTAAATTAAATGGTAACAGGTTATCTGTATGCAGCGGTTCTGATCCTCTTTTTAGTTTAATACAGAAAGAACCAGGTCGTGCTTATGTTGAAAGTGTAGTAGATAGTAGAAAAGAGTATGAATATATTGGCGCTCTTGGTATATTATCATCAAGCGCAAGTCCATGTGTTTTTGTTTCGTCGGATTCACATGAAATACTTAGATTATGAGAATTTAGTGATTATATAACCATAGAAAAACCAGCAACATATGGAAACCTGAGTCCTCTAACTGCAATATCACCTTTGGACGGACGTTATAGAAGAAAGGTAGAAACTCTCGTTCCTTTTGCTTCTGAAATGGGTTTGATAAAAACTCGAATAGAAGTAGAGGCAAAATATTTAATAGCACTTTCTCATGTTGGTTTGGTAAGAAAATTACAACCTAAAGAAATTGTTTTCTTAACGGATTTAGGACATAATCTTACATTAAGACAAGCAGAAAGAATAAAAGATATTGAGGAAACTACGAAACATGATGTCAAAGCAATGGAAAGGGCATTTCGTGAATTTGTAGCAGGAACAAGTCTGGAAGATGTAACAGAAATGATTCATTTTGGACTTACTTCTGAAGACGTGAATAACCTTTCTTATAGACTTATGCTCACGAGAGGTTTGTACGAGGTGTGCATACCTGCAATGGATTTGATAGTTGATGATCTTTATGAAAAGGCAAGAAAGTATAAAGGAACCCCTATGCTTGCAAGAACGCACGGTCAACCTGCAATTCCAACAACGTTAGGTAAGGAATTCGCTAACATGGCCGTACGTCTCAACAGACAGATAAGAAGATTGGAAAAACTGGAACTTACAGGAAAGCTTAACGGAGCTGTAGGAAACTTCAATGCACTTAGTTTCGCTGCACCTGAAGTTGATTGGATAAAATTCTCTAATAAATTTGTTGAATCTTTTGGTCTTAAGCTTAATTTAGTAACAACTCAGATAAATCCATATGAAGATATGATAGAAGTATTCCAAGGTGTTCAAAGAGTTAATAACGTCTTATTGGACATAAATCAAGACATGTGGAGATACATAAGCGATTATTGGATTGCTCAAGTTCCAAAACCAGATGAGGTAGGATCATCTACCATGCCACAAAAAGTAAATCCGATAAATTTCGAGAATAGTGAAGGTAATATTCAAATTGCAAATAGTTTATTTGAGGGAATGAGCAGAAAACTCGCAGTATCAAGACTGCAAAGAGATTTGTCAGATAGCACAACACTAAGAAACGTTGGAAGTGCATTGGCCTATAGTCTTCTTGCATACATTAATACTTTGGAGGGATTAAACAGGATAAATCCGAATATAGCAGTAATTAACAGCGAATTAAACGACAATTGGAATATACTCACAGAGGGTGTACAAACACTTTTAAGGCGTGCAGGTGTGACTGATCCTTATTCTATGGTTGCAAGCCTTTCTAAGGGTAAAATAAAACAGACTGAATGGGAAGACTGGATAAATAAACTTGAAATAGATGGAGATTTAAAGAAAAAATTATTGATAGGACTTAAACCAGGATTATATATCGGATATGCTCAAACACTTACAGAATTAGCTCTTGATGAGATAGCTAATCTTAGAAGAAAATAGTGATTAAATGGCAACAAAATGGACCGTAAAAACGCATGAAAGATATTTAGTTGAGGCTGCATCTTTCTCATTTAGGGCCCATCAAACAGATACAGCAACGCGGCTTTTAAGACTAGTTGATATTACTGATCCGATTGAAATAAGCCAGATAAGGAAAAGTGCAAGAAAAACCAGAACCCATAGAGATACTCAACATTCGATGTTTGTAGCTGTAGGGAGAATAGATGTATATACCCATATAGTAAATTCTGGAGAGGTGAAGATGCCACCTAAAAAGTTTTTAGCTTCTCTTGCTTCCATAAGGGAAAATCTAGAAAGCCGCGCATTGGATTATAACATAATTTTAAGGAGAATTTTAGCTGCCTAAAGCCCAATAAATGCTTATTTATATATTCATTCTAGACAATATACTAGTAGATATTCATGGCTGAAAACGAGAAGGAAATAGATATAACTCTACTCAAGGACATAGGAAAAGCTTCAGCGGAAGCCATGGAATATGCGGCAAAGCAGGTAAAGCCAGGAGCAAAACTCCTTGATGTTGCCGAAAGCGCAGAGAAATTCCTCAAGGACAAAGGCTTCGGCCTTGCATTTCCAATCAATTTATCAGTAAATGCTCAGGCTGCGCACTACACGCCAAGCCTTGATGATGACAAGGTATTCGGTGCCAATGACATAGTAAAGGTTGACTTCGGTGCAGAGAAAGATGGCTGGCTGGGCGATGGGGCCATAACCGTTGACCTTTCAGGAAAGCACCAGGAAATGGTCGAGTGTGCCAACAAGGCGCTGGACAATGCGATAAGCGCAGTAAGGCATGGAGTAAGCGTATGCTACATAGGCCAGGCAATTGCAGAAACAGCGGATTCCTACGGATTCAATGTGATAAAGAATCTCGGGGGCCATGGCATACACCAGCATGAGCTTCATGCAGAGCTCTTCATACCAAATTACGATAATGGGGATTTCACAACCCTTGAAGAGGGCATGGTAGTTGCGATAGAACCATTTCTCACCACAGGCAAGGGAATCGTAACTGATAGTGATTTGTGCGAGATATACAGCTACTCGTCCAATGAACCAACAAGATCCCAGGAAGCAAGAAAGCTTCTCCAGCATTTGGAAAAGCAAAACAGCAGGGAACCGTTTGCAGTAAGATGGTTCTCTAATTTATTTGAATCGAAATTCAGGCTCTATGCTGCGGTCAAGGAACTGGCACGAATAGGAGCAATAGAGCCGCATCCAACCCTTGTGGAAATAAGCGGAGGAGATGTGGCACAGGCGGAAGCGCAGATAATGGTAACGAATGAAGGCTGCGAGATAATAACAAGAGCCAAGATTTAGCTACACAGAATACTATAAATATCTCCTTTAACAGAGCTAAATGTGATTGAATGGCAGATAAATTTGACTATGATTCAGCAATGGCAGTAGCCCAAACACAGTTCGAGAAAACGGTAGATAATATCTGGCCATTTGCAGTAAAGGCCCTTGGAGACAAAAACACTGAAAAGTATAAAACTGCTAAAGACAAATCAGAAAGAGTTTACTTGTTAGATATAGAAGGTGTAACTAAAAATGACCATTCCAGATTAGTCATGTTGTACGAATTAAATCATGGGAGATTCTGGCGTGCTATTCCAGCTTGGAAAGCAATTTCAGATTTCAGCTGGGATGATAAGGTACTCTATGCAAATATTATACTTGAAAAAGCTAAAACCGCACACAAAATAAAAAAGGAATCCCAATATCCTGGAGATTCTTTCGGCCATGTCATAATAGTGGAAAACTACAACAATGGAGTTTTAAGGGACTTCATATCAGATGACCTGCTTAAAGAGGCAGCAGGCAGGGGTTTTTGGGAAGTTGCCAATGAATATTTCACCAATAGTCTTGTTAATAATTTGCAAATGATAGGAGGTGCAAGGGAAAGGTACCTGACAATTATGGAGCATCACGAGCTGATAGATTTAACCCATGTGGATGAATTGTATGAAAATCCCCTTTTGGGAGGTTACTGGATAACTGATAAATACATTAAAGCATTTGAAAGGTCTAAAAGTAAATTAAGTGAAGAATCTGCAGCAAAACTCGTACGTCCAATAATAGAAAAGGTATTCATTGATGCTTTTTATGTTGATCCTGATGGTACAGCAAAAACAGACAATCCTGCCAAATTCATAGCCGAGAATTTATTGCCATATGAAGAGTACATGAAAACAGAAGCTGTTCAGCTAATGCTGAAAGAAAGACTAAAAATTCACGCCAAGGATTATCATACATCCGGAATCGTAACTGTATTGCATTATATTGAGGCATCTGAAGCAGAAAAAGCCGAAATTGTAAGTGCGGCGTTGCCGAAAATCTATCCGCACGATGCAAAGAAACTCATCGATTACAAATTTCCAGGATCCCTGCTTAATAATGGTAAAAAAGAGGAAGTGGAAAATGCAATAATGGCGTTTCTTCAGGAACAATCAAGAAGCCCATTAGGATGTTGTGCTGGTGCAATGGAGGAAGTAATCAAACCTGTGTGGTTTGCACAGAGGGCAATGAAATATGGATTGCTTGATAGAGAAAAAGGTAGCAAATTTATAGGGGTAAAGGTAACTAATTACCTTAATGCATCATCGCACACGATTAAATTCACAATAGCATGGGAAAATACGCTTGATCCTGGTTACGTAAACCATGAATTATACTCCAGATTTTCGAGCAGAATCAAACTTGAGACAGAAACAGAGCAAAGAAGAAGTGAACTCAGGAAAATGCAAAGAACGGAAATACATGTAGGTAAAAACAAAACAAAAACCTAAAGATTTATCTTTCTGCTTAACGCTTAAACCGTTTCTTTTAGCCTAATAATTTTTCAGAGAACCCATATTCCACAATATCCGCAAGCTGCTTCAAAGAGGTCCTGCCTAATCTGTTTGCAGTTGAGTAGAAAAGAGATTTTAGCAAATCATCAACTTCTTCTGATGAAAAAATTATAGGTTGTCTATCAATTTCCTGCTTTTCGTATTGCATTACCAGTTCGTTCTTTGAATTTATGTAGAAACTATAGGATGTTGATGGACAGAGGGTTGTAACTACCCTGTACGCCGAACGTTTAGGTTTTGAACCATCTTCGCTCAGTCTTGGTATCTCGTTTCTCCATACTACAAGGAAGTGTATTGGATCCTCTTCTGTACCAGTATATTTTGGGTTTGTGTTTTCATAAAAATCAGGTGCAATGGATTTGAGCCATTCTTCAAAGCCAGCTTGTTTTCCTCCAATAACTTTCGAATCCAAATGACATTGGTCTATGTACTTAAGAATTGCAACAAGCATGTAACCTTCTTGAGAGTGGTCCAATGATGCGGTTCTGCAATCGCTGTCGGTTTCAGGCCTATAGGAAACCACGTTTCCAAAAGGATCTGTTGTTTCATATGCAGTAAAATCTTTTTGCTTTATTATTAGATTGCCATACGAAGCGCCTGCAGTTATTATATTTTGGAAAATTGAACCGTCAGGTCTTGGTCTTGTGATTTCCCATTTCAATCCTTCATCAATGCTTTTGCTGATATGCTGTATTGCTGCACCTACAGTTCCAGTAAATTCAAATATGTCAGAAAAACCGAATTTCCTGTAATCGAAAAATTCCTCTTGTCTTAGAAGTCCCATCATACTATGACCAGACAATGCAAGAAGATCGTCTTGCTCTAAAGGTATTGTATGAATTTGCTCTGGCATTTCAACACACCAACAGGAGCGATCTGGGCAGTCTCTTAGCTTGTATAGATTTTGAAAAGACTCAAAGAAATAAATTTTATCTTTTAATGGTATTGATGCAAAAAGTTTGTTTTCCTGCATAGTTATTATTGCAGATGGAATTATGTCCATTATCGTGAAACTGTTATCTTTTCGTAATGCTCCGCTTTTGTATGCTTCACTTATGCGTCTATCAAGTCCGGATTCCCTTAGCATTTGCCTTGCTTTCGGATACAAAATCCAGTTTTCTCTTTGAAATTCCCCCACAAATAAGCTTTCTAATGCTCATAATATATATAAGTTTCTTCTAGGGAATTCAAGCAAAAGCGCAATATACTTAAAGCTTGTCAAAAAAGATATTTCCTTGATTTCACAATGATGTATTTCATTATAAATACGATGATTGTCATACCATGCTAAGAAGGTATTTAAACATTAACAACACAAACCTTTTTTACTGCTGAATTTTGGGGATTGGTTTTCATGGCAATAAGAAAGATAAGGAAAAGAGACGGATCGCTGGTTGATTTCGACGAGACAAAGATAGGTGTTGTTATAAGCAAGGCGATAATTGCCGTTCGAGGGAGAGCCAACAATTTAGAGATCAAAAATCTTACCGATAAAGTCGTAAATAGAATAGCTGAACTCTACGGCAGCGCAGGCGCAGCTGACGTTGAGGGCGTCCAGGACATAGTAGAGCAAGTATTAATGAAGGAGAATTATTTTGATGTTGCCCGCGCCTATATACTCTATAGGGAGAGGCACAACGAGATAAGAAGAGAAAAAAGAAGTGAAATACTTAAGAAGATAGATGCAAGGCAGTTGTTCGTAGTAAACAGGGAGGGCCAGAAGGAAATATTCGACGAAAATGTGCTAAGGAATTACATACGCGCTGCATGCAAGGGCTATGAAGGAGTTATAAACATGGAAAGCCTGCTCAACGCCTGCGAGCAGGGCATTTACGAGGACATCCAAACCAAGGACATAGCAAGAACTGCAGTTCTTACCGCAAGAAGCTTGATAGAAAGAGATCCATCCTATTCAATAATAACTACAAAATTATTCCTTGCAGCGCTTTACAGGGAAGT
Source organism: Candidatus Micrarchaeaceae archaeon (assembly GCA_050013715.1). Classification (GTDB taxonomy): domain Archaea; phylum Micrarchaeota; class Micrarchaeia; order Micrarchaeales; family Micrarchaeaceae; genus UBA12276. Next base: position 23,523 of record JBEKES010000001.1, read on the forward strand.
TCTCAACGCAAGGTTCTCGCCAACCGAGCTTGCCGATGCATACTCAAAGAGCTTCATCTCTAATGTTAAGGAATGCGTCAAGAACGGCAAATTATCCGAGAAGATGCTTGACTATGATCTTGAAATGCTTGCATCTCATTTGAACATAAAGCGCGATGAACTGCTTCCATACAGAGGATTGGAGGCATTGTATGATGATTATCTGATAAAGGACATAAAGAACGGGAAGAGCGGCAAGCGCTATGAAACACCGCAGGCCTTCTGGATGAGAGTGGCAATGGGCCTTGCTCTCAATGAAAAGGACAAGAATGAGAAGGCATTGGAATTCTATGAAGTGCTTTCCAATTTAAGATTCGTAAGCTCAAGCCCAACGCTTTACAATACAGGTAGTCCTCGTCCTCAATTGAGCTCTTGCTTTTTAACAACAGTGGCAGATGACCTCAATTCAATATTCAAGAACTATAATGACAATGCATTACTATGCAAATGGAGCGGAGGCATGGGCAACGACTGGTCAAGTTTAAGGGCAACTGGCGCAATAGTAAAGACAACTGGCGTTGAAAGCCAAGGATTAGTTCCATTCCTCAAGATAGCAAATGATGTCAATATCGCAATTAACAGGAGCGGCAGGAAAAGAGGCGCAACTTGCGCTTACTTGGAAGTCTGGCATTACGACATAGAGGATTTCATAGACCTTAGAAGAAACACAGGAGATGAGCGAAGAAGGACCCATGACATGAACATAGCGGCATGGATACCCGACCTTTTCATGAAAAGAGTCATAAGCGATGAGGATTGGACACTATTCTCACCGGATGAGACCCCTGAGCTTCATGACCTTTACGGAAAGGCATTCGAAGACAAGTACATTGAATACGAGAAAAAGGCAGCCAGCGGAAATGTTAGGCTATTCAAGACCATGAAGGCACTGGCTCTATGGAAGCGCATGCTTACTTCGCTCTACGAGACAGGACACCCATGGATCAATTTCAAGGACCCGTGCAACATAAGATCACCTCAAGACCATACAGGTGTTATCCACAGCTCGAACCTATGCACAGAAATAACGCTTAACACATCAAGCGATGAGATTGCTGTATGCAATCTAGGCTCGATAAACCTTGCTCCCCACATAAAGGAAGGCGTTCTTGATGAAGATCTTCTTAGAAGCACTGTAAACACTGCCATGCGCATGCTTGACAATGTAATAGATTTATGCTACTATCCAGTTAAAGAGGCCAAGAACTCGAACATGAGGCACAGGCCAGTAGGAATGGGACTTATGGGCTTCCAGGACGCGCTCTACATGCTAGGCATTAGCTTCGATTCGGAAGAAGCTGTTAAGTTCGCAGATGAGAGCATGGAATTCATATCCTATCATGCGATACTTGCATCTACTGAATTGGCAAAGGAAAGAGGTTCCTATGAAAGCTTCAAAGGATCAAAATGGGACAGAGGAATACTTCCAGTTGATACGCTTGACATGCTGGAAAAGGAAAGAGGCATGAAGATAGATGTTTCAAGAACAGGGAAAATGGACTGGGCACCAGTTAGAGAAGCGATAAAGAAGCACGGAATGAGAAACTCAAACTGCCTTGCGATTGCTCCAACAGCTACCATTTCAAACATTGCCAATTGCTTCCCTTCCATTGAGCCAATATACAGCGACATTTACGTAAAATCAAACAAGAGCGGCGAATTCACAGTAATAAACCAGTACCTTGTAGAGGATTTGAAAGCACTGGGCATGTGGAACCAATCAATGCTCGATGAGATAAAAGCGCATGACGGAAGCATACAAAGAGTTGCATCAATTCCATCAAAATTAAAGGACAAGTACAAGAACGTTTTCGACATATCTCCAGAATGGCTTATGAGAATCGCAGCCTACAGGGGCAAATGGATAGACCAGAGCCAATCGCTCAACATATTCACAACTACTACTTCAGGAAGATACCTGTCAGACAATTACATATATGCATGGAAGATAGGATTGAAGACTACCTATTATCTTAGGACCATGGGCGCAAGCTCAGTTGAGAAGAGCACGGTAGGAATATCAACACAGCAAACAGCAGCATTCAAGGAAACGCAAATGGAGGAGCAGCCAATCAGCACATCAACAAGAGTGGAAGAGGTAGTAGTGCAGATATACGATGGCCAGAAATACATGGCAGAATCCCAGCAGAAAAGCCAGATTGAAGAGCAAGTGCCAACAACTCAAGTGAAATCAAATTCAACAATAGACTTCTCAAATGTAAAAATAACAAGAAATGGAGACATCTGCAACAACGAGCCTGACTGCGAAGCCTGCCAGTAGTGATTCCATGAAAGACAACAAGCAAATACTTAATTCATCGGAAACAGATCCAAACAAGATACTGCCAATTAAGTACCAGTGGGCAAGGACATACTACAAGACAGGTGTAGCAAACAACTGGGTTCCAGAGGAAGTGCCAATGCAACTGGATGTTGAGCTTTGGAAGAAGCCAGATGGATTGTCACCGGATGAAAGACGATTAGTGCTAAGGAACTTGGGATTCTTCTCGACTGCGGAAAGCCTTACAGCAAACAACATAGTGCTCTCAATTTACAGGCACATAACAAACCCGGAATGCAGGCAGTATTTGCTAAGGCAGGCCTATGAAGAGGCAGTTCATACTGAAACATTCATCTACTGCTGCGATTCATTGGGACTTGATCCTGATGAAGTATACAACATGTACTTGCAAATACCAAGCATAAAGAAAAAGGACGACTTTGTAATCAGCATAACACAGAGCATACTTGACCCTAATTTCACAACGGTTGGCACAGACAACATAAGAAGATTCGTGAATGATTTGATTGGCTATTATGTAATCATGGAAGGCATATTCTTCTATGCAGGGTTTGCAATGATGCTATCATTCATGAGGAACAACAAGATGGTAGGAGTGGGAGAACAATTCCAGTTCATACTTAGAGACGAGTCAGTGCATCTCGCGTTTGGAACAGACCTCATAAACGCAATAGTTGCTGAAAACCCGGAAATATGGACAGATGAATTCAAAAAGGCAACGATAGACAACATAACAAAGGCAGTTGACCTTGAATGCGCATATGCGCAGGATTGTCTTCCAAAAGGAATCAGCGGGCTTAACGCAGAAACGATAAAGCAATACATGGAATACATAGCTGACAGAAGACTAGAGAGAATAAACCTTCCGCAAACCTACAATGCAACTAATCCGTTTCCATGGCTCAGCGAGATAATAGACTTGAAGAAGGAAAAGAACTTCTTTGAGACAAGAGTCACAGAGTACAAGACAGGAGGCCAATTGGACTGGGACTAATTATCCATTAGACAGGTGCTATTTAACCAATTAGGTAATTCTATGGTAGGCACTTCAAATGGCAGACAGACATTTCTTGATGCGAAAGACACAATAGTTAATACCCCATTTGATGGCCAGATAAAATGCCTTAATTGGAATATACAGAACCCTTCTCCCCAAAGAGCCATAAAACAGATTAATTGGATAGAACGAAGCAATTTTGACGTAATTATTTTAACAGAATTCAAATGCTCCAGGGCAGGGCTTTACATAATTGATCGATTGAAGAGCAAGGGCTATGTAGTAAAATATCCCGAATTAGACAAGGATTATGGAGTTCTTTTGGCAGTAAGTAAAGATAATGCAATGGATTCAAAAATCAATAAGGAATTATTATCCAATAGGATTTCTTCAATTGTTTATAAAGCAGCAAATGAAAAGCTCTTATTGTTAGGGGTTTATGCACCTATTTGGAATACAGATAAGCAAAGGGCTTTTCTTGAATTTTTTGCAAAATCCATAGAGGACATATGCTCAAATGAAAAATATGATAAAATAATCATATTAGGAGACATGAACATGCTAGAACCGAACCATACTTCAAAGTACCAGTTTCTGGAAGAATGGAGAGCTTTTTACAAAACGCTAGACAAACATGTATTTGTAGATGCATTCAGGCTAATTTATCCAAATAAGGAAGAATATTCCTGGTTTACTAATGGAAGAGATCATCAAATAGACCAAAGGATTGACCATTGCTTTGTTTCAAAGAACTTGACAGATTGCATTAAAGATTGCAGTTACATTCATGAAGTCAGATTGGAGAAACTTAGTGACCATTCGGCAATGTGCCTTGAAATAAAAAAAGATTAGTTATTTTGGAATACAAGACTGCATCCATTGTTTATGCAACTGCAGCTTGCAGTCCCGGCAAGAATAAACTGTGGGCATGGTTGACTAACATTTCTAAATTGATTAAAGTAATTAGAATAGCTATTTTCATAGTTTTGGTTTATGCAGGCTTGTTGAGAAGGCTCGTTGTTGAAGCATGCTGAAGTATGTACAATGGTGCATTGTGACGAAGTAGTGCAATAGAATGTGCTTATATTTGCATTAGGATCCACTTTTTGTACGTTGACTAATTCTTGCTGCGGCGTATATACTGAACCGTTTGCAGTAGAGTTTATTGTGGATGTTGATGCAGTATTTGTTCCATAAATACCGCTTGAATTATTTGTAGTGACTAAAAATAATGCTGCAAGTACAATTATACCAAAGATAAAACCGATTAACAGCTTACTTTTTTCATCCATATGATCATTTACTCTTTTTATTTATGCTCTTTGAACTCGAATTCCATCGCATTCCTCATTGAATTGCTCTTTTAATACGCACCATGCCTTTCGATATGTTTCACGAGTATTTTTTTCGGGAATGTTTGTTAAAAGCCATGTAGAGAATAAGTTATCTCTTATATTGATGCAGGAAACTTCCTGTATGTCCGTGTTTCTTACCAATTTCCATTTCTTTTCAGATGCAAGCTTATATTCATTCTTAACTTCAGAAGAATTAAATGCATTTATATTTCCTTCAATTATCGCTTTTGATGTTTGCCATGAATGAGCTGGAGAAAAAGATACGATTATGGTTGCTCCTGCCTTAGTTATCTCCTCGTCTTTGTCTAATGTGCCTTTCTTTTGCGCAAGATCGTGAAATTTTTCTGCGAGTATATCATATTTTGTTAAATTATACTTAATTGGCATACAACGTTCCCAACAAACCAATCCAATCCTTACATAAATATACAACAATAAAGTATATAAGCATATCAAGTTAATAAAATTATTAATCAGAGATGAGGAAATGGGAATTCTTAATATTTTTGGAAAGAAAGACGCAACATCAGACATCGCAAAAGGACCGCCATACAGTGTGGTTACAGAACTTGTGCCCTACAAATTGTATGCAAAGAAGAACAGTTCTGCAACTCTAAGAATAAAAGTAAGAAACCTTACAAAAGAGGTTCTCTTGACATCATTAGTAGGAGAAGTTCCGAACCATTTGGGATTTGATGAGATGATAATGTCAAAGCAAAGGGAAATAAGAGTAGGTGAAATGCAGCCCAACGAGGAAAAGGAACTGAAGATGAATTTGTACACAAGCCTAGGTTCGGAAAAGGGAGAATACACAATGACTCTTACAACAATAGCACACTACAGGGATTATGGCCATGTGCTTAATGCATTGAAGAAAAGAATAGCAATTGAGCTAGTATAATTATTTAGGCGTTTCTGGAGGACGTTGCTGTTCAGCAATAGTAAGCTCGGAATTTATGCTTATGATTAGGTTAGTAATGCGAAGTCCTTTGTCAGTAAGTTTTATTATTTTTAATTTACCGTGCTTTTCGCTTGTTGTGATACCATTATACTCGCAGGTTGCAAGAAAATTGCATACGTGAACATAAGTAGTATTGGAAAGCTTTGATATCGTGGACATGCTAAGATCCTGAGCGCTGTTTTTAATTAGAATAAGTATTTCAGTCTGCTTCTTCTTGAGTATCAGGTTATCCATCATAAAGTATTATTGCAAAAAGAGGATTATAAACCTTTATAATTCACATTCAGGGAAATTTATTTTCAACACTATTATTATTGTAGTATTTTTCACATTTATGGAAATCATTAGATTTAATGAGATAATTTTCATATTAATCACTTTTCTGGAATCTCGGCAATCCTGAACACAATAACTAACTTCTTTTTATGTCATTAACAAATTTTAATGCAATATCCGGATAGGCTTTTTTCGCAAGATCCAATACAGATGCCCCAGTCCAATCTTTTGTATCTGAAAGAAGTTTTATACCATCTTCTGTTTCTGTGAGTTTGTTTGCTACGCTTTCGTGGTAGTTAACAGCAACATGAAGAGAGCTCCAATTAGTATTGTTTTCTTTTGTACTTGCAAGCAGGTTTTTCCCCTCTTCTTTTTCTATTAGCTTAAGCGCTACTTTTTCATATAATTCAACAGCAGCATGAAGTATAGTTCTGCCATCAAATCTAGTTTCCACAAGAAGATTAATCCCTTCTTGCGTTTCTATAAGTTTAAGTGCAACACTTTCAAAGTTTATAACAGCAAGAAGAAGAGCACTTGGCCCCTCATTTTTGACAAGATCTCCACTATCATGTGGTTTTACTGTTTCGGCAAGCAGTTTTCTGCCATATTGTGTTTCTACTAATTGAAGCATGAGTTGTTCATTTTCAACAAATTTTAAAACATTATTAGTGTTAACTACACCGTATCCATTAACAGTTATACTTATTTTAGATACATCTATTGCCATTGGCTTTGTCGCCATATTATCACATCATATTATATATCAATAAAGGAATTATAATCTGAATCTCTCATTAAAGCTACTTTTATATACTTTTCTAAACTTCTTTTCAAAGGCTTGCTAATTACATAAATTCATGGCTTTCTTCTAGTTCTGCGGTTCGCAGTGCTTCTAAGAACACAGGTGTTTCATGATAATTGGCATCTCTTGCCCCCTGAGCTATTTTGTATATCATTCTAATAAGAGCCGCTTCCTGTGAAGCATATGCAGATCTAACTAATCTTTCTTTGTTTTCAGTGATAGAGCTTTCTTCTCTCATAAAAATTGATAAAAGAGACTTTGATTGCCTTTGCTCTAACCTATGCCTTTCAAGCTCCAATAATGTTGCAGATAAAAGAAATTCTGAGGTTTCTATTACTAACAAACCAGAGACGCGTGCTTGGGCTTCTCCATTTACAAAGTTTGAGGCTTCTACAGCAGTATCGTGTGATTTACGAGCCATTCTAAGATAATCAAGGTGGTATTTTCCACCATCATTGTAACGGTAGTGCCCTTCAATTATTCTAGTAAATTTTGTGTATGAATCATCTATTTTCCCAGCAATAGCCAAACCTAATGCTAATGTAGTTTCTGCCATTGGAGATACGGTTTTGTTCATTTTTATCACATTATAATTATGACTTAGGAAATATTTATACCTGATTATGTTGTACGTCACTTGTCTTTCAAAAAACCAGGAACCTTAACAAAATGATAATGTTAATAATTTATATTGCTTATTTTACTTATGGAAAAGAAGAATTTGCCAAGAGCCGAGAAAGACACTGAATGTGGCTACTGCCACAAAATCATAAAGAAAGGGGAATTAATCTGCGCTTATTCAAATCGTGACCCTAAAGGAATACACCATCCAGAGCATAATTGCAAAAGCTTAGCAGGACTTTTCTAAACTACGCCCAAAATCGCAATATATAAAATTAATGGGAATATGTTTGATCAAGAAGCTTTTTTCTGTTTTCTGAGAAGTCTTTCTCTTTTAACGCTGTCTAAATCATGAAAAAGCCGGCGCCCTGATTCAGTTAATTCGTATAAGCAATTTACCCCTTTTACAAAGCCAAAGTGCTCTAATTCATAAAGCCCTGCAACGTTTTGTTTTTCTATATATATCTTTTTGTCTCTGTCTAAACGTTCCAAAACCTTTATCATTATACTAGCTACACTAGTTGCTTGAGAAGTATCTTTTACATCAGCATCATGTAATAGAATAGCTGCACACCTCTTTGTAAAAGCGTTCTTTTGGGCTTCAAATGCCTGTTCAGCTCTACCTAATTTTTGCCATGTTGATTCTTCAACTCTTATAGTTTTTGTTCTATCCATTCCATCACTCATTTAGCTCTATTTTAAGAGATATATATACTTTTTCTACAACTTCTTTTCAAAAGCCTAAACTACTAATAACATAATTCCGCTATTCGCGAATATTGCCTAATTTTAAAAGGCTTGTCTTTGCTTGATTTAGCGGCGATCAGCATGGAAGTGAGAACACCTACCATAGACAAGTACTGCAGAAAGCAGATAAAGGCTGTTGAGAAGGCCTATCAAGAGTTAGAAGAATCAAGGAATGCCTGGAAAGAAGCATATCAGCTTCAGGACATAGAAAAGCTCGATTCCTTGTACAAGAATCTGGACAAGGCTATCAGGAACATGGGCAAAACAAGCCATAATGCTGATACATTCCTGAAGGAAATATACAGCATATGGAAAGTTTAATCAACGCCCCATAAGAATTGGACTAAGACCTTAACCTCTTAAATAGTCTTTTCATAAGACTTGGTTTTGGTTCTGCATAACCAGCTAGAGTTACGAATGCTTCTCCAGTTGGAAAGGTTATTGGCTCTTCTCCTGATACGAAAACGTGTTTTTCGTGATCCAGAACACAATCTCCTCTTTTAAGAGAAAAAATGGCATGCTTTGTAACCAAAAGACCTGTAGAGTATTCACCTTTTAATTTTTTGATAAATTCATAAGTTACAACCATCTTGGCAGTAGCATCTTCCTTTCCAAGCGACATGCCCGGGCGTAATATACTGATACCGACCATTTCGCCTTCCATAACATAATACCATCCAGAAAGATTTGAACTATTTTCAGCATCGGAATACGTAGCCGGAGCTGAATCTCTGTCGAAAAATCTAAATGATATGAGAGATTTGTTGAAGTTTGGAACATCATATACGGTAGGCATTGTTATGTTAGAGCGTCCTTTCAGATACGTATCACGCAGATGCGTCAAAACAAAAACAGGATCCCTACAACCTATTTCTCTACCAATGGTTGTTTCAGAAGATCCATCAATACCAGTAAATGCAGTACACGAATGATATTGCACATAGGTCTTAGTCTTTCTCATTTCTAAGTTTGCAGAAGGGTTTGGTTGGAATCTTCCAGGTTCGTTTTTTTGCACATTACTTGTTGTTGTCATATTATCACGCTATAATTGTAACATTTTATTTATCTTTTTACCGATGGCAATGAGCTCGTTTTGCATTTGCTCGTTGAACTCCAATTTGTAAACGTAATATTCGAATTGCCCGTACCCCATCATATTATGATTTACCTCCGCATCTACTGGAGTATCATATTTTGCCGCACGGCTTTCCATTTCCTGCTTTATTAGTTTATTTATCTCTTCGAATTGTTTCCTTGACATTTTTATCCTTATGCCGCAGGCACCTGACTCTTTGCCCAACAGTATATAGCTTGCTGGTCTGCCAGCCATAGTATGTTTGTAACCAGTTATTTTGGTTTTGTGATGAATTCTGGCCTGCTTTTGGACTGTCTGGCTTTCCCTGATCCATAAACCGTTTATGGCTAGCCTTGGAGGCACTGGAATCTGTTTTGGTTCTGCAGATGCTAGCATATCATCACAATTGCAGCTCTTTCTTCACATCGGATCCGATAAAAAGAAGGGCCTCTACCACTAAAGCGTCAACCTCTGCCTCATAGCCGGAGCACCTAATTTCTGCAAATCCCTGTTCATCATAGATATAATTAATCCTTGGAAGCACGGCAAGCCTTGCAGGATTTCCTTGTGGGTTCTTGACTTCCCTTAGATTGTTGAATTGGCTTTCTGACATTTTTATTCTTATGGCGCAAGTACCGATCCCTTTATAGCTTATATAATGGTGGCTTGCCCCAAAATTAGGGACTATTTCTTCTTCGTAGCCTTTCAGCCTTGTTGTTCTCGGATTGTTTATTGTTGCTGGCATGTTATCACGCTATAATTGTAACATTTCCTTTATTTTGGCGCCTATGCCAATAAGTTCATTTTGTGCTTGTGTATTGTAGCTTTCTGTATAAGCTCCATAGGAAAATGTGCCGAACCCTTTTTCACCATAAGTAACGCATATTTGTTGAATTGGTGTTGTTTTTGGAATGGCCTTTTCCATTTCTAGCTCAATTTGGTTTTTTATGCTATCAAATTGTTGCCTTGACATAAGTATTCGTATACCACAGGCGCCAAAATGGTTACCTAAGGTTACATAGCTAGCACCAGTGCATTCAACAACATTGTGCTCATATCCTTTTATAGTTCTTTTGCATGTTTGTGCTGCATGTGTTTCCTCCCATTCCGGTGATTGCATTCTATTTTCTACTGGAGGTGCAGATCTAGGAATGGTTTGCATTTTACTCATATTATCACAGTATTATTGCATTTTTATACCCTGAATGCTTTGCTCCCTTAGGAATTCAAGCCAAGTTTGGAAGTTTGCGACAACAATTTCTCTTGAATCGCGCAAACTTGTTAGTTTATATAACAAGAGAGTTACTGCAAATTTTGTTGCTGTAGAATCGTTATCAAATATTTTTGGATCTACAATTCTGACCATTTTAATGTAAGAATCGAGAAATATTTTCATTTGCCCTAGGTCTGTTATTTCCTTTACAGCAATTTCAGCTACAGAACCTGAAGTTCTGCCGCGCATTAGACCATCTATAAATGGAACTCTGCCAGTTATGTCTACTCCTCTAACTACTGTTTTTAATGCATCCATATTATCACATTATTATTGCAGCTTTCCAAATATATATAGCTTATTGTGCCATCGATTATTGACGAATTAATAATTAGGTAATGTTAAGGTCTGAAAGCTGGTATGCCAATAACTGCTTTGCCTGGCTTAGCTGCAGTGCCGTGCCCTGGTTGAATATTAATATAGCATAAGGGCCGTCATGGGCATAGATTACAGCTGCAGCCTGTCCTTTGTTGATTGCATCGCCAGAATAGAACATATAGGTTGAATCTCCCTGCAATCCTGTTGTTACGTTTGATGCATTGGGAAACATTGATTTTAATGCTGAATTTACGTAATTATTTGCATCAATTGGATTATAGAATGCTACCCATTCCGTGGATAGTAATTCTCCTCCGTTGCTGAAGCTTTCTGATCCTAATGCCTTTACCATTACCTTTGAACCGTTCGGATAGGTTAGGTTTGTATTGTTGCTGCTGTATTGCGCAGCTGAGGTCCAGCCGGTTCCCAGTGAAGATATTACTTGCTCTACGGCAAGCGACTTGTTTCCTCCGCTGATTTGATATATCGTTGTTGTGCATGTTGGATTTGCTGTTGTTGTATTAGAATTGGTTATGGTGGTATAGGATGAGCCTGTGCTTATGCTGATAGAAGATGAACTGCTTCCGAATTTGCCAGATGTTACGATGTAAGCCAATGCAACTATTGCAATGATTATAACTATTGCAACTACAATAGAACCCGCTTTCATAGAACTACCCAAGTTATTATTATAAAACAGCATAAAGTTATATAAATTTGTTTTATTCCTGAATTTTATTTCTTCTTTTGAGTATTAGTTAAACGGAACATTTTCCTGAAAGTAAGGTATATTATGTAAACTACCAGGATGAAAAGCACGAGTATGGTAATATCGCCAAGCACACGGGGCAGATACCCGAATGCAAAGCCCAAAGCCAATAATACAAGGAAAATCGTAGCAACTATTGATACTTTGACAGATTTTTCCATTTAATCACTTTTCTATTGATTTTAATACATTATCCAACTGCCTTTCAAGATAATCCACTGTTTTTGTGTTTTTAAGGGTATAGTTCGCATGACTCATTATCACTACCGGGCCGTGCTTTTCCTCGCTTTTGTCGGACATGAATCCTCTTTTCTCCCTTGTATTCAGCCATCTGAAATCCGCAAGGTTCTTCGGATCCTCTGGTTTTCCTCTTGTAGCTAAACGATTGTATCTTGTATCAAATGAGGATTGTATTGCAATTATCACTATGCCCTTAAGGTGCTTTTTAAGATAATTTAGTTCGTAGGTGCTTCTGACGCCCATTACAACTATTTTATTCATCGATTTGTTGATTTTCTTGACAACGTATTTGGCGTATATGTCTTTTCCCTGCTCTTCCCTCAATGTTTTTGTGAATTCCCTTGTAGCCCTTGGATCATTACGCGGAATGTTGGCTTTCTTCAATAATTCGCGCCATATGTCACCTATTTCTATTACAGTGAATTCTCTTTCTTTCAGTAATTCGGCAACTGTGCTCTTTCCAGAGCCGGGAAGCCCGACTACAACTAGTATCATTTTTTAACCTTCAAATTTCATAAATTAAACATTAATCAAATATTAAAGGTTAATTCTTTCTGCTCTGAATTATTAATGCCCATATTTCTTAATGTAATCGTTGGTTTTTTTATTACAGCACCAAGTTGTTTTGCTTCTATCCCATATTCTCTTGCAACTTGTATTACTTTATTTGGTTGTGGAGTAGCAATGATCATTCCTTGCCCCATATTCCATGTGCGGTAAGCTTCCCTGTCAGTAACAGCACCCTTCTCCTGAGCATAGGACATAAGATAAAATGGCCTGAATAAATCTTCTAAATGAGCGCCCATTTTAGTAGGTCTAAGCATTCTGCCTAATTTCTCTGGTATTCCGCCTCCAGTTATATGTGCGATTCCGTGTATCTCTGCTCTTGGTTCATCACCTAATGAACCAAACATTGCCACAACAGCAGCACAGTAAATTCTGGAAGGAAGTAATGCAGCTTCTGCCAGATTTTTGCCGCTGTATTTTTCTTCGTGCCAGTTTTCGCCATGTGCAGATTTCATTATTTTCCTGTATAAGGATAATCCGTTGGATCTAAATCCGTATTCCCTTAGGCCAACTAGTGCATCTCCTACTTTTATATCATAACCAGTTAACATCTTTTCCTTTTTCGCGAACCATACAACACCTGCGGACCAGTTATAATTGAATTTGCCATAACCGCTTACTCTTGCACCCAACTCTGCAATTTCCCCATTTACAATAACGACGTTAGCCTCTTTTGCTGCCCCGACATACCCTATGGCTAATTGTTTAACTAGTTCTATGTTTGAAGCATTTTCCACTCCTAGACTATTAACGTCTAAAACAGAACCTATCAGTACAGGCTCTGCGCCTCTAAGTACAGCATCATCGCAGGTCATACCAAAAAGATCGTATCCTGCCGTGTCATGCTTCTCTGATCTTTCACCAAGCTCAACTTTTGTTCCTATACCATCAAAATTGAGACTCATGTATGTGCCTTTAGGCAAACCACCAACGTGAATTGCTCTAAGTCCAGAAAAATCAGGAAATAATTCTATCACTTCTCCTAGTTTACCTTTTCTGTTGATCCAACTTAGTTTTGCTGCCTCATAAAGAACTTTTGAAGCCTCATTACCAAATTCGACACTGACTCCAGAACTTTTATAGTCAGTATGTACTGAAGTATTTGCACGCTTTTTACTAGACTTCATCATTTAAACACTTTTTAAAGAGAATCAGATAATTTTGCGCAGCATTTCCATTATTTGCCTAATTCTTTGTGTTTGGTTTGTAGAGTTATAACTTCTTAATAATGGAGTCTTGATTTCATGCATGTTGTAGTTTTGAATCTGCATCTCATCACAATAAGCCTTTATTTTGCCAAATATATATGCCTTTTGGTGGCTTTCTCTTGAGGGTTTGGCAGTTGTGCCTTAGGGCTTTCTTTATCTCGTTACTGTTGCCTTTTTATTCCTTTACTACCTAATAATTATACTGCTTGTTAATCGTGTGATAACATGTTCGAAATAAAGATAGATGATGCAAGATATTGGAAGAATTGCGTAGACTCAATAGTCAGTCTTATAGACGAAGGTTCCTTCTCCATTACAAAGGAAGGCATATCGCTCAAGGCGATGGATCCTTCAGGCATAAGCATGATCTCATTTTTCATGCCCAACAAGGCATTTGCCAAGTATGAAGTGGACAAACCAGCTTCAGTCGGACTCAATCTTGAGAACTTCGGAAAGATACTTGCAAGCTCAAGAATAGAAGAGCAGGTAATAATGAAGGAAAGCGGCAACAAGTTTATGCTCGAATTCGTAGGCAAGAACAGCAGAAGACGTTATAAATTGCCAATGATAGAAGTAAAGAAAGATGCTGATAAAGAGCCTAAGATTGAATTCGATTCAGTTGTAGAGGTAAAGTCAGATTCGCTTAAGGAAATATTAAAAGATGCAAACCTTCTTTCAACGCACATAGGATTCAAAACAGAAAAGGACTCATTCATGGTGCTTGCAAAGGGAGATGCAGGAGAATTAGAGGAAGAGCACATGAACAATGCTGAAGTAATCAAGAAGATAAACAGCTCAAAGGCATCAATGGCTACATTCAATCTGGATTATCTTGAAAGAATGATAAGTGCATGCCCATCCAATTCAACAATGACGCTTTCCATAAAGACAGAGGATCCTATAAAAATCGAATACAATATAGGAGATGCAAGCGTTTCATACTTGTTGGCGCCGTATATGGAGTCATAAAGTGATTTAGTGAAGTTCCTTATCTTCATACCTCCTAAGGATTTCAGGGATGAGTCGCTTTCATTGGTGAAACTATTCTTCGACAAGTGGGGCATACGCTACGACATTACCAGCTATACGTCCAATGAATGTATAGGAACCCATGGAGCTGCAGTAAGGCCGGATATCCATACCTCAAAAGTGAACAGCAATTACTATGATGGCATAGTGCTAATTGACGGAAAGGGCATTGAGGATTACAAGCTATTTGATTACAGGCCATTGCTTGACATAATGTACATATTCAACGAAAGCCACAAGCAGATAATAAGCATAAGCAATTCGATAAAAATTCCTGCAAGGGCCAACATAGTGAGGGGCAAGAAAATCTCAACTGACATGAGCGACCCTGAATCAAGACGATTGATCCTTCTTTTCCATGGTGAATTGTCGGACAACGCCTATGAGATGGCAGGCAATCTGATAAGCATTAGAAACGGAACTGACATAGAAGAGACAATGCCTCAGATACTGGAGCATATTGGAGCAACATAGCTATGGCAATAAAGAAGAACGCAACGGTAAAGAGGATAGCAAACGAGCGAATTATAATACTCTACAATCTTGCAAAAGAGGAAACTGATCCTAAGCTTTCGAAAAGATATGTAAAAATCCTAAAGCAGATAGGCCGTCACTACAAGATAAAACTACCAAAGCAGATAAAGAGGGCATTATGCAAGAAATGCAATTCGGTGCTAATACCTGGAAAGAGCATGACAGTACGATTGGCAAGCAGTAAAAGATACCTAGTCTACAAATGCACAGAATGCGGAACCGAAAGGCACATACACTACTAATTACTCAGCAGTTTTTTGAATTCAATCTCTTCTTTTTCAGTTAATTCCTGATGTTTTACGAATCCTTCCTTTGCATTGACGTATTTTGGTATTACATGAATATGGAAATGAAATATTATCTGCCCTGCCTCTTTTCCTGTATTTGTCGATATTACAATGCCATCTGAGCCTAGTTTCTCTTTTAGCTTTATGCCTAGTCTTTTTGCAACAAGAAACATGTGAGAAACAGTATCATCTGGGGTTACAAGAATATTCTCATGGTGCTTTTTTGAGATTACGAGCAAATGCCCGTGCCCTGAGGGATACTTGTCCATCTTCGCATAGCAAATATCATCATTGTATATGTTGTGCTTGTCTTCAATTAATTTGCAGAATATGCAGTCGTTTTCCATGCAATCAAAACATATAAGTATCTAATAATATTTAAACATTAATATAGAGTGATAATATGATGAAAGAACAATTAAGAGATAGTAGAGTTAATTCTTCAATACATGCAGAAAAATTATTTCCTGCTATTGAAATAGAATATGCTCGCCTTAGGAGAGGCATGCAAAGGAACCTGAATTTACCTTCAAGATACGTAAAAAAAGTTGATTGTTTATTTTATCGTGATGCTTTCCTAACAGCAGATAATGCAATGTTTTGTGAAGACCAGAATAGGTTTTTAGATGCAGGAATAGAATTCGAAAAGCTCGCAAAATTGCTTAGAATATTAAACCATTCTACTGAATTAATAATTAAAGCCCATCAGCGTGCTGCAGAAAATTACAGCAAAGCTGCAGATGCGATGCTTGAAAGATATGGAGCTGCTGAACCGTCCAGAGCAAGACTTGATGCAGTAATGAATATACTTGAGCTAGAGCTCCGCAACAGAATAGCTGCCTTTTACAGTAGTTGGAACAGCACTGCAGAGCTAGAATAGATGGGCCTGGAGATTTCCGAACTTTAGTTAAAATTATTCCCTGAGAAACTCTTCTTGGAGAATTCTTATAAAATCCCTTACTTCAGTCGCAGTTAAATTAGGTGTAATGGCTGAGTTATATTTTGGAACTACTTCAATCGACATTGTATTTTTAGTTTCTGTAGCGGGACGCCTAAGTTCTATTCTAGCATCATTATATTCCAAGATTCTATGCGCCGTTGGCGATTCTTTAAATTCTTTCAATTCAGTTCTAGTCATAATACCACAAATTAACTCTGTTTTAAGAGATATATATACCTTCTTGGTAGGAAGTTCAAAAATACAGGGGCTCAAAGGCTTAGCTGGATCGCAACACGTTACTTATGGGCCTGGAGAGATTTGAACTCTCGACATCTGGCTTTCTTCTTGATAAAACTTCTTTTAAAGAAGTTCTCAATTATAAGACCAGCGCTCTGACCAGGCTGAGCTACAAGCCCATTAAAGTAAAGAATTGTTGACGGATTAAGTATTTAACCTTATAGTTACGGCATTGTGTCGTTGTTGTGTATCCAGGGCTCTTTTGCAGGAACTGTCACATTGCCGCTTGAGTAGTTGTTCACTTCATATATTCTTACTGGATATGTGCCGTTGACGTAATTGATTGATCCTACGGTTGAATTTACAGGATACACTTCAGTGAATCCAGGAAGATTACCCAATATGAATCCTTTGTAGTAATTGGATTCGTAGAACTGCGATGGCGCATTTGTTATGGAGCCGTTTGCAGCATTGGGAGTGTAGAGCATAAGGAACTCAACATATAGGTTTCCTTGGATGTTTTGCACTCCCTGATAGTCAGTTGACTGTATGTATGCATTTATCTTGGTCCCATTCTGATTGTAGATCTTTAATACTCCATTGGATGTTGGAGTCGCATCAACACAATCAGTTGCGTTTTCCACATTGTTGCCAAGTATTAGATATGCCTTGATGTATATGTTGCTGCCGTTTGATATTTGACAATAGTTGTTGATGCTCTGTGAGCTTGAATTGGTTTGTATCAATGCAGATAATGGAAGCAGGGCGAATTGAGGGTCATGCGCAACTTCACAGGCTGATGTTCCCAGCAAGTAGGGCACTGCCGGACTTTGCGTCTGACCTTGCGCTACTGCATATTGCATTGAAGTGCCATTGACGTTTACGCACCCTAGGAAGTCCAACGCACCCCATTTGGATATAAGGTCTTGATCGAATAGCACATACTTGGTTTGATTGCCTTTCATGTAGCTTGCAAGTGTTTGAGGAGTTGCAACGCTTACTGCACCAGATGCAGTTGTTATGGGCTTTGGACCGAGCACATATTGTGCTGCAACTGCATAGTCTTCGCTCGCTACCGAATTATCGCCTCTTAATACGGCATTGCTGTTGCCGAACCAGTTGATCCAGTCGCCATAGTCCCACCAGGCAAGTATTCTTGGCGCATTGGGACCCACGTTATTGCGTATCCATGTCATTGAGTTGAGCCAATAAGCAGGTATTGTATTACAATAGAGATTGTACCCAAGGCTGTTTCCTGCATTGGAAAGCGTTGTGCATGCAGTAGCTGGGTTTAGCGAATAGGTTATTTGGGCAGAGAATGAATCGATGAATGCGCTGCTTTCGCCATAGAAGAACATGTGCGATGAAAATGAATACAGTGCAAGCAATATGCAAAGTACGATCAGTGTTTGGTTTACCTTGTCCTTGCTTTGCTTTATTCCATATCTGTAAATCAGAATGAATGCAAGTGCGGCAATCGCGAACACGAAGCCGAATATGAAGAATAATCCTATGATTATTACAGATTGCGCAGCAAGCGGATGATCATGATAAACATTCTTGCTGAAATGCAGTGCCTTGCCGGCATCATTTGTCGTTCTTTTCACTAGCTTGAAATTATCTTCGGCTAGGTAGAGAACTTCTCCCAATATTATGCAGAATAATAGTATGTAAGCTGCTCCGAAATGAGGAAGATATTTCACTTCAAGGAAACCTGCTACCATCAGCGGAATTGCCGCAGCGATGTACAATACACCGGTCTTGCTCCTTCTGAATATTATGCTTATGACTATGAAGGCCAGTCCGAGCGCACATACGGTCCATACAAGATACGGAATGTTGAATATTCCTGCACCAACTGCGCCGAATCCCTGTGCCCCGAAGTTGTATATCAAGCCAGTGGGTATGTATTCCTGCACTGTCATGAACAATGGTTTCGATGCTGTTGTAAATCGTGCGCTAAGGTTTATGTAGCTCTTGATGGGTTTTCCCAATGGAGTAAATAGAACTGCAACTATTGCAAGAACTATTACAAGTATCATGAATACAAGATTTGTCTTGCGGTTTACTTCCTTTATCACTATCTTGCTTTTTGCCAATAATTTAGGCACGTAGTCCAGTATTGCTATAAGCATAAGCGCAAGCAACGGCCCTGATATTACGATTGGAATTCCCAGTATGCTTGACAGATTGCTCTGCAGCGTTGCCTGGTAAGGTGCATACAGCGCATAGAATATTATTATTGTTGCAAGTATTATGATGTTCATCTTGTAGAAATCCACAAGTGATTCATTTCTAAGAATGTCTATTATCCCTTCAGCGACTATGTAGATGACCAGAACTCCTGCTGTTACTGTGTAGTAGTGAGCGCTCAGGAAGTTGGATGCGAATGCAATTCCAGCAAGAACTGCAAGTCTCTTGTCCTTCATGTTTCTTATGGCAAGCATGTAAGTTGCTATGAAGAAGAATATTGCGAATATTCCAAACGGTTCCACAAGCTGCTCTCCGGAAATAAACGTTGTGAACAATACAGGCATCATTGCGGTAAGCGCTGCACCGATAAGCCCTATTTTTTCATCATACTCATGGTAAAGCAGCATGAATATTACGAACACAAGAAGCGCTGCAGTTATTGGGGGGTATATGCTTCCAACATAGGACATTAGAGAAGAGCTGAATACAATGTGATGAGTGCTTAGCGAATTGACAAGCTGATACCAATAGGCCTCAAGATATGGGACCAGTGGCTGCAATCTATGGTTTGTGCCTCCAGGAACAACAGGCCATGCTGCAGGGTCGAGCAGCAACTGTTTTCCATAGGTCAATATGTAATGAGCGTCAATCATGTCGAAATAGGGATCGAACTCGAAGAATTTTGGTGCAGTTACAATGCTCTGCAGTCTTGTGTAGAAGGTGAGCATCATAAGTATAATCAGTATTGCCCAGACCCACCACGCAGCTTTGAACTTGTGCGTTGAGATTGGAGCCGCTGCGGCATCAAGCTGTTCTAGGAGTATTCTCTCCTCTTTTAATTGGTTTTCGCGCAGATGCTCCCTTGCTTCGCTGTGAAGATTCTCTATTTTTGAACGTTCTTCATCAGTTAGTTTTGAGATTGAGCTGCGCTCGCTCTCCTGCTTTGATTTTAATAAATGTTCTTCCTCATTGTGCTTTTTCACTACCTCTCTGCCGGAACCATACCTGTTGAGCCTTGACCTAACGGCATCAAGTGAAAGATTGGTTGTGTCTTCTTTCTGCTTGCTGCTTGAGCTTGAAAACATGGAGCTTAGATTCAAATCGTTGAATACCCCTTCCCTCCAGCACAGTATTGCTCCTATTATGGTAAGTGCAAGTGCGTTGACTTCGAAAAGCCAGAGAGAGAAGCTGAACGCATGAACATATTTCATTAGATAGGATTCAAGCCATGTCATGGTTGCCGGTGCAATGAGACCGAATATGAAACCGATTACAATTGTCTCAAAGTGATTGAGTTCGGTTTTGTCAAGCAGTGCGTAGGCGAGCAGAACCCCTGGTATGAACATTGAAAAGAATGCAATTATAATTGCAGCTATTAACCCCAATACCATAACAATTCAACTATTATACCTGAATATTTGGATAGCAATGCTTATTAGCTATTCAATATGGACTTCGGTATTTCGATTGCCTTTAATTCTCTGTCAGGGAATACCGTTCCCGGTGGAACTATTCTTACATACACTCCTATTGCACCGTATTTTGGATACGCAGTTGCGTGAGCCGCCCTTACCAGTTCAACAACATCACCAGCTTTTGGTATGTATCCTAGGCTTTTTCTTATTGTTTTGGCGCGTGCCCCCTTTGCTGCCAATTTGCCGCTTGTGACTATTTCAGCGCCAAGCGCTCCATTTTCTATGATTTCCCTAAGCGTTGTCTGTATGATTCTTCTTGCGTTTATTCCTCGTTCAAGCCTTTCTGCAATGCTCTTTGCAACCAGAAGAGGCTCAAGCATCTTGTTGTCCACTTCCATTACATTGATTTGAGGATTTTCAACCTTGAACTTGTTCTTTATTGTTTCAGTCACAATATCGATTGTTCTTCCTCCTCTTCCGATGACTCTTCCGGGATTAAGCACATATACAGTTATTCTTGTGAGTATTGGCGTTTTCTGTATTTCAACTCTGGAGAATCCTGCACGGGCAAGCTCCTTGCTGAGATACTTTGATATGTTCAGTTTTATTATCGCATCATTTATGAATTTTGTTTCTATTGCCAATTCTACACCTTGATTATACCTTTTGACTGTCCTCTTTTAATTCCTGCTTGTCTTTATTTGATTCCTGCACGTGCTCCTTTAATTCTCTTTTTTCCTTTGGAAATTCCTTTATTGGCTGTTTTGTCTCTGGATTTGGCATTGCCTGCGGTGCTGCAACTGGTTTTGGCACAGCTGCTGCTGTTGTCTTTGGTTGAGCAGGCTTTGCTGCGGTTGTCTTCTTCTTTTGAACTGTTTTCAATTCAACTGGTTTTTCCTTCTTGCTGATTGCCTTGAGAACCCTTTTCATTCTTGCACCCAATTCCTTTGAATCCTTGTTGCCAACTGCGATTTCTATCTTTGCGAGCTCAAGATTGCTTCTTCTTGCTGCTCCGTAGCCATAGCCTCCGCTTATGGACCTTATTCCTTTTGAAGGAGACCTTGGAATTATTTGAGTCTTATTTGCAGTTGCATGCACAACATAAAGCATTTCAGGGTCCTGGCCCTTGTTCTTTGCATTGGCAGCTGCGTTAACAACAACCTTCCTTACAAGTGCTGCGCATTTTATCGGGTATCTGCCTTTCTTGCCTCCCAATTCGTGCCTTGATCCCATATATCTGTTGTGCCTTCTGAATTCGATTGGCCTTCCGTCATTGATTACGCTGTCGAGTATTTTCAATGCCTGCGGAATGGAATGGTATCTAACCGCATCGCACACTACGCATAAATCCTTGTAACTGGCGTTAATGTCCTTTGCATGGGCGAAGACCAGTTCCTTTCTTTCCAAATTGTATGAGTATTTCAATTATTTCACCGCTAAGAACTTGCTTCCTCTTGTTGCCCTTATTCCTGGCGCAGAGTGAAGAACTCTTTTTGTTGTGTATGAATATTCGCCAAGCCTGTGGCCAAGCATGTTTGCCGCTATTACAAACTGCTTGAATTCCTTGCCATTATGCACTGCGAATGTCATTCCTACCCAGGGCATGACTATTACCGCTTCTCTTATGTGTGTTCGTATCGGCTTTGCGTTGTTGTTTTTCTTGTATTTTTCAACTTTCTGCAAAAGCTTTTTGTACGTGAGCGAATTCCTTTTGATGCTTCTTCTCTCTCTTGAATTGACTAATTTTAAATATTCATCCATTTGCATGTTTGTTGCTTCCGTTGCGTATTTTCCTCTATAAGCTATTCTTTCTACCATGATTTCATCTCTTTCTTCTGCCTACCCTGCTTGCGGCTATGTGCCCTACCTTTCTTCCTGGAGGTGCATTTCTCGATGTCATGCTGCTCTTACCCTTGTGGTGCTGTTTTCCTCCGAACGGATGGTCAACAGGGTTCATCTTGACACCTCTCTGCACAGGCCAGGTTCTGTTCTTCGCATGCATTATATAATGATTCTTTCCTGCCTTTACAAGCGGTTGATCAGTTATTCCACCGCTGGCAACTACGCCCAATTGGGCCCTGCATTCATTCTTGAATATTACCATTGCCTTGGATGGCATTGTGATTGTTGTTGTGTTTCCAATGTGAGCTGCAACATAGGCAGCGCTTCCTGCCGCGCGGACATACTTGCCTCCATCTCCAGGATACGATTCAATATTAAATATTGGAATTCCTTCTGGGATGTCTCCCAATCTTAGGACGCTTCCCAATGAATATATGGGCTTTTCGCTTATGTGTATCTTGTCGCCTATTCTTATGCCCTCTGGAGCAATAAGATAGCCTGTTGAAAGATCCTCGTACATAACTTCTATTAGTGGAGCAGTATGACCGGTATGGTTTATCATGTTTACGACTTCGCCTATTCGTTCAGTTCTCGTGTTAGGATAGCTTACGCTGATGTCGAAGGTATTGGGTAATTTCCTGTAAACGTTTGAACCCTTTCCTCTTCTTTGTTGCCTTAGCTTCTTTCCCATAATTACACCAGTTTGAGTTTCACTGCAACATCAGTCGCGTTGAAGCCCTTTGCCAATTTTATAAATGCCTTTTTCGTGTTTTTCGGAAGATTGATTGTATTTATGCTTTTTACTTTCACGTTGAAGCTCTTCTCGAATTCCTTCTTGATTTCTGTTTTCGATGACCTTGAATCCACTATAAATGTTATGATGTTGTTTTTGTCAACTATTCCTACAGATTTTTCTGTTGTCAGTGGATATTTCAATATGCTCAATTAATCACGTAAGATTTTGCTTCTTTAAAGAAGCGTCTAGCTCTTTTATTGCAGATTCGCTCCACACTGTCATTCTTCCGGGAACTCCTCCGGGCGCAAGCAGATTTGCAGTGAGATTTGAGACTTCGCAGGCATCAACACCGGCAATATTTCTTGCAGCTTTTATTGCACGTGCGTCCTTTCCAGTTACCAGAAGAACGGATTTCTTGTAATGCTTCCTTATGGAAGATCTCCTAAGCCCTTTCTTTATTCTTACTTGCTTGTCCTCTTTTATCTGCTCAAGTAGATTTATGCTGCTGAATATTTTCAATAATTCCTTTGTCTTTTTTATTGATTCGATTTCGTTTGTAAGTATTATTGGTGATTTTGATTTATTTGTTTTGAAGGTGTTTGTCGCAGAGACTGCGCTTGCCAATGCTTTCTGGTATTCCCTTTTGTTTATGTTCTCTTTTATTATCTTTTCTGCAAGGTGCGGATGCGCCCTCTTACCCTTCACTGCTGATGGAACCACTCTTACCTGGCCTTGGACTCCTCCTCCTAGTTTCTGCCTTGGCCTTATCGCAATTCCCATGTGACGTCCCGATCTGTAGGAATTCATTGCACCATAGTACATTGCAGATGTGTTCATTCCTGCAAGAGGATAATGCGCCTGAGGCTGAAGCTTCCTTGTGTTTTCTGCAACTACCGCTCTTTGTATAAGCTCGGGGCGTACAAGCTCGTCGAATGCCTTTGGTAGTTCGATCTTGCCCTTTACTTTTCCATCGAGAGATAAAATTTCAGCTTCCATAAATATCATTCAATTGATGTATAATTTATTTTCGGCTCCTTTATTCCTTTCCTGTTCCTGTTTATTGTTTTTCTTATTCGTACCAATCTTTTTACAGGGCCGCCAACTGAGCCTTTTATTATTATATAATCGTTTTTTACGTTTCCATAATTGAGGAAACCTGCCTTAGGATTTATTTTCTGGACTTCAGAGGAATTGCCTATTTTCAATAAACGCTTGTTGGTTTCAGTTCGATAGTTGAATCCTAGCTGACCAGCTTGGGGAACAGTGAAAAGCACTTTTCCAGGAGACATTGCTCCAAGAGCACCAACGTGCCTTACTTTTTGGGTTGCCTTGTGTGAAAGACGCGCTGTTCCGAATCTCTTTATGGTTCCGGCCCAGCCCTTTCCTTTTGTTATGGCAGTAATATCTATGAATTCTCCGTTCTTGAACACTTCATTGACCTTTAATTCCTTGCCGAGCTTTGCGCTTGCAAAATTGAATTTGTCTTCAATATTAGAGCCTCCGATTTCGGATTCAAATCGTATGTGCCTGTGCTGATCCACACTAAGCCCTTTCGGATAGGCAACAAGAAGCGCAGTTATGTTTGAATATTCATTTAATTTTTCTTTAATGGAATTGAGTTTTGATTCATCATTCTTTACGTTTTTCCTTTTTAATTTCTTTGCGGATTCTGCATGATGTATTTCGAATGATGCTTTCTTGTAGCCGTTTATGTCCTTTGAATAGCAGCGTATTCCATACATTTCAATATGAGGGATTTCAAGAATAGTGCAAGCTGTTGTTATTTCCATGTTCTTTGAGGGAGAATCAGAATCGTCGTTCATTCCAATATGTGCCATTCCAACTTTGTATGCAACCATGTTCAGAGGAACGCTTTCCTTTATGTTTATGGGAGCATGGCGCACCCTAGGAAGACGCTTCTGTGCTCTTCGATGATGCCAATATTGTAGTGAACCTCTGTGCATAATAGACACTCAAATTTGATGTAACCTAGAAGAAGATCCTAGACGAATCTTTCCGCTACCGCTACTGTATACAACGTCTACAGTTAATATATTCTATTGTATGCTTTTATAAAGGTTTGCATGACGTTAACGCACTCTGAGGATTAGCGGAAGCTTTAAAAGCAAAAATATTATTGGTGCACTGGCTCTTCCCTTAACAAACCATGACGGGCAATCCCTTCAAGATGTTCCGTAAAGTTAGCAGATATGGCATTTATGCCGCCAAGCAATAAAGCTGCAGCCCCGACAAGCTCTTCATAGTTTTTCTTGTCTGGTAAATTTTTATCGAAACTTAAGAGCAGTTCTTTTATGCCCTTTGTATGAAGGACAACATCCTCTTCGATTAAAGACATCACGTCGTCGAATTTAGCAACTGACCATGTTTGTTCCTTTGCAATGCTCTGTTGATTGTCTATTGCACCTTTTATCATTTCATAATAATTTTTTAAAGATTCGTTGATTTCTTCGACAATTTTGAGACCTAGACTGTATTTTGTTATTTCAGTATGGTATGGTTCATAGGTATGTGTAGTTGGTACGAGGATATGGAGGTCATTTCTATGTAGAACATACGTTTGAAGAAGCTGACCTTTAAGTTTAAAGGACAGTTTACCAGATGCATATGACAGTTCTTCATGAAGAGGTTGCCTTATTTTTCTGCTCCATTCAACAGACGCTACCCCTATGGTTCTGTTTAGTTCCATTTGATCACTAGGAACATACATATTTTTAGATATAAATAAGTTTTGTTTAACTTTGTACAAAGACTTAAATAAAAGAAATCCGATAGTAAAGCATGTATTTTGTTGGGATAGATCTTGCATGGTCCGGCAAGAATAGAAGTGGTATTGCAATAATAGATGGTAATGGTAAAAATGGTTCTTTGATAGTAGCGAATACAGTACTTACAGATGAGGAGATATTGGATTTTGTATCAAAAAACGTAAAAGATGAGCCTGCACTCATTGCCATAGATGCACCATTAATAGTACCAAACAAGAAAGGCAGAAGGCTTGCAGAACAGCTTGTTGGTGATCTATTCAGAAGATACGATGCTGGTGCACATCCATCAAATAGAGAAAGATTAGGTGCCTGGTCAAATGGAAAAATAAGAGGAGAAGAAATTACAAAGTCATTGCAGAAATTAGGTTTCATGCACGACCCATATGTAAAAAAACATGAAACTTCAAGAAAGCTTTTCGAGGTTTATCCGCATCCATCAATGGTTGTATTATTTAATCTTAACAAAATACTGAGATACAAAGCAAAACCAAACAGAGATAATGCATTTAGAGTGAAAGAATTCGAAAGGTACAATAACTATCTTAAAGCACTAAATAAAGCATCACCTGCTCTAAAAATAGAGAAAAAGTTCTTGAATAATGATTTGAAAAAGTTACGATTATCCGAATTAAAAAGTTATGAGGATACTATTGATGCGGTGTTCTGTGCGTACATTGCTTATTATTATTGGGCAAACCCACAAAATTGCTCAGTTCTTGGCAACATGAAAGCAGGATACATCATGACGCCTGTTTTCGAATCAATGAGAGGAACACAAAAAGCACTTACAGCAAAATAATTGCACAAAATGATTTAATACATTAAATTTTATATTAAAGTGATTAGATGGAAACAAAATTGTTATCAAAAATGAGCGACAAAGAAATCAAAATAATAAAAATGGTTGTTTTTGATGTTGATGGAGTAATAATACCGAAAGGCAGCAACCTACATGAAAGTAATGATGGCACTCAGTTGTCTATGAAAACACACAGTTTGTCTCCTGAATTTGTGAAGAATATTAAAATATTGAAAAAATCTGTTAAAGTTGCATTTTCTTCAGGAAGAAACCTTCTTTATATGAGAACATTAGTTAAGGACATTTTTGATAAGAATGTAATAATACAAACAGAAAATGGCGCAGTTACTTTTATGGATGGCAGAATAATTCATGAAAATTATCCTAACGAATATTTCATGTCACTCTACAATATAAGAAATGATGTAATTAAGAATAGTAAAAAGGTTCATCTTATGGGTTTTGAACCAAAACTATTCAACCTTGCAATTCATACTATAATAGAAAAACCATTCGTGTGTGACATAGTAAAAAGAAACGATCCAAAGGATATGCTTTATTGCATTTGGACTGGCGAGGCGTACGATGTGGGATTAAAAGGAGTTACTAAAGGTTCTTCCCTTAAGAAACTATCTAAAAAATTAGGATTAAAAAGAAACGAAATTATTACTACAGGAAATGCGCTCAATGACAAAGAAATGCTTGAGTTTGGTGTTGGAGTAACAGTTGAGCCTAAAGTTGTTTGGGGCAAATACAAAACAAGTGGTAAAGGGTTAGGAGGAGAAGAGCTTGCTGCCTTCCTAGTAAAAAAATTATGTAAAAAGTAATTATAGTTTAGTTGCTTCAATTACCTGCAGGTCCCTTAGTATTGAATTTGCAGATGCACGAAGCGCAGTTGCATCTTTTGCACTTATTTCTATGAATAGTGTGCCCTTTATCTCCTTCAATTTTATGTTGCTTCTTTTATGCTCTGTTTTAATGCTCAATATTTTCGAGTATTCTAGAGCCTTCTCTTTGTTTATAATTAGTTTAAGTTGAAACTTCTCTCCTTGCTTGGGCATTGGATCATTGGCTTGTGCCTTCTGGCGTTGCGACCTTCTTGTTTATGAGCACTTCCACTTCTTCCCTGTTCATTCTGTTTAGTCCTTTCCCGCAGTTGTTGCATTTAAATGAATTTTCAAACGCAGAATCGAACGTAAATAAGAACTTGTCTGTTTTGTAGCATGCATCACAAAGGAAATAATCGTCGCACTTTTCGTTTATTATTGATTTTTCCCTTTCCATTCCATCTACATATTCAAGGAAAGGAGTTAACTTACTTGTATTGATATACCATGCAAATGAAAGCCAGCCTTTTGTGTTCTTTGAAATGTAATAATTAGTAATTCCATAACCCTGCATTATGTTCAATATACGCCTTATGGCGTTTATCTTCATGCCTAATTGCTCTGCAAGGTATTCATCTGTTTTCGGTGTTGAAAGCATGTCAACAACGTCAACAGCTAATTTGCTCACGTTCTTCTTGAGGTATTCAACAGCTCTTTCGTTTGATAGCAAGCTGGTTATTGCAACCTTCGCCTCTTCCGGCTGAGGTATGCTTATGTTTGTTTTCTTCCTAAGATTTGCCTCCTTCTCCTTGAGCTTTGCGCTGTCCAGCATTTTTATCTTCTGCTCGTTTTGATATAATGTGTTTTTCGGACTTGCTGGTTTTGTTGCAGGTATTATTGCCTTCTTTTGAACACTAGGTTTTGATTTTACCACTTTCTTTATTGCGATTTTCTTTGCCTTTGCCACAGCCTTATGCATTACTTTGACAGGTGCCTTCTTGGCACTGGCCTTTTTTGCGTTAGACATCTTAAAGTTCTTAGTTTTTTTAGTTTTAGTCATAGGACACACCAACAGGAACGCTCGTCGTTATGGTAGATAATATTACGCATTTGAAGTATATATAGGTTATGCTTTTGCACAAATTTCCCGCTTTTGTTTGGGATTATGGTACGCTTTAGGTATTCATGTACTTGTTTTTGCTCGGCCTGAATTTGTGCGAGCCGTATCTTTTCCTGGATATTCCCCTGTGCTTTCTTCCTGCAGAAGTCAATCCACGGAATGCGCGTCCCCTTTGCTTTACTACGTTTTTATAATCTGAATTAATTATTGTGGGATTGTCCCTTTCCAGTAATATCACTTCGTAAAACTTTTTCGATCCTGCTGCGCCTACAAAATAGGAGTTCAGCACTTCAAAATTCGAGAATTTTCTTGAGGCCCTTTCCTCTGCTATTTTCTGCAGTGATTTTACCATTGTGAAGTACCTTCCGCTTTTCGAGGGTTTTCTTCCTCCTGCGTTCTTCTTCCTCTTCTTTGATCCGCCATTGACTTTTACTCTTGCCACTATTACACCTTCCTTTGCCTTGTATCCTAATTCCCTTGCCCTGGCAATATTGGTTGGCTTTTCCACACGAGTAATCGTTGATTCTGTGTTCCATTTTATTATGCGGGCCTTGTATATATCGGATCTGCCTTTGTATTCGGATATAAACGTTTGCTTCATTTGCTTGTACATGCTCATTGACTATCAACTCCGCTAGACATTATTGTAATGAATAATATTAACACCTTCAAATTTATAAGAGTATAGGGTAATATTTGTGGCACAAAGAGATCATCTGGACTTGAGGAACGCATCTGCTTCGTTTATGTCCTTTTGATTATTGACGCTTACCCAGGTTTCCTTGTCGTTGAGTATGTCGCCGATTATCCTGCCGTTGTTCTGCTTTGCAAGACTAGTAAACAGTTTGTCTTCTATTGAGCCAGTTTCAGGTATCAGGTCTATGACATCCTTGTTGAATGCATAAACACCCATGCTTACGGGAGTTGTCCAAAGTTTTTCGCCGTATTTGAATTCATTGACATTGCCGTTCTCGTCAGTTTTCACCACGCTGAATCTGCAGTAGAATGGCGACAGTGCCATGGTTATGAGCGGCTTTTGGGATTCATGCTTTGCCATAAGCCTTGAGAGATCCATGTCCGTAAGCTCATCGGCATTCATACCGATAAAATTATCATCGTGAACGTTGCCCCCTATGGCGCACTTGAAGGCATGTGCTGTTCCTCCTTTCACTATTCTGTCTTCGCTGAAATCCACGCTTAGGCCGAAATTATTGTTTTCTTCCATGTACTCGATTATCTTTTCCTTCTTGTAGCCAACACCAAGAACTATATGCTCGATGTTGTATTTTTTTAGCCAGTCTATTATCCAGTACAGTATCGGCTTTCCGTTAACATTTATCATTGTTTTCGGCTTGTCGTCAGTAAGGGGCTTTAGTCTTGTGGATTCGCCTCCCGCTATTATTATCGCTGTTTTAATCATATTTACTGTTTTGTTAGTTTATAATATATTAATTGTGTTTGCGACAAAATCGTTTCTTTAGACAGGGAAGCAAATGCAATACACTCTTTTCTACTCGTTATTTTACGTTTTCCTTTATATAATAGGCTATTACGCTTGTCACCCAGGCAATTACCAACCCTACTCCAACTCCCCTAAAGTATATGTTGCCGGTAAGATATCCGATCAAAATGAATATCACACTCAAAACTAACTCAAATAATATGAGCGTTGTATCTAAATGATGTTCTAAAAGATTTTTCCTCCATTTCTCCATATTTCCACCTTTTATAGTAATGATATACCTCTACTTAAATATCTGTCCTTTGGTGATATATTTTTACGATTTTATAGGTTATTTTATATGTGGGTTTATCAGGAAACTTAAAATAGAGGTTGCTTCTTAATATTACACATAGCGAGGTAGGGTAGTCTGGAGTGCCCGCCGGGCTCATAACCCGGAGATCGATGGTTCAAATCCATTCCTCGCTATTTTGACCATGCAGTTCCACTAATCAAAAAGAAACAAAAACAAAGTAAACAATAATATTAAATTGGTTGAAATAATAACATAATATATATAAGGAAGGCGATTACCGGAACTGCGGGGTGTAGTATAATGGATGAAAATATCACTTATGATTATTTATGGCAGGCATACCAGAAGGAGAAGCAAACAAATCAATTACTACTAATACCTAAAACATTTTATGAAGATATATTCAAATTTGTAAACAATGTTCAAACAAACACAAACTTCAACCAAACAACAAAAGACAACACAATAATGCTTGTAAATGATTTTTTCGAAAAAAGGAAGCAGAAGATACTGATATACATAGCATACAACAAGCAACTTCCCCAACCCATAAGCAACAACGAACTAGAATTTTACAACAAACTACTTCAGATTGTCAAAGAGGAAAAGCTAGATTTTGCAGTACAAACAAAAACAAACACAAATTCACTGAAATCAACAAAAGACATTCCAGAGATAATACTACCTTCTGGAAATAAGATAGGACCTCTTGCAAAGAACCAGATAATAGAAATAGAAAATCAACAGGACAAGTCATATTTGCTGGAAAACACAATATGTGAAATTTATTAAAGTGAAGAAAATGAAAATCCCAAAAAACATAATGGTTTATTGCCCAAAGTGCAAAAAACACACAACACACACGGTGAAAATGCCGTCCAAAGGGCCACAGCGCGAACTTAGCAAAGCAACCAGAAGGCACAACCGCGCCATAAGAGGTTATGTTGGTAGCGTAGAACCCAAGATACACACCAAGAAACTTGGCAAAAGGCAGAGAATCCTGTTGGAATGCAAAGAATGCAAGTATGTAATAGGAAGAACCATGGGCAACAGGACAAAGAAGAAAATAGAAATAAAGCAGCAATAAGCTGCTTGGTAAATTTTTATGGAACAACAAAACGTGCCGAAAGTAGGGGAAATAGTAATAGCCAATATATCTAAGATAAGCAAATTCGGTGCATACTGCAGATTGCCAGAATACAACGACCTGGAAGTGTTTCTGCCAGTTAGGGAAGTCTCTTCAGGATGGATAAAAAACATAAGAGAGAAAATACATGAAGGGCAGAAGCTTGTTTGCACTGTAATATTTTACGACAAGGAAAAAGGCGCGATAGACGTTTCACTGAAAAGAGTATCTCCAAACGTCTCAAAGGAAAAGATAAGGGTATATAATCTTGAGAAAAGACTTTCCGCTATTTTCCTTCAATCCCTCAAAATGGCAAAGGAGCAGCCTAACAAAGAGGAATTGATAAAAACAGCATTGCAGGAATTCGGCACATACACTAATCTGATAGAAAATGCAACAACCGATACAAAAGAATTTACTCAATCGAAGCTGCCCAAAAAACTCAAAGAGGCAATAATGAAGGTGCTTGAAGCAAACAAGAAGCAGAAGCGTCATATTGTCTCATACATTGCAACTCTTTATACCTACAATACGCTTTCCGGCGCAACAGAATTAAGGGGCATAATAACTGCGATAAAGGAAATGGGTGTAGATGTGAATTATATAGGTGCACCAAAATACAGGCTCATATCCGAGGGTGCCGATTATTCAATTGCTGAAGACAAGATAAACAAAGTAAAGGAATTGATAAAGGAAAAATTGAAGAAAGGCGTTTTCGAAATAGAAAAAGAGAAGAGAAGAAAGGAGAAAGAAGATATAATGGCGACAATAAGTGTTTAAAATGATAACTAAAACTGTAATAAAAAGGAAAAAAGGAATAAAGGCAAACAAGTCAATACTCGTGGTTGGCCTTCCTGGAATAGGAAACGTAGGGAAGCTCATTGCAGAGCATCTTAAAAAGGAATTGAATGCAGAAAAAATAGCAACGCTTTACTCTCCTCATTTTCCACATCAGGTAATAATGCTAAAGAACGGGAAGATACGCCTTGTGAACAACAGATTCTATATTATAAAAGCAAAGAAGCCGAATACCAATGACATAATATTATTGACGGGGGACGCGCAGGCGCTTTCATCTGAAGGGCAATATGAAGTTAATGCAAAGATAGTCGATTTCTTCAAGCAGGAACTTGACGGGCAATTCATATACACAATAGGTGGATACAACATCGGCGAAAATATGGCAACCAAGCCTAGGGTTTTTGCCAATGCGACAAGCAGTGAAGTGATAAAGCAGTTCAAGGGCAGCGATGTTATATTCGGAAAGTCAAAAGGAGTTATCTTCGGTTCAGCTGGTCTTATAATCGCTTTTGCGAAGATGCAGAAAATAGACGGAGTTTGTCTAATGGGCGAAACAGGATTTCTTGAAGTCGATGCAAGCGCAGCAAAGGCTGTATTGCTCCAATTGTCAAAAAGACTTAACATCAAAACAAACACAACAAACCTTGACAAGATAATAGAGAAAACAGCAAAAGCAGTGAAGGAATTAGAAGCCCAGATGGGTGGCAGCATGGGCCAGCCGATGCCCTACCCTATTGGCGGAAAAGCAGAAAAGGACGCGCCGCACCCTTCCTATATAAGATAATTATCTAGTGGCGGTATGGTATTATAGTATAATATGGCAAAACATACGATCTATAATTAATTATGGTGCTAATCGGACGTCTGATCTGTGATATCTCAATTGAACCCGTAGTAAATATTATAAGTTTATAATCACCAAATTACTCATGCATAGATTAACCTCTGAAGATAAGAAGATAATCATCGAACCATATAAATCTGGAAATAGTCTTGCAAAAATATCTAAATTAATCGGCAGAAGGAAAACTGTTATATATTATCATACAAGGAAACAGTTCGGCAGGAAATATAAACTAATAAAATTTAGAATTTCCTCATTTGAAGATTTAGGCGAGTTTTTAGGTGCATTTATAGGTGACGGTAACTTCTATCAAGAAAAAGACTTTAAATATAATATAAATTTTTATTTATCTATACACGAAACAAAGCATGCAAAGCACTTATCAAAGGTTATAAAAAGACTTTTCAGTAAAGAACCTAACCTATGGGTTTACACAAAAGGTAACATCATTCGGTTAAAAATAATGGGGAAACAAGTATATATTAAACTAAAAGAGTATCTTGACTGGTCGAACGAAAAATATTATACAATTCATCTTAAATCCAATCTATTAAAACATCCCAACTATGATCTTCTTAAAGGAATCATTAAAGGTGAATTAGCCACAGACGGATCTGTTTATGTACCAAAAAATAGAATAGTATTAGGTACCTGCTCAAAATTGCTTAGCGAGCAAAACAGAAGGATTTTGGAAATGTTTGAAATAAATCCATACACATATCCTGTATTCTCAAGCAAAAATAAACCATTTTATCACATGCACATAACAGGAATAGATAACGTCTCTAACTTCTATGAACGAATAGGTGTCACAGAACCATTACGTAAATCTAAGATAAAGTTAATATTAAAAAAGCGTCAGTGATCCAATCTGGTTAAGATTCCAGCTTCCCATTTTTTAAGGAAAAAGCTGGTCATCCGGGTTCAAATCCCGGCTGACGCATCTAAATATTCTAAATTTATCTTTTTAATCACTGATCTGTTTTTAATTGTACTATTTCTACAAGACCTAAACAAACAAAAGGTCTAAATATTAGGCAATAAAAAATAATTATGTGATAAATTGACAGTAAAGATAATGATTAGCGGTGCAATAAGCAAGGAACTGCCTCTTCCGGAATGTCTATCTAGGCAAGAATCACTTAATTTACTTAGGGACATGCACAGAGGAGAAAGTTATACCCTTAAAGAGCTGGAAGAGACCATAGGCAAGTTATCCCTGCGTGTAGAGGAAATGCACAGAACCCCAAAAAATCACAACACACAAAGAAATTATATTATTAAAATGCGCTCAGTTATAAGGGACATGACTCTTGGAAAAATAAGAATTTATATGGAAAAAAAGTGAAATGTGCTCTTAAAATGCTAAATTAAAAATCATAATTGCACAGGCAGAATTTCGATCTTATCTTCAGATTCGGGTTATTGTCAAACACCCACCCAGGATTTGAGTATTCGCTATCGAAAAGATGATCCGATACCTGAGCAATCTCATCGTGCTGCCTATCGCTCATATTTAAAATTTCATTGGTATTCAATATTCTGTTCAGCATCGCATTCATAAATTCTATTTTATACTCGTTTAGGTCGACTTTCTTCGCCTTTGCGACTTGGCTGATGTTAGGAAGATGCCCCAATGCTTCATAATCTTCATCGCATATTCTAAGAACGCTTCTTATCTTGTCCGGGTCCCATTTGCCTATGGCGACAACACCCTGGTATAAAAATGCATAATGCTTTTCGTCCTTTTCTATGTCCCATCCGTGCGTATTCTGAGCATGCGCTGCAACTGGCCCATCGTTTAATCTTATGCTGTTGTGTTTTCCTAGTTCTACTATGTTGTCATTCATTACAATTCCCTTTATTGCATCTGCAACTATCGGGCCTAAATTATTGTGGACAAAGCCCTTGAAGTCAAAACCAAAAGAATCACTTGAGGAAAACCTGCCACTAATGCTGTAAGAAAATGTGCTGATATCATCCAGATAAATCGGATCCCCTCCGCTTTTCCTTCTTGAGACTCCAACATCGCTGAGATTTTCCCTGTTTATGCTGTCCGGATGATCGAATCTCGCAAGTATGATTGACGGCCTGTCAAAATCGTAAAATCGCAGGAAGAATTGGCCGGTTTCAATGGAATTAAGAAAGAGGGCATCATCTATTGCCATATTTCTTGCAGCATCATGTCTCCCATAACCGAAAAATATTACTTTATTGCTTCCTAGCAAGGAAAGTTCTTTGCTTCTTGCTGTTTCTTTCATCATTTGACCATCAAATAATCATAAAGATCAATATCGCGACAAGTGCGCCCGCAATGCCGCATATGAAATTGGACGTGTATTTGTTTCCAATGCCTTTTTCCTCATAATAGCCGAAAATTGAATCTACCAAACAGCCAATGAATCCTGCCATGCCTATTACAAGAATTGCCTTTGCTATGGTAAATCCGTAAATTCCTGCGAATGTGCCCAAAGGTGCTCTTACCACCAACACAAGCGCAGCTATTATGAAAGAACCTATCAATCCGGCAACAAGGCCCAGCCAGGTAATTGCTCCAGAGGTTCCTTTCTTGACTTTCCTGAAGCCTAGCAGCATTGTGGGCTGGCCGTCTAATATGCCTATTTCACTGCTGAACTTGTCTGAAGTAATTGCAGCAACGCTTGCCATGAAGCCTATGGCTGCAAGCAATGCATAGGTGCTGTTGTTGCTTATCATGAACAAATAGAATATAACTACCATTATAATTGGTGGCAATCCGTTGGCCAAGACATTCTTGAATCCTCTGGACGATTGCCCAAGGTTGCGCTTCTTCTTGTAGTTCCATCCCATATATGTCACTATGGCCGACAGAACAAGGAACGCTATCATCAATCCAAGGAAGAAATAGCCAAGCATAAGCCCTAAAACTATGAATATGACACCGAAGACAAGCGCAAGCATTACTCCTTTCCAGTCCAAAGTTAAGAAATCCATATACATTCCATTTTAGTGAAATTATTCCGCTATTTAGAAAGATTTTTAAACCTGCATTTCCTTACCATATTACGGGTTCTCTACTGTAGGAAGGTCGTGAAAAACTGGTCGTCTTGCCAGCATGTATTCCATGCTGGCACTTCTTCTTTGTTATAAATCTTTCACTAATAGATAAACCTTAAGCTATTTATTAAAATACCCTAATTATTTAACTAGGGAACATTTAGTTTCTGCTTATGCATAGGCACTGAAAGCCCAATTTAAATACTTATTTGTTCATAATTATAACGTAACAACTGATTTTTATGGCTAAGGAAAAAGCAATAAAAGAATTAGAGGACTTGCCAGGCATAGGTCCGATAGCAGCAGAAAAGCTGAAAACTGCTGGAATAGATTCACTGGACAAGGTTGCTACGCTTGCACCCCATGACCTGAAGGAAATGACGGGAATAAGCGTAGATGCGGCAAAAGGGGCAATACAAGCAGCTAGGGAGTCAACAACAGTGGATTATCAAA
Organism: Candidatus Micrarchaeaceae archaeon; assembly: GCA_050013715.1. Classification (GTDB taxonomy): domain Archaea; phylum Micrarchaeota; class Micrarchaeia; order Micrarchaeales; family Micrarchaeaceae; genus UBA12276. The sequence goes on from JBEKES010000001.1 coordinate 59,835, forward strand.
CAGGAAGCGATGTCTACAAGAAAAGAAAGGATGTTGGGAAAATAAGTACTGGATCAAAGGAACTTGACGAGCTTATTGGAGGTGGATTAGAGACATGCTCAATTACTGAAACCTATGGCAGATTCGCAAGCGGGAAATCTCAAATTGGATTTCAAGTAAGCGTTGATGTCCAATTGCCAAAGGAGAAGGGCGGATTAGATGGTAATGTACTATTCCTTGACTGCGAAGGTACATTCAGACCAGAAAGGATAGAATCCATAGCAAAGGCAAAAGGATTAGACCCAGAAAAAACACTGGAAAACATATTCGTAATAAGAGTTACAACAACAGAACAGCAGGTTCTAACTTTGGAACGTGCAGACAAGCTGATACAGGAAAAGAACATAAAATTAATAGTTGTGGATTCGCTTACTGCATTATTCAGATCTGAATTCATAGGAAGAGGTGCACTGGGTGAAAGGCAGCAGAAGCTGAACCAGCATATTCATAGATTGCAGATACTTGCCGATAAATATAATCTTGCAGTTTACATAACCAATCAGGTAATGGACAATCCTGGAATATTGTTTGGGGATCCTACCACTCCAATAGGAGGAAATGTGCTTGCACATGCTGCAACCACAAGACTATACCTAAAAAAGAGCAAGGAAGACAAAAGAATTGCAAGGCTTGTGGATTCGCCAAACATGCCTGAAGGCGAAGTAGTAATCAAGATAACACCTAACGGGATAAAAGACTGATAAAATGCTTTTTCTAGTTGGACTCGGGCTTTCTGAAAAAGAAATCCCGATTGGAGCAATAGATGTTTGCAAAAAGTGCGACCTTTTCATAGATAGGTACACAAGTAAAATAAGCATAAGCACAACAAACAAGATAAAAGAATTGACAAACAAAGAAATTCAAGTGCTATCAAGACAGGAAATGGAAGAAGGCGCAAAAACAATTATAAAAAACGCATCAGCAAAAGATGTAGCAATACTCTTCGGAGGAGATCCGCTTATAGCAACTACGCACAAAATATTCTACATAGAAGCGAAGAAGCAGGGTGTGAAAATAGAAACAATACATGCAAATTCGATAATAACTGCAGTAATAGGCGAGAGCGGACTTGACTTCTACAGATTCGGGAAGACGTGCACCATACCGAGATGGAGCGAACATTATTCCCCAATATCTTTCTACGAGAAGATAGAAACAAACGTGAGAAACAAGGAGCATTCGATTCTTCTGCTGGATTACGACCAAAATTCAGAATCAACGCTAAGCGTAAAAGAGGCATTGGTTTCACTGGGAATGGCAGAAGAGAAATACAAAAAGGGAATAATAGCAAACTCAACAAAAATAATGATAATGCACAACATTTCACTGGAAGACCAGAAAATAATATTCACAACAATAGAAAAGGCATCAACAACGGATTTCGACGACGGTGTAAACGTGCTCATACTGCCGGCAGAGCTTACGGAAATAGAAAAGGAAACTGTTGATTCAATTGCAAAGGTAATATGAATGACATTGCTGACAATTTTTGACAAGAGTGCTAAGAAAGCCTATGTAATCGACCAATCATCTAAGGACATACTCAAGGGAAGCTTTTTCGGAACCATGGAAAAGGACAGGTTAATGTTGAAGATAGAGGAGCTTCTTTATTTAATAGATGCAAGGCGCGCAAAATGCGTATCGCAGAATGACGAAGAGCTTACTTTCAATGACGTTGCGTTAGCATTTACCACAAACAAGAAGTTCATGGCAAGGTATTTCACATACAAGGACTGGAGGGACCGCGGATTGATAATAAAAGAGCCTGACAACTCTTCAAAGGAAAGCGGCAAATCACAAACACAAATTAAAAAATATAATTCCCAGCAACTTAAGCTCAAGAATTATAATCTCAACGGAATATTCTTCACAGAGGATCTTACTACCGTAGTTGATAATGAGCAAAAGGGAAAAGAATTATACAACGATCATTGGTTTGGGCAGTACGGAACCTATAAGGTAAAAGAGCATGGGCAGCTCAACAAGCTTGACATTTACGAGACGTTATTCCTGATAAACAACAACGTATTAAAAGTTTCAAACTTCACAAAAAAGCAAATAATTGAAATCGCAAGCAAAAGGCGCTCTGACTTCTACAAGCTTTATGAAGTTTACGAAGACTGGAGAATCAAAGGATATGTGATAAAAACAGGATTCAAATTTGGAACGCATTTCAGGGTGTATTTTCCAGGAGCGCAGCCGAACAAGACAGACAACTCATGGATACACTCAATGCATGTCATACATGTATTTCCAAGAGACACAAAATTGCTCATATCGGAATGGGCGCGTGTAATAAGAGTGGCACATTCCGTAAGAAAGACATTCATACTTGCAATACCTGGAAAGACAAGAAAGAAAAGGCTAGCAATTGATTTTGTTCTTTATCATAGGAAGAACAACGAGATAGAAAACCCCGATAAGATAAAGCCACGATTTGGAATGCTTTCACTGAGCGAAGAGGAATATCTTGGGGGAAGTGAATTATCTGCCATAATAAATGAGGCGAAATCAAACAGGCAAGAGTTAATAATCGCAATAGCTGACAGGGAAACTGCTGTTACCTATTACAAGGTAAAAAGAATAGAACTTCAGGGCAGCGATTATGAATACTATGAAATAGACTGGCTGCAGCCTTAATAGTCATACAACTCTATCTTTGCTTTAAATGTCTCTTTATCTCCTTTACGCATGAGTTTTCTGTAATCATCACGTTTTAAAATATTAACACCACCTCCTCTTTTTCCCTTTGAAAGCGAGACATTGCTTATCGGTTCTAATCCAAGAAGGCCATCTCCACTATTCCATACCTGAATTCCCCAGGGAAAATCGTGCTCAAGCGACAGCCTAAAATCACAAGTACTATAATACATTATATTTGCATTTTTGTAAAGCTGCACGTCTCCGTTTTGTGTTCTTATATCCTCAAGATGTGCTGCATATACAATGGAATTATGTCTAGGACCGCCAAAACTATCAATCGAAGCACCTTCATATGCCTTAAATGTCGGGTGCCATCCTACAGCATAGGGCAAAACATCATCGGATCTGTTTTCTATTTCTAATGTGAAAAAAAGCTGGCTTCTGCCCTCATCATTATCATCTATGCAATAAGTTTTTGTTAATTTATAGGATAAAGGAAAAACAGAAATCATACTCTTTCCTGGCACTCCAGTAAATGCATCATATGTTTGTGTTGCCACAACCTGCGTGTCAGTTGCACTTTCTATATCCCAGTGCACATGCCTCGCGATACCGTGTTTTCCCATGGTAAAACGCCGATCTCCTAAAACGAGACTATCTTTGATTCCTTTATCGTCAATTGCCTGTCCCACGATGGGAAACATTACGAATTCACTAAATTTACGCCCCTCTTTTGGACGAAGCTCAGCTGGTGCTCCTCCTTCCCACATGACATTCAAATCAGATCTTGCAAAAGAAAATAACTCTCCTGTTTCACTGTTTATCGCTGCGCTTGTGTATCTCTTGCCTAAATTAATAACGGAACTCTTTTCAGCCAACATCTACTTCGAAAGTAATCTATTGTGGGAAATACTTATAAGTTCCCATTAGCACAGCAAAAGCACAGTTTTATAAAATATTACGTAAATTATATTGCTATACTATTGTGATCGATTGCCGCAAAATCAGGATTTGTATTCAAAATACGGTGCAAAACTGTTTGTTGTTTCGGTAATTATCTTCATTGCAGCTATGGTAATAGCCCAAAGCAGCTACCCCTGCATGAAATCCGTATGCTACAACATTGGAACCAATCCGATAAGTGATCTGGGAAACACACTAACATCTCCAGCGTGGCCAATATTCAATTATGGGTTAATAATTTTCGGAACACTACTTTTTGCAGGATTGCTGTTTCTGAAAGACACCTTTCCAAAAGGTGTTATGGGCAGAGCAGGACTTATCTTCCTTATACTAAGCGCATTCGGTGCAATGGGTGTAGGCACTGTGCCTGAAAACACAATACTTGCAATACATTCGTTGTTTGCTTTGATTTCATTCATGGCAGGAGGCCTTGGCGTATTATTGATCGGATTGTCAATCAAATCAGGCAATAAATTAAATGTCTATAAAGCATACACAATAATCTCTGGAATTATAACCCTAGTGGTGCTTCTGGTTTTCACATTGCCATTGGGTTTGGGTCCTTTCAAAACATCCGGAAGCGGATTCGGCTTTGGAGGAATAGAGCGAACAGTAGTTGGTCCAGTAGTATTATGGGTATTTCTAACTGGCATAATGCTTTTAACAAAGCGCAAGCTCTACTGAATGATATAAGTATTCGGGTCCAGGGGGAATTTCCAAGCTTTTGATTGAATTCAAAAACCTATTTGAACCCCCGACCTACTGGTTAAGAGCCAGCCGCTCTGACCATGCTGAGCTATGGACCCAAACAGAATAAATTATGTACAATAAGATTAATATAATAGTAAATCATTCAACAAATTTCTTAACAATAGAATTAAGCTTGTTTACGTTATCCTTGTCGCATGCGACGATCAATCTTTTCGAGTTTGAAAGCACATCGATCAGCGTCTTGACAAAGGGCGAAACTTCTGTGAGCTTTCCCACAAAATTCTTGTCAGAATCAACGATATCAAGATTGTCCTTATTACCTCCAAAATTAGATACGTTAACTATAAAGTCTTCTCTTGCGAATCCCGCTTTAATTATCTCATCTTCAAGCTTTTTCACTTCAATATCTTTTTTTATCATTTCGTTGTATGCCCTTTTGAACAAATCTCTCTTCATTACCCTGTTTACAAGATTCACTGCTATTTCTGCATCGGAGTTTGCTATCTTGTATACTAATTCCTCATCATAAAGCATGGAGAGCTCCTGTGCATCAAAAACATTCTTTTCCAGCGCAAATTCTATCGCATTTACAAGCATTTTGTTCGCTATTGTTTTTGCATGGTGCGCGTATACGTTATAGTACATAAAATACCTTGCAATCAGCAGCGATTCTGCGCCTGAAATGCCCTCTTCAGATATCGCAACCTTGTTTTTGTATAAAACCAATCTTGATTTAATGCGCTCGCTGTCTATTATGCCATAGGCAACGCCAGTATAGTGAGAATCTCTCATAAGATAATCAATCCTGTCAGAGCCAAGGGGGCCTCCAACAACATCTATCTTATCAGCTTCCTTGAAGTAGCTCATTATTTTGGTGAATGATAATCCTGAATCGGAAATTATGTCCTTGATTTCAGAATCTTTTATTATGTCTTCTCCTATCTGCTCATGCGTTTTGTTGAGATGCTTTTTTATTACACTCTCGCTTAAATGGGAGAACGGCCCATGGCCTATGTCATGAAGCAATCCGATGTAGGAAAATTCTTTAACGTAATCATCATATATGTTGGAAACCAGTTCCCTGGTCAAGCGCATCGTTCCGAGCGAATGCTCGAATCTCGTGTGGTTTGCTCCCGGGAATATTAGATGAGTAACATCAAGCTGCCTTATGTACCTAAGCCGCTGCATCTCCACAGTATTGATTATTTTTGCTTCAGTCTCATCCAGTTGAATATTTCCATGTATTGGATCTCTTATCTCCAAAAACTCACAATTTCTTTTCGTATATGAAAAATATGAACATGATTACAGTAAGAGCAATCAGGACGTCAAGAACTCCGCAGTAGATACAAATGTTCTTGATTATTATCTGAGCGGTAATGGAGTAAAGGATTCCGCCAACTCCCAGTATGAGCCAGATGTTCCTTATTATCTTGTTTGGCTTGTAGAAAAATATAAACATCATCACCAAAAACCAAACGAGTCCAAGAATGGCCAGGGGAATGCCCAGAACATCAGAGAACGCACTGGTAAGTACGTTATGGCAGTTTATTACTCCTGCAATTGAAGGGCAAAAAAGTGCTCCCGGATGGAAATGAACTATTGTAAGGTAAATCGAATCAATAATTCCTAAAATCAAAAGCACGAATACGATTTTCTGTCTCATTTTTTCAATCCATTAACAAAATTCTTTATTATGTTATCAAATTCGCTTGAATTTGGCTTAAGTTCATAATTCACCTGCACTATCGGCTTGTTTACATTTATTAAATTTCTTAGGTTTGTAGGTGTTGCAGAAACTATCACATCACAATCAGCATTGTTGACGCTGGTTTCCAGGTCTTTTATCTGCTTTGGACTGTAGCCAATGGCTGGCATTTCCAAGTCTAATTTTGGATACTTATCAAACATTTTCTTTATTTCACCAACAGCATAGTCCTTTGCCCTTACTATCTCCTTTGCACCGTATTCCTTAGCTGCGACCATGCCTGCTCCGAGCCTCATTCCTCCGTGGGTTATTGTTGGCCCATCCTCTATTACCAAAACGCGCTTCCCTTTTATCAATTTAGGATTATCTGGTATTACAATGGAATCTGCATATACGACTTTTGCGTTTTTGTTTAACTCTTTGATATTTTTCTCAAGAAGCCTTAATTCTTCTTTGGTTGCAGAATTGACCTTGTTTATGATTATTACATCTGCCATGCGCGCAACTGTAGCTCCGGGATAGTAATTCAATTCATTGCCTGCACGGAGCGGATCCGTAACTGCGATGGACAAATCCGGTCTGTAGAAAGAAGTATCGTTGTTACCTCCATCCCATATTATCAAGTCAGATTCACTTTCTGCTTGGTGTAGTATCTTTTCATAGTCAACTCCAGCATAAACGATAAACCTATTTCTTATATGCGGTTCGTAATCTTCGCGTTCTTCTATTGTTGTTTTGTATTTGTCCAGGTCTTTCATCGTTGCAAATCTTTCAACTGCCTGGTCCTTTAGTATTCCATAGGGCATCGGATGTCTTATAACGACAATTTTCAGCCCTAGATCCCTAAGCAATCTGGAAACATATCTTGCGGTTTGGCTTTTTCCGCTGCCTGTCCTTACTGCGCAAATGGAAATTATCGGTTTTGAAGACTTAAGCATTGTTCTTTCAGGTGCAATGAGCCAGAAATCTGCCCCATTCGCATTGCATAGGCTTGCCTTTTCCATTACTGTGTCGTAGGGAAGATCGCTATAGGCCATTATGCAAATGTCTACCTTGAATTTCTTTATTAGCCAAGGAAGCTCTGATTCATCATATATCTTTATTCCGTTAGGGTAAAGCTTTCCGCTCAATTCCTTCGGATACATCCTATCTGATATGTAGGGTATCTGCGCTGCTGTGAATGCAACTACCTCATAGGATGGATCTGCCCTGAAAAGAACGTTGTAGTCATGGAAATCGCGACCCGCTGCTCCGATTATTATAACTTTTTTCTTATCCACAAAACTCATCTCTAATATAATGCTTTGATTCCTTCGTATCTAAATACTTTTGGTGGCTTTCCAAACATTTTTATTTTTGCATGGCAGTTTTTGCATTTGTTGTCCTTGTCAAGTGCCCATTCATTTATATAAAAACCTAATCTTTTTATTACAACATTATTGCATGATGGACAGTATGTGCTTTCGTAAGCATTTCCAGGAACATTCCCAACATAGGCATAGTTCAACCCGTTCTTTTTCGCAATTTTATAATGTGATTCAAGCGTTTTATAATCTGTTTCAACTGAATCAAGCATCTTGTAATCCGGATGGAATCTTGTAAACTGAATTGGAACATCTGCACCGAGGTTTTCAACTATCCAGTTTGTCAATTTATCGCACGCGTCCAATGATTCGCCGACTTTCGGAATTATAAGATCTGTAATCTCTAAATGCACTCCTGCATTCTTTAGCATTACAAGGCTTTCTTTTACCGGCTCATTTGAAAGTACTGTTTCATACTTGTTTGAAAATTTCTCATCTCCATTGCCCTTGAAATTTATTACCGCTGCATCTATCTTTCCAGTCATTTCTTTTACTGTTTCTTCTGTCATGTACCCGTTCGTAACAAAAAGATTATAAAGCCCTTTTTTGTGTGCTATTTTTGCAACATCAATTGCATACTCGATGAATATCGTGGGCTCATTATAGGTATAGGCGATGCTTTGCGCGTTGTTTTTAATCGCAAGATCTACAACCTCTTCAGGGTCAAGATCAACTCCGTTTATTTCCCTATCTCTTGATATATTATGATTCTGGCAGAAAAGACATCCCCAATTACATGAGGAAGTTCCAATTCCGAATACGTAGCTTCCTGGCATGAAATGGTTGAATGGTTTCTTTTCTATTGGATCTACTTGCATCGCTTCAAGAGTTCCGTAATTTATAAGATGCAACTTGCCTCCTATGTTCTTCCTAACAAAGCAAAATCCTGCAGAATTTTCAGGTATTCTGCATTTTCTGGCGCAGGCAGTGCATTCTACTTTTTTATCGCTCAATCTATTCCACAGCCGTGCTACCCTGTCCATAATATGGTATTGCATTTCGGAATATTTATTAGTTCTGAATCAATACGTACAGAACTAAATCAATAAAAATGTAAAAATAAAGTAAAGAAAAATTTAACTAATAACTGAAGGATTCCAATTATGCCTTTTTCGCATCTAATTCGGGATGCAATCCTCTTAGAAATTCAGCAGGATCATCTACAATCGAAAAACTATTTATATCCTCTTTATTTCCTTTATTTGGACCGGTAATATATTTTACGGTTACATCTTCTATACTCTCTGCATGTGGGCCATAACGCACTAATTCAGCAAAGTCAAAATCACCGTCTCTGCTTTGTACCAAAACCAATCTGCTTTCTAACTGGGTTCTTGATAAAACCTTCAATGTTCCTTTAATCACTCTATCTGCTAATTCTTTTCATCCATTATCTGCTGATTTTATTGTCATATTATCACATAAACTTTTTATCCAATATAATATATATAGATTTCTAGGAGCGTAATTAAACTAAACTCCATCAATTAATCTAAAATATACTGTTTATAGAGCAAAAAATTATCTAAATTAGGAAAATTAATATACTTTTGGGTCTCTAAAAAAAGGCCCGAAAATAAGGTATTTTTACGCTAAAATATCTCAACATAGAAAGGGTTTTAAAGTTAAAAAACAGAGTAATTATATCTAATTTGGCTACTGGTTGTAATGGAAAATAACGAATATAGCGCAAAGGACATAATAGCCCTTTCCGGGACCGAGGGAGTCAGGAAAAGGCCCGCAATGTACATCGGATCTACTGGTGTGAAAGGGTTCATACATTTGCTCTATGAAGTGGTGGACAACGCAATAGATGAAGCACAGGCAGGCTACGCCAAAAGCATAATAATAACACTAATGAGAGATCAGGATGTTGATGTTGCAGAAGTAACTGATAATGGTAGAGGAATACCAACGGATATGATGGAAAAGGAAAAGAAGTCTGCGCTTGAAGTTATAATGACATCGTTGCACACCGGAGCGAAATTCGACAACAAGATCTATAAAGTATCTGGAGGGCTTCACGGTGTAGGACTTACTGTTGTTAATTCTTTGTCTGAATTTACCCAAGTCACAATAAAAAGAAACGGGAAAATATACCAGCAAACATTCGGCAAGGGAATGGTTGTAACTCCTTTGGAAACATTGGGATCAACCGAAGGAAGTGAAACTGGCACATCAATAAAATTCAAACCCGACACTACTATATTTTCTGCAAGAAGCTTTGATTCAATAGAACTTAATGAGCGTCTTAAGGAACTAGGATTTCTAAATCCTGGAATAAAATTGGTGCTTGTTGATAACAGAGATCCAACAAATCCAAAAACAACAGATTATACGTCTCAAAGAGGTATACATGACTTTCTCGAATTTGTAAAAGGGAGCAAAGAAGCACTTACCAAGCCCATCATAGTAAGCAAGCAAACCGATTCCATAAAAATAGATTTAGGCATGCAATACGTGAACAGCTATGCAGAAGACCTTCTTTCTTTCGTAAATAAAATAAGAACTCCAGAAGGTGGAACCCACGTAATAGGTTTCAGGTCTGCACTCACAAGGGCTATAACCAATTACATGCAGAAAAACTCCAAGAAACTAGGAAAGCAAACTGCGGATGTGCAGGGCGAAGACACTAGGGAAGGTCTTGTGGCAATAATATCCATTTCGATGCAGAACCCTGAATTCGAGGGGCAGACAAAGGAAAAACTGGGAAACAGCACTGTGAAAAGCATTGTGGACAGCACTTTATACTCAACGCTATCTACCTATCTTGAAGAAAATCCAACCGATGCTGCAAACATAATAAGAAAGATAATGAGCACAGCAGAGGCAAGGGAGGCATCAAGAAGGGCAAGAGAGCTTTCAAGGAAAAAAAGCCTTTTCGAAGGATCTGTTCTTCCCGGGAAGCTTGCAGATTGCACCGAAAGCGATCCATCCAAATCAGAAATATTTATCGTAGAAGGAGTAAGTGCGGCAGGTTCAAGCAAACAGGGAAGAGACCGCCATTTTCAGGCAATATTGCCATTGAAAGGAAAAGTCCTCAATGTGGAAAAAGCATCAGATGAAAAAATATTCAACAACTCGGAACTTCACCTTATGGTCACTGCGTTCGGCGTAGGAATCAGAGAATCATTCAATCCTGAGAATTTGAGATATCATAAGATAATACTTCTGACAGATGCAGACGTTGACGGAAGCCACATAAGAACGCTTCTTCTTACGTTCTTTTACAGATACATGCGACCTCTAATAGAAAAGGGAAATATCTACATAGCACAGCCCCCTCTTTACAGAATAACAAAAGGAAAGGAGTCAAAATATCTTTATTCTGATGCAGAGCTCAATGTGGCAATGCAGGGCTATGAAGGCAAAGCGGCCATACAACGTTACAAAGGTCTTGGAGAAATGAATCCCGAGCAATTATGGGATACAACGATGAACCCTGCAAATCGAATGCTCAAGCGAATAACAATAAAAGATGCTAGAATAGCTGACAGCATATTCTCTATACTCATGGGCGTAGATGTGGAACAGAGAAGGCACTATCTTGAAGAGCACTCAAGTGAAGTAACATTCCTTGATATATGATTGATGTGAATGGCCGAACCAATAGATTCAAACATTGAAAAAGAGATGCAATCAAGCTACATCGATTACGCCATGAGCGTAATAGTTGGCAGAGCACTACCCGATGCGCGAGATGGTTTGAAGCCAGCACAAAGAAGAATATTATATGCAATGTACAGGATAAACAACACGCATGAGAATCCGACAAAGAAGAGCGCAAGAATTGTCGGAGAAATTATCGGAAAGTATCATCCTCATGGAGATGTTGCTGCCTATGAAACGCTTGTAAGAATGGCGCAAGAGTTCTCAATGAATTATATGTTTGTCGAAGGTCAGGGAAACATGGGATCAATTGACGGAGATCCACCAGCCGCGCAAAGATACACAGAAGTAAGACTAAGCAAGATAGCCGGTGAAATGCTTGAGGACTTGGACAAGCAATCAGTAAAGTTTGTCCCTAATTTCGACAATACTGAAGAGGAACCTCTTCTATTGCCTTCAAAGCTTCCAAATCTTTTATTGAATGGAGCATCTGGAATTGCAGTTGGTGTTGCAACAAACATAATGCCGCACAATCTTTCGGAGCTTTGCGATGCTGTAGCGGCATTTATTAAAAACAAGGAAATTACTTCTGAAGAACTGTTGCAGTATATTCAAGGTCCTGATCTTCCAACTGGAGGAATTGTATTTTATGATAATGCACTTGTTTCTTCATACATTACTGGACGAGGAAGCATTACCATAAGGGGAAAAGCAGCAGTAGAAAAAATAAAAAACAAAAATACGATAATAATTACCGAAATACCCTATACTGTCAACAAGGCAAACATGGTAGAAACGATAGCCAATCTTGTAAAGGCAAAGAAGATAATCGGCATTTCGGATCTAAGGGACGAAAGCGGAAAGGAAGGAATACGCGTAGTTATAGAATTGAAGCAGGACGCTGATCCAGACTTAATACTAAACTTGCTATACAAGCATTCACAACTTGAAATATCTCTTCCGGTAATGAACATAGCCGTAATAGGAAACAATCTTGTTACGCTAAACCTTAAGCAATTCATAAAAATATTCATAGACCACAGAATCGACGTAATAAGAAAGCGAACGCAATTCGATTTCAACATCGCTTCAGATAGGTTGCACATTGTTGAAGGACTTCTCATAGCTGTGGATGACATAGACAACGTAATAACTGCAATAAAGAAAAGTTCCGACATAAAAGAGGCAAGAAATACTCTTATGGGTAAGTATTCCATATCTGAAAAGCAGGCTAACGCCATACTTGATATGAAGTTAAGCAAATTGACGAACCTTGAAACAGGTTCACTTGAATCTGAAAAGAAGGAATTAGTGCAAAACATTACTGATTATAAGAAAATACTTGAAGACGAGAACAAGATCTACGAAATAATAGAAACCGAAACGAAATACCTAAAGGGAAAATATGGAAGGGAAAGACGCACAGTGATAGACAAGAACGTTCCCGAAAAGGAATTCGACAGAGAAGATCTAATTTCCGACGATGATGCAATTGTAATACTCACAAGCAATAATTACGTCAAGAGAATACCAACAAAGAATTACAGGTCCCAGGACAGGGGAGGCAAGGGAGTAATAACGATGCAATTGAAAGAAGGGGACTTTGTAAAGGAAATAATATCCTGCAAATTGAAGGATTATCTGCTTCTCATATCAAACAAGGGAAGAGCCTACTGGCTCAAGGCCTACATGGTTCCGGAAGAAAGCAGATACAGCATGGGCAAAGCCGCAGTGAATCTAGTAAAGCTTACCGAAAATGAGAAAGTCGCAAACATAATCAATACAAAAATATTCGATGAAGCATATCTGACATTCATAACAGCAAAGGGCAGAATAAAACGAGTGCGAGCAGACAAATTCTCAAGGCCGAGATCAAATGGAATACTGGCAATACCTATACCTCAAGGAGATGAGCTTGCAGATGTTTGCTTATCTGATGGAAAATCAGAATTATTCATAGCAACAAAGCTGGGCAAGGCTCTCAGGTTCAGCGAAAGCGACATAAGGCCAATGGGAAGAACGGCACAGGGAGTTAGAGGTATACGACTCAATCCAAGCGATTCTGTGGTAAATGTTATACCTGCGAAAACCGAAAACCTTATCGCATCAATAACCGAGAAAGGTTTCGGGAAAGTAACTGAAATAACCAAATACCGATTGCAAAGAAGAGGAGGCAAGGGCGTCATAAACCTTAAGACAAAGGACAAGACAGGTCATGTTGTACGTGCGCTGAAAGTGGCAAATGAAGGAAATGTTCTACTAATAAATTCAAAAGGGATCTCAATAACGTTCCCTGTTGAAGGCATCAGAGTAACGGGCAGGGCAGCAACAGGAGTAAGACTGATGAGGCTGGACAACGGCGCGGTAATAGTTGACGCACAATCAATATCCAAATATCAAAACCTAACCGAAGCTGCTCCTATCATATAAACATTTATATATTTGAAAGAGTAATAAACTAATGTGATAAAAATGACAGAAACACAAGGAAATTCTAAAATCAAAAGAAAAGGTATAGTCTTCCAATCAAAATGGCCTTTTATTATGCAAAGGAATAATGTACAGGAAAAGAAAGATTTGGCAGATGTCATATCTATACCCTCGTATAAAGATATAACTCACAATCTAGAGATAAATTACAAGGAATACGACATAGAACATCCTTCCATAAAGGAACTTTTTAGAGAATTTGCAAAAAAAATAAGCGAAGTAAACGGGAGACAGATTACAAAAGATAAATTTAGAGAGGAATGGCATTTATTATTGGATTATTATGCTCTCAACGAAATAGATCTAAAATGCAATGGTGAATCAATTCAATCAAAATTTGCTCGTTTAGCACTTGCAATAATCCCTTCCAAGATCATTGCACGCGAAATCATACACATGGAGCATGAAGAACTTCAGAGAGTACTTGAACTTCAGGCAAAACTTAGGGATTCATCCTAAACCAGTAATCATTATTAATTTATCTATCGAGATAATATTGGGTAAACGGTGGGATTACGATTAATGTTCTAGCGATAGGTCGAAGCTCCAAGCAGGAAAGCCTTGATTTATGCCTTACGGCAAGGGCGCTCGGAGCATCGGAAATAACCTTCATAGGCAAGAAGGATAATTCTATCCTTAAGTATGTCAACACCCTCAACAAGGACTGGGGAGGGCATTTCAAGGTAACCTTCGCGAAAAACTCAAGGGAGGTTTTGCAGGCATCAAAGAAATACGTAAAAATATGCCTCACAAGGTTCGGCGCGCCCCTTCAGAACAAAATGTACTCATTAAGGACCTACAAAAACATTGTGCTCATTGTGCCATTGAAGGAAAAGAAGCAGCAAATGCAGTCAGTTTCAGATTTCGACATAAGCATAACATCGCAGCCTCACTGCGGCGCAGCGGCAATAGCAATATTTCTCCATGAATTCTACAGCGGAAGAGAGCTTGCGATGCACTTCGAGAATCCAAAATACAAGATCGCTCAGAAGTAATTACACAGACCAGTATTTCTTTGTCCTCACGAAGTTTTTCTGCGCTTCTATCAAGTCTATGAAGAATGCACGTTCATCGTGCCTCAGCATCATCAATGCTCTAGCTGCGCTCTTTGGACCTATGCCGTATACGGACAATGCAATGGCAGCCTTCGCTCCGTAGGAATCAAGCAGACTTGCATATTGTAGCATTTCTTTCACAAGCAGCTTGTCCCTATGATCTAATTTCTTGTCTTCAAGTCTTTTTCTGATTACCTTGTTGTAGTCATCGGTATAGAATGTTATCATGGAACTGCTGCAGGAAGGGCACATGATCTTGTCCATTCCGTTCACTTCGCTAAGTTTTCTTGAGAAAACGAAACCGCAATAGGTGCAAAGGAACTTCGCGACTTTGGACATTATGAATCTTGAAAATGATTCCACAAGCTCGTTGTTAGGAGTAAGCGGAGTTATCAGCTCTTTCGTGTAATAGGCAGAAGAAAGTATTGTCTTTGTGAGCATTGAAGGCGACGGTGCATCAATCACCTTTATTTTTACTGTTCCTTTATGGATTTTATCGAAGAATGATGCCAAAGTGGATATGTCAAAATAGCTTTCAATCAATTCCCTTAAGGTTTCTTCATAGATTGGCGAATCCCTCATTACCTTTATTATCCTTTTTGCAAATGACCTTGACACCGCAGCATCTTTGTCTATAACTCCGAAAAGCTTTGCGATCGTTATGAATTTGTACCTGAATAATTCGGTTTCTCCTACCATCCCCTTGAGTGTGTTCTGCAGCGAGCTGGAATTTATACCCATCAATATCCTTGATAGGTCCATGTCCTTTTTTACCCCAATCAAAATCAGGTATGGTGAAGCGCGAACATTCACGCTTCTGCCAAGCCTCAGGCTTATTATGTTCGCAAGCAATCTGGACAATGCCTCGTTTGCCTGGGTTCCCAATCCTGTATAGATTATCGAATGATCCTCAAGACGTTCTATAATTAGCGACTGTGCTGATGGCATGAACGACACCTCCTGCTTTTCCTTCAATTCTTTTATCGCCCTAAAAGAATCGTCTGTCAAATTTTTGTAATGCTCTTTTCCGGAAAACTTGTCAAGCAGAAGAAATGCGCTTTGCACTGTTTTATGGCTTACTGGTATGTCCTCTCCTGTCCAATCAGGAACCGCAGCCTCCAGATCTGTGCTGGGCTCGACGCTTATGACATCCTTGTCTATGCTTATCACCTTCCAGGGCAATCCCTTGGTAATGAATACCGAATTCTCATCCACATTGTTGGCAACGAACTTCTCATCAAGAGTTGAAATTATCCTGTTTTCCGATATGTTCTTCACAAGAAATCTCTTTGAGTCAGGGATAACGCTCAAGTGAGCATAATAATACATCCTTGTCCTGCTTCCTCCTGTTATTATATTGCCGTCAAAGCCTAGCAATCTCAATTTGAGCATGAAGTTGAGAAGATTTGTTAACTCCTCGATTTTAAGATCCTTGTACAAATAAGAACGGCTTATTATCTCGTGCATCTTTTTCAATTCCAGCTTACTCTTGTCAAGAACTATTCCGCATATCTGATTGGTAAGAACATCAAGGGCTCCAAACTGCGGCCTGAATATCTCAAAGGAACCATTCCTAACCAGCTCGGTGATTGCCAACGCCTCTAAAGTTTCTACAGAATTAGTGGTTATTATAACACCCCTGGAAACTCCCCTGTGAGTATGGCCGCTTCTTCCCACTCTCTGCGCAAGCCTAAGTGATTGTCTTGGCGATCCATATTGTATGACAAGGTCAACGCTCCCTATGTCTATTCCCAATTCGAGGGAGCTCGTGGCTATGATGCTTTTTATTGTTCCGTTCTTGAAATTATTCTCTATGTTTATGCGCTCCTGCTTGTCAAGAGAGCTATGATGCACTCCAATGCCACCGAAGCTGCTTCTGCTGTTCATGTACACTAATCTGCTGCCCAGGCTTTCCACTACCTGTCTTGTGTTTGCAAATATTATCGATGAATTGGAATTCGATACAAGCTCCGATATTTTTTCCAATCTTGCAATGGCAGCTCCATCCAATCCGAACTTGTCTTCAAGTTCCTCCATCTTTTGCCTGGGCTTCTTTGGGCTTTGGACGGAAAGCTCCATCTCCTTGATGTTTTCCACTTTCACTATTCTGCATTTCCTGTCATTGCACAGGAAGTTTTTTACAAGCTCCGGGTCTCCTATGGTCGCGCTTATCCCTATTCTTTGGAAATTGGGCGCAAGCTCTTCCAATCGCTCAAGTGCAATGGAAAGCTGGGCTCCCCTTTTGTTGTAGTAAAGCTCATGCAATTCATCGATTACAACTGCTTTTAGATTCTTCAGGTAAGTTCCTATGTATTTTGTGGGCAATATGCTCTGCAATGTCTCAGGGGTAGTTATGAGAAACATGGGCGCAACTCTTGTCTGCCTGCTCTTCTCCTTTTGTGTTGTGTCGCCGTGCCTTACTCCTATTGTCACATTCGTGTGCTTGCACAATTCCTCAAGCCTTTTCATCATGTCCCTGTTGAGTGCTCTTAGTGGAGTTATGTAAAGTATCTTTATTGCCGAATTATCGTTCTTGCCTAATGATTCAAGCAATGGAAGCACGACAGCCTCTGTCTTGCCAGATCCTGTCGGAGCAACCACAAGGCAATTTTCCCCATTCTCTATTATGGGTATAGACAATTTCTGAATGTCGGTAAAGGAGCCATGCCTCTCTAGGAATAACTTGTAAAGATCAGACATAAAATACACTTATTTGGTTTGCTTCTTTTTCTTGTAGTATGCGGTTACCCTTGCAACTATTACTATGAAAACGATTCCTCCTATTATGAAGGCGAACAACGATGCGGTTAGGAACGTAAGGTAAATGTCATATCCGTTTACCACATCTGCGCTTTCCTTTATGCCAAGGTATTCTGCATAGCCGCTGACATAGCCATAGGGCACATCATCGAAAACTTCTGTCCCGTTGCTTCCCGAATATAAAATTCTGTTCGTGTTGTTTTTGAATGTTACGTTCAAAATCGCATTTACCGGAGTTCCGAAAACGCTTTTTGTGTAAACTTCAACGTCATAGACTGGATTCCTGAAAGCTATGGTCGCCGGGCCGCTGGCGCTGAACTGGTAATCTGTCGCAATGGGAACTCCCTTGTAGTATAAATATTCGATATTGTATCTTTTGCCTTCGAAAGCGAAGAAATTATTTGTTGCGACTTTGCTTCCGCTTATGTTATAGTAAGTGACGTTTGTCATGTTGCTACCATAGGTATCCTGGGGAGCAAGCTCGATCAGGTACTCTTTTCTGAACTGCGCAGATAATGTTATTGGCGAGGAGACCTTGACCTTTCTGCTAATGTTGGAATTGCCGTCGCTCCAATTATAGAATGAGATTTTCGAGGTTTGGTTTATCGGAACTTCTACTGAGTTCAACGAAACCTGCGCAGTGCTGTCCGCGTTGTACCATCCGCTTCCTGTTGCGCTACCATAGAGCGTCAAAACCGTAAGATAATATTGATTGTTCCAAATTGCATGCAATGCCTTTGGCGAGTCAAGATACACTTCTATTTTGCTGGATGAGTTGGTGCTGGAATTCCACTTAACGAACAAATTCCTTGCATTCAACTGCGTTGAAACCACATTCGAGCTTAGAAAGACCGGTATTGTGCTGTTCACATTATACCATCCATTTCCTGATACCTGTGCGTACTGGCTTGTTGCATTAAGGTAATACTGCCTTGTCCACAGTGCCACTTCAGTTATATTGGAATTCAAAGTGATGTATGAGCTTGGACTGTTTCCAGTATAGGAACCGGTTCCTGTGCCTGTCCATCCGTCAAAAGATTCCCTTACTCCCTTGCTTACGTTGACATACTGCGGTACGCCTATGGGCACTATGGAATATGCAGTGTAGTTGCCGCTTCCTGTTGCATTGCCATAAATCGAGTAAGTTTTAACGGCATATCCTATCTGCCACATGTCTCCTGATTTCGTGACTACGCCGGAG
>JBEKES010000002.1:0-49957 GCA_050013715.1 Candidatus Micrarchaeaceae archaeon
GTCTCCTGATTTCGTGACTACGCCGGAGCCTACCTCAAAATAATCTGTGTAATTCTCGAATTCCTTCACTCCATAGGGATTAGGCAGCGAATCAAGGCTTCCTGTTCCATAGCCCACTACTGAGAATGCCTGGGGCACAATCTTTGAAGTGTTGCCTATGTAGAAAAGCAGGTTCCTGAATTTTACCGTGCTGATCAGTAGTTTGTTAGTGTCTGTTTCTGCATATTCTGCAAAAGCTGAAGGGGGATTCGGGCCCGAGTTGCTCGTTCCCAGATTTATGCTTCCTATTACTTGGTTGTTGAAATAGGCTTTCCATACGTTTCCGATTGACTTGAATGCATAGGTATTGAAGCTTCCGTTTAATCCCACAGATCCATTTTCACCTATTCCTCCGCAGAACGAGCTGTTGTCCGTATTGGGGAGAAAATACTCCCAGAACCAGGTAGGTACACCAGCCTTTATGAAAACGCTTTTTGTTGAATTGCTTCCGCAGGAAGTGGAATAGTAGCCGCTTGCGTTTGTTATTTCATAGCCTGTTTGGATAAATGCTCCGTTGGCAAGATCTTCTCCTACCCAGAAGCCGAGGGAACCGTCAGTAGCGTTCTGGTAAATTGTCTGTATGGCTACGCTTGCGCCGTTGTTGAATGCCGCGCCGTTCGAGCCTCGCACTCCTGTCTGGAACCAGTATTGTGCGCTAGCTATGTTTCCAAGCAGAAGAAACACAATCAAGGTCGTACCGATCAATAAAAGATTATACCTTCGCATAATCTATACCTAAAACATTAAGTTCTCTCACTATAGCTTCCCTATCCATTGCTTTTATACTTTTCCATTCAATTAGCGCAAATTCTGCCCTCACATCGCTTCGCTCGAATGCATATTTCAGCATGTCCAAATTACTAATATAATGTTTTGACATTATGTGCGAGAATGCGTATTTTCCATTTAGTGCAAGCTTTGTGAATTTTGCAGAATAGTGAAGACCTCCTATTCCAACGGCAACTTTTTCATAGGCTGGTTTTTTGTGTAATGAATCCGCAACTGCAGTTGCAAGAATTTTTGCATGCTTTTCGCTTTTTATTACGCCTTCGCTGCCTCCCAATTCTACAAAAAGGGAAGGATTCTCCGTCAAAGGGCCGTGGTGCGTTGCCTCATAGGTCAATTCTATTCCTGTATCGTTGATCGCATTCATCGAGTTCAAAAAATTTAGCATGCTTAATGGCGAAGAGACGCTCAGGCTCTTCGGCTTTCCTCCAATGGGGCAATCATCGGACCAATTGCCTTCAGCATGGACTGTAAATGCCGGAATTCCCTTGCTGCTGCTGTGCCTGCTTAGGAATATCATAATCCCATCAACAATTTTATCGATGGGTTCGGCATCAATGAGTCTACCATCGAATTCTATCAGTTTCACGTCCTTCGAATCGAAGCACCTAAATCCATTGAATGTGCTTTCCTCTAAATTCAGAATTCCCTTCATCGCATTGGCAATATTGGACGATGCTGTCTCTTTCGAATAAACCAAATAAATCATAATACCAACAGACTATTAAAGGATAAAAGCTTTATCTGTTAATCATATACATTAGGGTGCGAACATGCTGTACGATTATGTTGCATTGCTGTTCTTCATAGCATTTGCTGTTTTCATACCAGTTTCCTTTGTACTTACCACAAAACTTCTCGGCAAAAAATCTCAGGGCAATGCAGTGAAGAATGCTCCCTACGAAAGCGGTGAGGAAACCATAGGAAGCAACAGAGATGTAGACAATGAGTATCTTCCCTATTTTATGATATTCATTCCCTTTGAAATAATAATAGCGATATTGATACTGTGGTCGATAGTTTCAAGAACCATAAATGAAAACTACAGTTTTGTTATACTCGGATTGGGTGTTTTTGCAACTATAATGTCCTTTGTTGCATACAGGATGGTTGGTGTGAAATGACAGAAACAAACGAGCCCTACACAAAAGAGGAATTCCTGAATGCGCAGCAGGAAATGGACAAGTTGTTGCAGGAATCCTCAAAGAAATATAAAATACCAACAAATGCCGTATTTGCAAAGCTGGGTGATTTTGCAAGAAAGAACCCAATAGTCAAATGGAGCAAGGAGAAATCCGTTTGGCCCATGCAGTTCGGGCTTGCGTGCTGCGCCATAGAGCTCATGGACTTCGGAGCATCGAGAATCGATGCCGAAAGAAAGGGTTATCTTCTGTTCAGGAGCACGCCAAGGCAGTGTGATGTGATGATAGTGGCTGGCTGGGTAACGAAATCAATGGCACCAAGAGTGAAAAGGCTTTATGAACAGATGTCAAAGCCCAATTATGTCATCGCCTATGGCGAATGCGCCACTTCCGGGGGTCCATGGTGGGAAAGCTACAATATAATACAAGGAATAGACCAGGTGCTTCCTGTGGATATTTACGTTGCCGGATGTCCTCCAAGGCCTGAGAACCTTTTCTCAGCACTAATGAAACTTCAAAATAAAATAGGTGGTAAAGTTGCAGGAAATACAGAGCAGAGTATTAGCGAAAACATTAGAAGACATGAAAGTTAAGGGCTACAATTATCTCAAAAAAATAACGGCAGTTGACTATATCGACAGATTAGAGGTAATATACATAATATACAATCCGGCAACGCACAGGGATGAAATTCTAAGCGTTAAAATCGCTCCGGAAAATCCTGAAATAGAAACAATAATGCACCTATACAAATCTGCAGACTGGTACGAGCGCGAATTGTCTGAAATGTTCGGAATAAAAATAAAGGGAAGAAAAACAAAAAGATTATTACTCGAAAAATGGGACGGGGAAGAAGCTCCTCTCAGGAAAAGCTTCGTATGGGGAAATCCAAATTACAAAAGGCAGAAATAATGGCAACAATGAGAATCAACATAGGTCCTATACATCCGAGCACACACGGAGTGCTGAAACTTGTGGTTGATTTAAATGGGGATGTTGTTGAGAACGTTGAGCCGCATATCGGATTCCTGCACAGGGGTGTAGAAAAGCTGATGGAAACCAGGATGTACATGCAAAGTCCTTCCTATACTGAAAAATTAGATTACATAGCGCCATTAAGCTGGGATGATTTGTATGTATCAGCAGTTGAAACCGCAATAGGCATTGAAGTCAAGGAGCGTGCACAATATGCAAGAGTGATACTTCTGGAATTCCAGAGAATAGCAAGCCATTTGCTCTGGCTCGGAGCATTCTGCAACGACATGGGACAATTGCTTACCATATTCACCTGGGCATTCAGGGAGCGAGCAAAGGTTATCAAGTTATTGGAAGATGTATCTGGAAACAGGATGTTCTACGTGAATTTAAGACTGGGCGGCCTTTACAAGGATCTTCCTCCAGATTTCTCAAAAAGGTCCTATGGCCTTATAAATTATCTTCAGGAGAGGATTTCAGAATATCCGGACATGCTTGAACGAAATCCGATATTCATCGAAAGAACCAAAGGCATAGGAAAGCTGAGCAAGGAAGATGCAATAAATTATGGGGTAGCTGGACCTGTGCTAAGGGCATCAGGAATAGAGGAAGACACGAGGAAGTCGAACCCCTATTACATATATGACAAAATGAAATTCAGAATACCAACAGGAAGCGTAGGTGATAACTACGACAGATATAAGGTGCGATTCGAGGAAATGCTGCAGAGCATGAGCATCATAAGGCAGGCACTGGAAAAGATGCCTGAAAATGGTGACGTGAAGGGAATGCCTATAAAGCTCATAGGACCCAACGCAAAACAGGATCCTGTAATTGTTGAAAGAGAACTGCCAAGAGGTGAAGGAATAATCTACATGATACCAGACAAGCAGCGGCCCTACAGGATATCAATGAGATCGCCGACATTTATCAACTTGGCCGTGCTTAAAAAATTAACTGAAAACGCAAAGCTTGCAGATCTCTTTGCCACATTGGGAAGCTTGGACCTGGTGCTTGGCGAAGTGGACAGGTGAACAAATGACTTACTATGCATTGTTATTCAAAGGTGGATTGCCACATGCAAAACTTACTAAAGAGTATTCAGAAAGATTTGTCAAATGGGCTATGGATGTAACTTCAAGCGAAGCTTCTGGAAACAGGTTTAAACAGGAAGGCAGGATAGTATCATCAGATAACGTTGAAGAAATAAAGTTCGACAATGACACAGTTGGAGGTTACTTGATAATAGAAACGGAGAACTATGAGCAAGCTGTCGAAGTTGCAAAGGGTTGTCCCATACTCGAGAATAATGGCTCAGTTGAGATAAGGGAAGTTATTTCCAATGGTGCATAGCTAATATTGCCTTCCAGAAAGTTATAAGAAATACAAATAAACAATATATTTTGATATATATGGAAAGAGCGGAGCTTGAAAAGCTTACAAGGGACTACCAAATGCTTCAGGAGCAATTGCAATCATTGGCAATACAAAAGGAGCAGTTCAAAGCGCAGAAGGAAGAGTTGCACGAGGCACAGGAAGCAGTGGAAAAGGCAAAAGGCAAGATATACGTGACAATCGGAGGCATTATGGTGGATGTTGACAAGGAAACTGCAAACAAGAACATAAAGGAACGCCAAGAATCAACAGCAATGCGATTGAGCATAGTGGAAAAGCAGTTTGAAGATGTATCAAAGAAGGAGCAATCCCTTAGGACTGATATAACAAAAGCGCTAAAAGACTTCAAAACTGAATAATACTGATCAAATGGCCAGAAGATCTTTATTCAAGTTCTTTGCAGGCTTCGGAATAGCAGCCATTGTAACTTTCGCGCTGATTACAATTGCATCTTATCTGTATCTTGCATTCACTTTGTACGGCCCTGTTACTCATTATCTAATAAGCCAAAGCATACCAAGCATAATCTCAATAATCCTATACATAATTTTCTTCTTGATAATACTGATACCCGCAGCAGCAATGATAATCGGTTCCATTGCAGGGTTGATTATTGGTCTGATAGTAGGATTTATCATCAGCGGAAC
The DNA here is from genome assembly GCA_050013715.1 of Candidatus Micrarchaeaceae archaeon. Classification (GTDB taxonomy): domain Archaea; phylum Micrarchaeota; class Micrarchaeia; order Micrarchaeales; family Micrarchaeaceae; genus UBA12276. The sequence continues at coordinate 4,985 of JBEKES010000002.1, forward strand.
AAGATGATAATAAATGAAGATAATAGATTTTTTTGATTTGACCCATATAATAAAGGAAAACATCATAAAAAAAATAAACATAACCTTTCATTCAATAGGAGACACAGACTGCGTTTCTTCTGCATTTGGCTTGCTTAATTATCTTCCAAACGCTAGCATATCCACACCAGATGTGATAACATCAAATTCAAGAAGAATAATGGAGAGGTTGGGATTTGATGAAAGCACAATCTCTAACAAAATAGACGAAAATGCAGAAATGATAATACTTGTCGATGTCAACAACTTCGAGGATTGCGGAAGATTCAGGGAAGTTCTTGAAAATTTTGATGGACAAATATTGATAATAGACCATCACAGTCCAAGCACGATAGACAAGGATAACGTAACTGTATTTAATGATGAATCATTCAACTCAACGGCAAGCATAGTCTATGAAATTTTAAAGTCATTGGAATCAAAAGTGGATAAAAATCTTGCAAACCTTATCGCTACTGGAATTATATCCGATTCTGCAGAGTTGAAAAACGCATTCCCATTGACATTTGTGCAGATTGGTGAATTACTTGAAAAGGCAGAAATAGATTATCAATCATTATTATTGGAAATGCGGCACATCAACACCCCGCAAAACAGGGCTGAATTTATCAGAGACCTTTTCAAGGCGAATGTAATGATTACTGGCAATTTGCTCATAGTATTTGGCAAAGCAGAGATACATGCAAATAAGCTTGCCGATGACGGAATTAGAATAGGTGCGGATGTCTCGCTCTTCTATACTCACAGGAAAGAAGAAGTTTCCTTCTCAGCAAGGCTAAGACCGCCATTGGACAGAACATACAAGATAAACCTAGGCAAGCTGATGAAAACTCTGGCACCAATTATCGAAGGTCAAGGCGGAGGGCATCCATGTGCAGCAGGTGCATATGGTCCGCTTACTGAAAATACAAGCAAGTTCATAGACATGTTCATGTTCGAATTGAACAATCACATAAAGAAATAAGCTGATTAATTGCTATCAGCAATTCTTAATACATCTTGAATTTTATTTACCAGTTTATCTGATTTCCCTGTTGGAGATTCTATTTTTATTTTAACTTCAAATCCAAAACTACCAAATTCTCCTAAAAGGTATGTGCCATAAGTCACAGTAACTCCATCCTTTGTATGTCTATTAAGAGGAAACCATCTTGTAAATTTTTCTTCCCTTAAAAAACTTCTTAAACTGCTTCTTAACCTGAATCTGTCAACAATTCCATTTGAATGTACAAAAGCGTCAACTAAACTACTTCTTGGATTTAGGTGATCTCCAGAATTTTGACAAATACTCATAATACCCATGGTTCTTTCAGTCATATCATCACTAAAATAATTTATAAATTATTAGATATATAAAGCTATACAGAAAGTGTTTAATAATGGCAAATTAAGTTAACCTTAATTAAAATCCAAAAAAGGTATACTTTCTACTTGCCCTGTATTCTAATGAATGCATTATCTGCAATGATTATCAATCCAACCGCTATTCCTAGGACTATTACCATGTCAAGCCAAATTGGATAAGTATGTATTCCTATTAGTGCTCCTCTAAGTCCATCTACTCCATAACGCAATGGATCTATTGCAGATAGTCCTTTCATCCATGTCGGTGCGGTTGTCAATGGGAACAATGCCCCGCTCAGGAAGAACAAAGGTAATACAAGGAAGTTTATGAGTACTTGAAAACCTTCAATGTTGTTTATGTAGGAAGCGATAATCAAGCCAATTGACACAAAAATGCAAGATATAAGAATCATGAAAATAACTGCCTCAATCATTCCAATTAAAGTCAAATCACTGAGTGGTATAATCCCAACACCGACAACCACAACAGTTATTATGACTGCTGTAACCATTGCGATTGTAGCACTACCTGCTACCTTTCCAAGCACTATTCCGGCTCTTGATACTGGCGCAACAAGTATTTCTTTCAGAAATCCGAATTGCTTGTCCCATATTACATTAATTCCGGCAAATATGGACGAGAATAATATGGTCATTCCTATTATTCCTGGTGCCATGAACGTTATGTATGGCACTCCTCCTGCCAAAGCGCCTATTGCTGCCCCGAAACCAACTCCAACTATGGCAAGCCATATGAGTGGTTGTCCTCCAGAGCCTATTAATCGTGATTTTGATTTGGTAAATCGCAGTATCTCCCTAAGCCATAGTGTATATATTGTTTCAAGAAGTTTCGCCATATTATCTCCTACCTGCCCATCCTCTTTTGAACTGATTTCCAGCATCTGCACTTTCGCTCCTTATCTCCTTGCCTGTAAGACTTATGAATACATCTTCAAGCGTTGGCCTTTTTAGTGTTGTATATTCAACATCGATCCCAGCTTTTTGAGCTATTTCTATTATTTTTGGTATTGCTTCGCTCCCATTTTTAGTAGTTATTTCAACTCCTCCTTCGGATTCCTTAATGGAATGGAATAATTTATTCTTTTTAAGTTTTGCAATGAGCTCTTTTCTTTTTGCTGTCCCTACTCTTATTATGTCTCCTCCAAGCGAGTCTTTCAATTTCTCGGAAGTATCTAGTTTTATTATTTTTCCGTGGTCTATTATTGCAATCCTGTCGCAAAGCTCATCTGCCTCTTCCATGTAGTGTGTTGTGAGTATTATCGTTATGTGCTCGTCTTCGTTGAGTTTTAGTATATAATTCCAGATTTTTCTTCGCGTTTGAGGATCTAATCCTATTGTTGGTTCATCAAGAAAAAGCACTTTTGGGTTGTGTATGAAACCACGGGCAATTTCAAGCCTTCTTTTCATGCCTCCAGAATATGTTTTGACCTGTCTATTTGCTTTATCTTCAAGTTCAACAAGTCTCAATACGCGTTCTATAATCTCTTTTTTCTCCTTGCCAACAACACCATATAATCTTGCATGGAAGTCGAGATTCTCTCTTCCTGTAAGTTCGTCATCAAGGCTGGGATCCTGGAAGACAATACCTATCAATTTTCTTACTGCATCTTTTTCTTTTACAACATTCTTTCCATCTATCGTAGCAGTTCCAGAAGTAAGGCTGATTATTGTTGAAAGTATAGATATTGTAGTTGTCTTGCCTGCGCCGTTTGGTCCAAGAAGCCCGAATATTTCCCCCTCTTTGACTTTGAATGACACGTTGTCAACAGCGGTAAAGTTGCCGAACCTCTTGGTAAGGTTGCTTACAACTATAGAATCATTTACACTACCTGGTGATTTTGAAGCCATAATAAGCACTACGATGAACAATGGTTTAAATTTAAACTATATTGATTTTAAAATAAAACTATATAAAGCTTTTGAAATGATGTGCTTTGCACTTAATTCTGAATCAAAACAGTAATATATCTGTTTAGTCAAATATCTTATTGTATCCTGGTAATCTTATGAAAATAGCTATAGTATCAGATATGCACATTGGCTATGAGCGATTTGCCGAAGACGCCTTCAACCAGGCAAAAGAAGCACTAGAGAAGGCATCATCAATGGCAGATGCAATAATACTTCCTGGAGACATATTCGACAAGCGAGCACCAAAGCCGGAAGTAATAGCACAGGCAATAAACCTGTTCAGAGATTTATCTCGCAAGGAATGGAAAGTAAAAGTGAGCGCATTCGATAGCAAAACAAACCAAAAATACACAGATGTGCCAATAATTGCAATATCTGGAACGCACGAAAGAACTGCCATGGGCAAAGAAAATCCACTAGGTTTACTTGCGCTTGCAGGGCTTCTTGTGGATACCAGCGAATCAACAACAATGCTTGAAAAAAATGGTGAAAAAGTAGCGATCTTCGGCCTTGGCGGATTATCTGACGAACGCGTAAAAGAGAAGCTCCTTGAACTTGACCCTAAACCAACAGAAGGGGCATTCAATATATTCATGTTCCATCAGTCAACCTATGAATTGCTTCCATTCAGCAATGAATTCATACACAATGAAGATCTTCCGAAAGGTTTTGACCTTTATGTCAATGGCCATATACACAGCAGATTTGAAGGTACAATACACGGCAAGAAATTCGTAATACCAGGAAGCACAGTACTCACTCAGCTTAAAGAGGGAGAACAGGAGGAAAAAGGCTTCATATTATTCGATACTTCAAATTACAATTACGAATTCATAAAAATAAACTGCAGAAAATTCGTATTCAAGAACATCAAGTTCGATAATGCAGATCCTAAGGAAATAAAGGAAAAATGCGAAAAGGAAATAGAGCAAATACTTTCCAAAGAAAGCAAAATGCCAATAATAAAATTGAGGCTTGAAGGCTCGATAGATTCCGGATTCAACAACACCGACATTCCTCTCCAGTCCATTATAGTGAAATACTCACAAAAGGCGCTTATAGAAATAGACAATTCACGCCTTCAAAACATTGAAATGCAGTCAAATATAGACAATCTTCGTGAAAACAAGATAGGGAATATGCCGGTCAAGGAGCTTGGCATGAGCATATTCGGATCAAAGCTAAAGGAAGCAAAATTCGACGAGAGTATAAACTATTCCGAATTGTTCAACATACTTAGCAACAACACAAAGAAAGAGAAGGCAATAAGCGAGGCACTCGAATTCCTTAACAAATAAGACTTAATTATCCAACATTTCTAAGTTTATCTGGTCTTCTTAAACCTGTTACAATGCCTCTATCAAATCTTTCATCACGTTTTTTCGAACTTACACTGTAACCTAACAATTCGTCTTTGGATTGGCTGTAATAGCATACGGCGTGGAAAATTACAGGTTCAGAAATCAACGGAAGCCATTTCTCCACGTCTTTCCACATGTTCAAAGTGTGCAATAATTTGATATCAACCCACATTGTAGGCCCTTCTTCGCTTGATTCCAATACACCAGAGAATTTATTGGTAGAAACTATATGTACTCTGCTTATGAAGTTATTTCCGTCTATATAACTGTCCAGTTTCCCATGATATATTAAATCATTCACACCAACGGACAATCCTGTTTCTGTCTTGATTTCTCTGAAGACGCCTGCTCTAAGGAGCTCTCCGTGCTCTATTTTTCCTCCAGGAAAATTCCATTTTCCCTTGCAAATGCCTCTTTTGGCATATTTTACTACCACATTTCCATTTTCCCTAATTATGCACATATTAAATTGCATGATCTCAAGACCATTCGGTATTGCTGCATCTGGAAGAATAATCGGTTCATGTGCAGTGCTGTGTATACCTCTTCCTCTTACTAATACTGTATGATTAGCGTTTTCCATGCTAAAATTCACCTTAAATCAACACAATAGCTTTTCTTTTTTATGTTTTGCTTCTTTGCGTTGGCGTTCGCTTATGTTTATTAAATTAAATCTAACATTTCCGTTCTTATGGTATAAAATATTAAGCTCAAAGGTATCATTGCACGTGTTCAGTGAGAATACATGACTTACTACTTTCCTTATGTCTGGTCTTGTGTTGGCTAATGAGCTCTGTTTATCCATATGGATCCAGTTCAAATTACCTAAGAACTCAAAATCAAAGTTTCTAAAAGGTGTGGAATACACATATACTATTTGCTTTTGACTCTCATCTTCATTCATGTATACTATTTTTCCATGAAGTTTCAGTTTTTCCTTTTGAATGGTGGTTTTTGCCTGTTCTTTTAAGATTCTTACCATGCCTTCTGGAACTGTTTCATCCTTCATCATACCTGCTATACCTTCAGGTAAAACCATTACAATTCTTTTCTTATCTTTTGCTTCAATTCCCCTAACAAAGTACTGTTCTTCTGGTTTTAAACTTTCAATATGTTTTGATATAAAAAGTAATTTATCTAACCTGTAAACAAGGCACATTGCCATTGGAGCCTCTATCACTGCAACTTTCGATAAGTCAAGAGTAACATCTTCGATAGCAGATTCATCTCTAACCAAACTATTTAATTCCCACATAAAAAGGCTCTGTTTGTCCAGATATTTATATATTGTTACTGCTTCTTTCCTGCCTGTTTTGGCTTATGCTCTTCCTTTGGCTTCACTCCCAGTGTCTTGTTTATCTGGCCCTTGTCGTTTACATCCACTTTCTCGTTCAGGAATTCCAGATGCCTTGTATTGCATCTTCTCTCCTTTTGCCTTACTGAAGTAACGATATTAACGAATCCATCGCTGAGCACTTTTGTCACAACCGCTCTGCTTCCTGCGTCTCTTCCATATTTCTTTATGCAAACTCTTCCTGGTTCAAGCAACATATAATTCACCTAAATATTAATTTTTCTTTTCCCATTGCAAGCATCGATATTAATGAAACTGTCTCTTCTAATTTTGATTTTCCTGTATTTATCTCAATGTCGAAGTTTTCGCGTTTATTCACATCTATTCCGTATAAATCCATAAACGCTTTCGAATTTATTGCATCTTTCTTTGTTACATAATCCTTTGCATCTTCAATGCTGAGTTTTCTTTCAACGCTGCATCTTCTTGCGCGCTCATCGAATGGTGCATAGAGCCACACTCTTATTGTCGGTTCTTCAACGATCCATGGGCCTATCCATGTTGTAACGACGCAATTGTTGTTCTTTGCAAGCGTTTTCACTTCATTGTCAAACGAATCCGCGTATTCCTTGTTTGCTGTTTGGAGTATATTGTAAACCTCATTGCCTTGCGTTTCTGTCTTCTTAAAATCCTTATATGCAGCTGAGCCGTATTTCGTTATGTGCATTATGTTCAGGTCTTTCGAAATCGCATTTCCTATACTGGTTTTGCCTGTATCTGTAAATCCACTTATACATATGCGCAGCATAAACACACTTAGTGTGCAACTAATTGAAGCACATAGGTCCTTTGCTTTATTCCTATGTCGTCAAGCTTCATTTCTCCCTGCTCTACTCTGCTCCCTAGCTTTACCACATCTGCAGTGCAGTTTGCGCATAATACTCCGCCGAACAATCTGCTGTTCGTTTTCCTGGACTTGCCTCCTGTTGTGCCTATGCCGTTGAGCTCCAGCTTGCAAATTGAGCAATGCGGCAATGATGACTTCGCCCTCCTGAAATGTATGACGTGCCTTCCCGTCTTTGTAATCTTGTCCGATCTCTTGAAGCTTCTTGATCTATGCATTGGTTTTGGCATGAATATCACATATTAAGAGTATATTAGTAGCGCAAGGTTTATTGATTATTTGGTTGAGTTCCTTTTGCGGAAGCGTCACTATCTTGTAATAGTTTTGCCTCCTCCTTTGCCTTCTTCCTGTCGTAAAGCATTACGAATCCAGCTGAAATAAGTCCCAGTATAAGCACAGTATAAAAGAATGTGGTCTTTATGCCAGAGACGTTGCTCGCTCCAAAAGGCAATGCAGGTATTATCAGATAATAGGTGATTATAAGCATGGGCAATATTACGATCATGGGCTTCATGCTGTATTTCATGCTCTCACCCATCAATGGCATTACCTCTTTCTGCTTTGCCATCATCTGCTCCTGAGATGCCTTTTCCTTGATCATGGCGTTCATCTCCTTTTGCACCGATTGTATCTTTGCCTGTATTTCCCTCATTCTTTTCGGGTTAGATAACTTTCTCTGTATGACTATCGATACAATAGTATAGACTATCGCTATGGTAATTATTATTATCTCGACATTATGCGGCAATGCTGGAAAGAATCCCATTTCAAACACCAAATAATTCCTTCAAATGAACACTGAATTCCTTTACGCTTAGGTCCAATTCTCCCTGCTCGTTGAATACCACGTACAAAGGAATGTCATAGTAGGTCGAGCATGCAGCGATTATGGAGATGTTTATTTCCCTCTGCACGTCTATAAGTTCAACTCTCTCGTTTTCCCTTCTTCGCGTCTTGTCACCCTTCCTTCTTCTTGATATGTCCTGGGTCAATGCATCAATGTACACGAATCCGACAAGATTCTTCAAATGCTGCTGATGGCTCATCGCAAAGCCGGGCAAATACCTTCCGTTTTGCTCTATGGTTGCATGGGTATCCAGTATTATGTTGCCATCCATTTTCGTTATTTCCTTGAAGGCTTCTACTTGCAATTCATTCACTTTTTTTGCGCTGAGGAATCTTAATTCATCCCTGTCTTTGACATATTTCTTCTTCAATGCGATTTTCATGATTTGGGTGCCTACGTTTACTATCTTGTAATGCTTGTTCTTTGCAACTCCATTGACTATGCTGCTCTTACCTGCACCCGGCGAACCGCATACGAATACTACTCTGTTCATCTAATTCCTTCAATCCATTTCTCCCATGCCGCCCATTCCAGGAGGGCCGCCTGGGCCTCCTCTGGACTTGCCTCTTGAGCTTATCATGTCATCTATTCTTAGTATTATTTCGGCAGCTTCGCTGGCGCTGTTTATCGCTTGCTTCTTTATCTTCATTGGTTCATAGATTCCTAATTTGCTCATGTCGCCAACGCTGTTCTTGAAGATATCCACTCCATAGACGTTGCCTTCCTTTGCCTTGTGCTTGCTTCTTAATTGCACTAGAGTGTCTATTGCATCCATTCCTGCACTTTCCGACAATGTCTTTGGAATCGATTCCAACGCATCTGCGAACTTCTGGATTGCCAACTGTTCTCTGCCTCCTACATCGCTTGAATAGTTCCTGAGCCCGTTGGCAAGATCTATTTCAATGCTGCCTCCTCCGATTACGTACTTGCCGTCCATTATAACGCTCGAGATCGCACCTATTACGTCTGTTATTGATCTTTCTGCTTCATCAACAACGTGCTCTGTTCCTCCTCTAACGAATATGGTTACGCTCTTTGGATCTTTGCACTTTTCAACAAAGACCATCTGCTCTCCGCCTATCTTGCGCTCTTCGACTAATCCTGCCCATCCAAGATCCTTGCCGTCAAGGTCATCAAGGCTTGTGACTATCTTTGCCTTTGTTGCTCTTCCTAATTTTTCAATGTCGCTCTTTTTGACCCTTCTAACTGCTATTATTCCTGCCTTTGCAAGGAAGTGCTGTGCAACGTCGTCTATTCCCTTTTGTGTGAATATGACATTTGCGCCGCTCTTCTTGATTTTCTCGGCCATTTCCTTGAGTGTGCGCTCTTCCTGCTGAAGAAATGCCTGCATTTGATCAGGACTTGTTATCTCTATTCTTGCATCTGTTTCTGTTTTTTCTATTTCAAGTGCAACGTCAAGAAGTGCTATCTTTGCCTCCTTTACGGATTTTGGCATTCCAGGATGCGATATTTCCTTGTCTATCAACACTCCATTTATGAATTGGGTGTCTGCAACGCTGCCTCCTGCCTTCTTCTCGACTTTTATGAAGTCATGGTCAACTATGATCTTGCCGCTTGCATCCTTTTCCATTACCTGCCTAACTGCCTTTATGACCATTCTTCCGAGCATAAGCTTTGTTGTTTCGTCTCCAACATTCTTCGATCCCATTGAGACCATTGCTATCTTTTCAAGCGTCTTGTCATCATTTATGTCAACATTCTTCGCATAGTTGCCTAGTATATTATTTGCCCTGTCAGCTGCCATCTTGTAGCCTCTTATTATCGTAGTTGGATGTATTCCCTGTTCGAGAAGCTCACCAGCTCCTTTAAGCAATTCACCAGCTAGTATTACTACGCTTGTTGTTCCGTCACCTACTTCCTTGTCCTGTGTTTTTGCTATGTTAACCATTATCTTTGCTACTGGGTGCTCAACATTCATCTCTTCGAGGATTGTTGCTCCGTCATTGGTTATTACAACGTCTCCGAGGTCGCTTACCATCATCTTGTCCATTCCCTTCGGGCCGAGGGTTGTCTTTACCGCTCCGGCAACTGCCACTGCAACAGCGATGTTTGTTCGCTGTGCGTCTCTGCCAAGAATTCTTGAAGCTCCTTCTGGAAGCAAATATACTTGTTGTCCACCTAGATTATTTTCTGCCATGTTTTCACCTAATTGAGCGTAAGTCTAAATTAAATAATTAGAACTAATATGCAATCAGTATATGCATCAAAGCATATGCCAATTTAACAGTTAATAATTAGATGATTAGATATTTATAGATTACCCTTATTAACGTCTAGGTAATTCCCTAGGGGGTTTAAGCCCTATTTTAATGTTACTTTGTTTGGGTCAATATCACCAAATATTCTAGGCCTATTGTGACCATCGTGGCTTTTCGAAAAATTATAGGCATCTTCCACTGAAATTCTTTTTTTGTTAGGTCTGTAACCCTTTCTAAATGCATCAAAGAAATATCCGCTGAACGAGTGCAAAAAATCTGAATGACTAAGCTTGTTATCTGGATCTGAACTTAGTGCTACCACGTTTCCCTTCCCCAAAGCCTCGGCAAAACTTCCATCAAGACAGAAATCAAATACAAAAATTTCCCTTTTGGCTTCAATGTTTGAAACCATTGTCTGTAATTCAGAAACGCCAATAAATTTATACCCTAATCTAAAGGCAGGCAGATTTTCATATCTATCATCACTGCCATCAACTTTAAATGGTTTCAATTCTCCATGATCGTGCATATAGAGGACAAAACGGCTCTTTTTATTCATGGTCTTTGATAAATGGTCCAATACTAATTTCATGGTTTCTTTATTTGCGGAACCGTCCACAGGATAGGATGATCTTTTATCGCCATAATCGGACAGGACATAAATGTTCTTTGGATTAAAGCCATTTTCCACCAATGTATCATATGCTATGGTTGCACTGATTATGAAACGCTCTTCAAGCTCTCCAATAACAATAAGCGCATATTTTCCATTAGATTTCCTGTGTTTGTCTTGTTCTTCAAGTTTTATCCTATTCTTTAAAGCTTCTGGTGGTTTGACATCGGTTGGAACTTGGGAGAAGGAGGCAAAGCTTGAGATAAGAACAACACTGCCAACCAAAAGCGTTCTTTTAAGAAATCCGAGATTTTCTGTTGGTTCTTGTTTCCTCAAAAGCTGGTTTTCTGAAACATGCTTTTTGAATTTTGTTATTTCCGTCATTGTAAAACCAACAATCAATTTATTGAAATAAAAATACTAAATTAATTTAACAACTATTATTTTTACTGTCTTTTGACTTTTAAAATCAAATCTATCCGATTATCGCTATCCTGATTTGTAACATCTGCGTTCCTAAGTTTATTCCAATAACCGGAAGCTAATACCCTAAGCTCCTCAGTTAATTTGCCCTGACGATCCTGGTCTGGTATATATTGATTAATTATTTCCTGCGCCTCATTCAACTTGCTTTCAACATCGCAAGTCTTATAGAATTTAGCCCTATGCTCAATCATACCATCTGTGAATGAATCAATGTGTGAAATCAATGCCCAAAAAGTGCTAAGCCCGGCAACCTGCACCGCTGCAGGATCAAGAAATTCCTTTGCTGTTTGAGCTGCTTTCCTATAGCTTGCATATGGGTGGACAATGCCCTTTCCCTTTTCAAGTATTTTTCCCATTGTAATTGGATTAACTGACATATATTCGCTGTATATTAATTTTGCAAATGCCTTTGCAAAATCATTTTCATTCAATCTTCTCAAGATTACTGCGGTATTGTAGTGAGATTCTGCCGCGCCGTAAAAATCCCCTTCCACCAGGTTTTTCCCACCATCAATAATATAAAAAATCGCCTTTGTTGATTCGTTTCTTACTCTCGCAGAACACGAATCATCAAGTCTCGAATGATCTATGACTTTTTTAACAAGAAGAGTGCGTACATCATCCGGTCCAAAAAACTCATCGCATGTTAATATCGCTTCCTGTTGCGCTTTATGTACAGGGACATGCGGCATTTGCGGTGCTGGAATAAGACCTAGCGCCAAATCACGTTCAGTGTCAATAAATCTTAGGCAGGCAAGCCCTGATGCAATGTCTCTTTCCTCTATCGTTTTGGCCTCTTTTGCTGCATATCTGTTTTGCGTTGCAGCTATATAGGAATAGCCCCTACTAGATAAACGCTCGGCCTCTCTCATGTACGATCCATACCTATCAATTCCCGTGAGATTTACTCTTTCAATAGTTGCAGTTGCCATCTATTTACGCCTATAAAACTCATTTTTTCTTAGTTTAGGCCCAAAAGAAATATTCCATCCTCTTGGGTATGGTAGAGGTGGTTTTAATTTAAATTCACTCTCTACTATTCTTGCTTGTAACTTACTTTGACTTAAGCTGATTCTTTCTGCATCGAATTTGTTTTCGTTTGTTTTTTGGAGAGAAATTTCATCTACCTCATAGAATAACTTACGCGCATTATTTGCGTTCGCAATCATAGATGGCATAAATTCTAATTCTCTTGCATTTCTAGCAGCATACCAAAACTCAATTGCAGCAGAATAACGATCATTTGCCGTTAAAAGCTCAGTTCCGCGGGCTACATGCAATCCTAATAAAATATATGTACTGTGTTTAGATAAATCAACAATCGTTGTTCCCATAATATCACTTAAATAGAAACTCAGTTTATTCAGATATTTATAACTAACTAATCATATTTTCTATAATTTTTTCAAAAAGTTTTGATATCTCTGAATCTTCAATAACAGGTATTTTTCCACTATCACTATAATCATTGAATTTTTTGTTGAATGCAATGCAGCCGAGCAAATTCGTATCTAAATTTTTCATGACATCTTTTGTGTATTCACTTATCTCTTCGTTTGACATGTTTTCTATAATGCCTATGATTGGCACATTAAGTCGTTTAGCCATAAGGCCGGATCGTATTGAATTAATTGCTGCTATTTTTTGAGGGGTAGTAACTATAATGAAACCATCAAGCTCAAGCACCTGCATTATTGTTAAAGGGGAATCTGAAGTTCCTGGAGGAAGATCTATTATCAAGTAATCAAGCTCTCCCCAGTCTGTATTTTCAAAGAAGTCTCCAAGCATCTTAACTATTATGGGTCCTCTCCATATTATCGGCCTTTTTATGTCATCAACAACAAGTGCAGTTGATGCTACTTTTACATTATCCTTTACCAATGGCTTGAGCGGAAAGCTTGAAGTGTCTATCTTTTCAGTAATTCCAAGAAACAGCGAAACATTAGGAGTATCTATATCAGCATCAAGAATGCCTACTTTGAATCCTTTTTTGCTTAGTGCATAGGCAAGGTTCACAGCTACTGTTGTCTTGCCTACTCCTCCCTTGGCACTGTAAACGCCTATCTTGTGCTTTATGTTGGCTAGCTTCTCCTTGAGCCGCTCCTTCTGCCTTATTACGCCCATAAACGAGGGATGCATGCTAGGCGCTTGCTCTTCTGGCATATTACAAGTTTAGCCAAGCCAACTTATATATATCTGAACGGATATCAAAATAATGTGGTACAATGAGTGGAGCAGAAATTACTGCAGGAACTAAAATTCGTTCAAAGGAAGAACTCCTAGCTTTGCATAGGAACGCATACCAGCAACTGAAGGCTATAAAAATGATTTCAGATGCAAGAACGGTGTATTTAGATGATTTGCTTGCTGAATTCAAGCGACTTGTTCAATTAAAAAGGAAGTAAAATGGCAACAACACTAACTAATAATAAAACTCAAACGCAAGTAGACGATGAGCAAACTCTAAGCCTTAATATAAAAAGATATGATCTAGAAAAATTCAAGTTATTGCTTAGAGTAACAACTTTTGAAGTTAATGCAGCCAAGATAGTATTATCAGGATTATCAAGATCTTCTTACCCTACTGAAAATTTTGATAAATTGATTGAAGCATTAAAAAGAGCCACGAGTGACTAATACGCTTAAATAACTTTGTAAACATAAACTACCTATAAATATAATCTAATTATATTAAGTATACTAAGGCGAGAAAATGAAAATAAGTGATCTAAAAGTCGGTGCCAGCAACGTTACCATACAGGCAAAGGTAACACAAAAGGATGCACCAAGAGAAGTTGTAACAAAGTACGGAAAGAGATTAAGCGTAGCAAACATAACCCTTTCGGATGACACAGGCTCCATAGCAATGTCATTGTGGGGAAACGATATCAATACTGTTGATGTTGGAGACACGATAGAAGTCGCAAACGGCTATGTGAATGAATTCAGAGGAACTCCTCAATTGGCATCAGGAAAGTTCGGCAAGATAACTGTTGTTGAGAAAGGCGCAGGAGGAGGAAGCTCGGACAGCGAGTTCGAAGCCTCTGAAGATGAAGCGGAAGAATCAGAAGATTAATTCTTTTTCTTATTTTGTCCTAATTTGCAATAACTCCTAATTGCAAATTTATATATATCTATTAGAGCAAAGAGTCCTTGATGATAAAATGAACAAGGAAAGAGCAATTTTAATGGACGCCATAAGAAAAGGAAGCGATTATAGAGTATCCTCAAGTGAAGCAATCAGGTTGATCAGGACCTATAATATGGAATGCGGTTATCCTGACGAGGTTTTTTTACCTTCGCGTGAACATATGGTAAGAATGAATGATGTAAGAGCCCAAAAAGTATATGGACTTTTGTCAGAGTGTGTGGAATATTGTTCTGTAAAAATGCTATTAAGGCTATTTTGAATTCTTCCAATACCTAAGTGTCCAGAGCAATGCGATAAGGCCTATGGCGACACCAAACCAAAGGTATGCTATTCTTGTCATTATAGTAACCGCAGAGCTTAACGCGCTGGAAAGCATGAATTCGCTTTTCAGCAAAGTTACCAGCGTTGCATCAGCAACTCCTACTCCTCCTGGAAGCGTTGAAATCATGCCGAAAATTTGCGCCACAGAGAATATGAAAGTTGATACAATTACTCTGGGATTCAATCCAACAGCAAGGAGCGAGAAGTAAAGCGCAAAGGAATTGAGGAAATCAGCAGGCATTGTATACATGAGCGAGAACAGATAGGTTCTCGGCTTGTTAAGCGTGCTCTGTGAAAGGTAATAGGTACCTCCATACTTCAAAACCTTTTTTGTTATGTATCCTTTCTTCTTCTTTTGCTTTATCAGATTGTAGATCCAAGGAGTTAGTATGAATATGAAAGGTATTACCAATACAAGGTCGAGAATTATTACATAAATGACATATTTTCCTATATATAACGAAATCAGAAATGCGAATATCGCAAAACCCACAAAATCAGTGAAAAGATTCATTGTAACGATGGGAATTATCTTCGCGAACTTGTTGTTCGTTAATTTCTTTATGGTATATGCGGCAACAACGCTTCCTATGTTACCTGGTGTTATGCTCATTGCGTTTGTCGATAGGTAAACAAGGAAATTCTTTCTTTTTGGGATTTTAAGATTCAGTTTTCTTGTAAGGTAATCCCATTTGAAGAAACGCGCAATGTAGCTTGCAAACACGCATGCAAATGCAAGAAGGTAATACCACTTGTTCGCGTTGCCGATGGTGCTTATGACATTTGAAAATCCTCCGAAAAGCGCTATGGCAACAAATACCGCAAAACTGCCCACAAGACCAAGAACTATGAACAATCCGAATCTGTCCACAAGCTTTCGGTATTCCTTTCTGCTTACCATTTTTTTAGGATGGGATGAATCTCTCGAAGCCATGGAATCAGTATCTTATCGTTTTAGAGAATAACCTCTCGTACTGCTTTGCTATCAAGTCCCAGTTGTGGCATTTTATCATTCGCTCTCTGCCGCTCTTTGCGACTTTCAGAGCGATTTTCCTGTTGTCCATTACATATCTTATTTTTTCCTTTATGTCATTATAATCTTTCGGCTTTACATAGAATCCGGAACTGCCCACCATTTCAGGGACGCCTCCAACCTTTGATACTATCGATGGCATCTCGCAGGCCAGCGCCTCAAGAACTGCTAATCCTGCAGGCTCGTACAGCGAAGGTAATGAGAAAATATCGCAGGCATTATAATAGAAGGGCAATTCCTTATCGTCTAAATTGTACATGATCTTGAACCTGTCCTTTATGTCCAATCTTTTTGCTGCTGTATATAATCTTCTTTTTAACGGTCCGTTTCCTATTACAAGAAGATTCAGATTCTCCTTATCATTATTTACAAGCTCGGAAACCGCTTCCATAAGGTATATCTGCCCTTTCTGCTTCGCCAGCCTTCCGTTGGTAAGTATGGTAATTCCATCAAAGCCAAGCCTGTTTCTTACTTTCGATACCTCCTTGTTGCTTCTTCCTATTTTCCTGTAGTTATTGTAATCCACTCCGTTGAAAACAAGGTGCGTCTTCTTGAGGTCGCGCCTCGGAACAGTTGTCTTTATGGTGCTTGTGGAAACTCCCGTTATAAGATCCATGTCGTGCATCAGTTTGATGCCCCATATCCTGTAATCGTAAATATATCCCAATCTGTCTGTCAAAGGATCTATATTCGTAGGCAAGGCATTGTGTATTGTCAATGCAAGCTTCTTGTTCATGTCCTTTACTGTATTTACAGTGTCCTTGAAATACTGGTACCTGTTGTTTATGTGGTAAATGTCGCTTTTCTCCTTGACAAGCGCTTTTTTCAATCCCTGGAAGAATACGAACGGCATGGGAAATATCGGTATGTGCGTTTGTATGTTCCTGAGCCTCACTATCTTTATTCCTTCTATGTATTCAACAGAGGGCCTGTTTTTCCTTAGTGGCGCTGAAGTTATAATTGTTACATTGTTGTTTTTTACAAGTCGCTTATACACTTCCATTATTACCTTTTCAGTTCCTCCCTTGTACGGGTAAAAGAAAGGATTCAGAACGCAAATATCCAAAAGACCATCTCAGAATTGATTATATTGCAATCCATCTATATAAACTGTTATAATTTGCTTGATAAAAGTTTTAATTATTTTCTGAATTTCAGATAAATGCAAACTGCCTCAAAAACCAAAATATTGCATAAATCTTTAAATACTCTGTACGAGATAGATATTATACGTGTAAAGATGACCAAAGACAGGAAGGACGTAATTGTGCTAATGATGGATACCGTGAGGGCTGAGGACGTATATAGAAATCCGCAGCTTTCAACGCTAAACAGGATAGCGCGCAACGCAAGCAACTATACTCATGCAGTGTCATCAGGATCCTGGACGGTTCCTACCCATGCGTCATTGTTCACCAACAGGAAAGTATCCGACATAAAGCAAGTATCAAGGGACTTCCTGAAGAACGGGACAAACAAAATAGACCCATGGATGGTAAAAACAAAATTCCTGAGCGAGAATGAGAATACTCTATCGAGAAAGCTCTCAAATTATGGCTATCAATCTGTTCTTCTTTCCAATAATCCCTTTCTAACCAGCTTTACCAATCTGGGATTAGGCTTCGACAAGATCCATGACGTATGGCTTAATTCCAATGTAAAATACAACAAGTCCCTTGCAAGAAAATTATCCTTCATACTGGAAGGCGGCGCATCCGCAAGGATCAAAATGATCTATACTGCTTATCTTCTCACAAGATTCCTCCCGAAAAGCACGCTTGACAAACTGTATGTCAGCGCAAGGCGCAGGATGAACCAGGGTGTTGCAAAGGCCGATGGAACAAACAAGCTTGACAGGGGTGCAATAGATACGAACAAGCTGCTTAACGCATATCTGACCTACGATTACAATTATAGGCCACAGTTCATTTTCATAAACTACATGGAAGCACACGAGAATTATCCTTTGAACGACATGGGAATACCACAGGACAAATGGCTTTACCTTGGGGGTGTTGAGGAAATGAGCGACTACAACATGCACAAATTGCACAAAGGCTATCTCAGAAGACTGAAATACCTTGACAAATCTATAAACTCAACAATTGAAATACTAAAGCAAAAAGGATTATTGGAAAACTCAACAATACTATTTACTTCAGATCACGGCCAATTATTCGGAGAGCACGGGCTTCTCTATCATTCGCTTCCGCCCTATGAGCAAATCTCAAGGGTTCCGCTTCTTGCAGCAAACTATGAAAACGGAAAATTAGTGAAAATGAAAGATACCGTTGATACTCCTGTTTCGACTTCGGCGCTGCACGATTCAATACTGGATCTTGCCGAAGGGAAATACAAGTACCTTGACGGCAATATAAGAAAAGACAGGTATGTGATATCAGAACATACTGGAATAAGCGAGGGCTGGGACGAGAAACTTCTCAGCATGCTTGCGCCAAGGGCAAAAAGCGCGGCCGCGATACTAAAGGCAAAAAGAAAATTGAACATGAAGGTAACTGCAATTTACAAAGGTGACATGAAGCTCATGCATTACTTCGGAAGAAGAAAGGACGAACTCTACGAAGTGTCAAAAGATCCTCAAGAAACTACAAACATAATAAATTCCAACAGAACGCTTGCTCTTGAAATGGCTAATTCACTACACGATTGTTAAACCTGCTCCTGCGCCAGTATTGATTTTACGTAATTTTGCTTGCAAGCGCTTGCCGTTGAATTGAGCGTTGAATTGCTTCTGCATATGTAAGCGGTGAATATGTTCGCATTGGCTATTATTGCCTGGGCGTCATTGCTGCCAGGGTTATTGAGCTGCGATATTATCTGATTCCAGTTCTGCCCGTTTATTATCTGGGGGCTTACCACTGCGCCATCCTGTATGCTTGTATTTGCAAAATCTATGAAGGGAATCCCCTGGGCGTACTTTCCGTATATGCTCTGCATCAAAGGAGTGTAATTGCTGTTGTTTATCGGTTGCTCTTCTCTGTTTGTTATTTCGAATCCGTTGAAATGTACCAAGTTGCTATTATAGCTGGAATTTACGAAAGAGAACGTAGGTGTATCTGCATAGACGTCAGTAGGGCTGGATTCCATGTACGTCAAATTTGTAAAGCTGCCGAACCTCATCAATGCTAATACCAAACCCCATCTTGTAATTGCGCAGTAGGGGCAGAAATCTCCACCTACGTAAAGAATCTCTGGTTTTCCGTTAATTGTGAATGTAGGTGCATTGATCGGTCCCGGAAGATTGGAAGAAGCTGATATGGCTATTCCTGAGCCTACCTGATTTGCAAGAGTGTTGTTGTTTGCAATGTTTTGCAATTGCAGGATTGTCGATGCGCTAACAGGACTCCCAATGAGCGATGAGCCTGAACTGCTTGTGAGAAGCAGATAGGCAACAACACCCACAACAACGATTACAGCCACTGCGATATAAATCATATATTCTTTCTTTATAGAAACACCCAACAGTTATATAGTATTCGCAACTATCTTTATAAATATTGTTGCATATATCTATGAAGTGAACTTATGCTTTCCAGTGCTTACCTGTACAAGCTATTCGTAGGATTAATATTGGGCATAGTGCAGGGGATAAGCGAATGGCTCCCCATAAGCAGCAAGACACAGATACTTCTTGTATCATCGTTTCTTTTGCATCTTACTTTCTCGCAGGCATATGCGTTAGGATTATTCTTAGAAGGAGGCACGTTCATAGCGGCACTGATCTACTTCAGGAAAGAAGTCAAGAAGGCAATACTTGCAATATTTGGCAAGAGCGATAATGAAGGCAAACTGTTACTCAAATACTTGGTAGTAGTTACAATAGTAACTGGAATAATAGCTGTTCCTATTTACAAATATGTATCAAACATAACTGGTGCAGTTATAGGAATTCCAATGATAGTGCTTGGAATTCTTCTTATCATTGATTGGATAGTAATAAAATTCTCAAAATCTTTGCATTCTGTAAAGAAAGATATACACAATCTCACATTATTGGATTTTGTATTTGTTGGAATAGCCCAGGGTTTGTCTGCGCTTCCTGGAATAAGCAGATCAGGTGCAACGACATCTACTATGCTGTTTCTTAACACAAAGCCAGAAGAGGCATTCAGATTGTCGTTCTTTGCGTTGCTGCCAGCTTCAATAGGTGCATCACTAGTGACAATAATATTCTCGCATGTCCAGGTAAGCTATGTATTCAGCGTACTTACGTTGCCGGGTCTTATAGTCGCAATAATTGTATCAACGTTGGTAAGTCTTGTACTGATAAGCGGGTTGATAAAGTTTGCAAAGACAAACACAATGACAACAATAATACTAATACTTGGAATCATAGCAATATTGGGTGGAATTATCGGAGTACTTGTTGGTGCTGGATAAGACTTATATATAATAATCTTGTTTTATAAATAAATATTCAAGGGGTTATAGCGTAACTTGGCAGCGCGGCAGGCTCCAGATGTTTATATTTTGTTGAGCAAACTTGCGATGATGAGGATCTGGAATTAAGAAATAGAATATGAAGTAACCTGCAAATCTGGGTTCAAATCCCAGTGACCCCAAATTTCATTCGACTGGTTCTAGCCAAGTGCCTCTTCTCCATTTACCATCAGGAAAAGCCGCAATTCCAAAATCTGGAAGATATATTTCAGTTTCGGTAGCTGTCGTTGGAGTTATAAGTTCTACACTAATTAAGTTAAGCCTTCTTTCATTCAAAGACAAAATTCTGAATCTACCAGCACTGATCTCTGGAGATTCCTTATGTTTTATATCATACATTTTACCTACAACTAACTGTTCCTTTGCAGTTATTTGGCGTTCTACATATTTTAAAGGATTATCAAACATAGGGAAACTTTTTGTAACCATTTCATCACAAAATAACTCTATTTATAGAAATATAAATACCTATCTGAAAAGACCATTCATAAATCGGTAATCCCGAATCTATATATATTTCCTAAAACCATCACCTATAGTGATAATTTGCAAAAATCTTTAAGAATTGTTTACGAGAAGGACTTTACAGACAGATTGAAACAAGCCAGCAGAGTTTTAAGTTTAGCTAAAAACTGTTTCAGTAAAGATCGTCTAGATAGTGCAACAAATCCAGATAAAATTGAACAGCCTGTAGTTGAAGCGGTCGATGTTTTTATCGAAGGATTAAAAAACAAAAATTACGCTATACGAAGACAAACAATTGAAGAAGTAAAAAGAAAAATGAATTCACCCAAAAATATTTTTGTTAATTTTCATCTTCGAGGAATACTAATATCTACGGCTACATGTGCAGCATTCGATGAACAAAAGGAAGGATTACTTTCTGTAAAAGAAATATGCAAGGCAATAATAATTAAACTTAATCAAGATACTGAATCATTTAGAGTAATTTCAATTAGAACTGAAAATACTCTAAAAATACTTAGGAAACAAAATATAAATCCAATAGAACCTAGAAAATAATGTATCTCTTTTATGTTTTTTTGATGCTCCAATATGCATCATCAAAAGCGGTATTTACAAGGTTTATCAAACCGTTTAAATCATCGAAACTATTGAAACTCAAAACCGCATTGAACACATTAGTAGTTCCTGTTTTTTGATATAAATATATTCTTGGAATTTTCAATTTAAGTTTATAGAATTTACTCTTCAAAATTTCATTAGCCTTTTTTTCAAGAATTGTTGCAGATACATCTGCATTCACAATTACTTGAAACGGATATGAATAATCCATACTGTTTTTCAAATGGGTAAATACTGTAGATGTTGCCAGCAAGGTATTCGGAACTTTAACTCTGTTATTGTCGTGTGTAATTACCTCTGTTAATAATATATTGACCTTTACTACTTTGCACAGAAGATCTCCCCACGAAAGAGAATGAAGAATAACAATATCTCCTGGAAGCAGTGTTTTTCCAGACGAAATAAGGAATCCTGATATTATGCTAGTGAATACTGTCTGAACTGCCAGTCCGATTATTATGCCTCCAATAGCACCTCCTGCAAGCGCTTCAGAAAGACTTATGCCAAAACCGGTAAGGACAATAGCTATTACTGCAAACCAGAATAATACGCGTAAAAAGAGTTTTATCACTTCAGTATTTGCAAAATCATGTTTTTGTTTTCCTCTTAGTTCCACTACAGACAACAGTATTTTGTATACTATATAAGCGCCCAAAATTCCTAATAAAATGCGCGTAGCCTCTACTATGTAAGGTATGTAAGAAACATAAGAAGGAGCAAATCTCTTTATTAAAATATAAGCAACAGTGTCAGCAACAAAAAGTGCAATTGTGAATAAAATAATTAGAACTAAAGCTAATAAATATCGGCCTCTTATTCTCCTCCCAGGTATATTCTCCACTGGCATCGTATCATTTCATATTATCGTTAAATAACTTCTTATAGTTTAGCATAGTAATAAACTCATGAATACTAAAAAAGATTCTTTTAGTATCAAAAGAAACAAGAAAGGATCAATACCTGGGGCTTTTCTTGCAATTTTAATAGTAATAATTATAGCAGCAGCAATATTCTTCGTAGCTGATATTAATCACAGCACACAAACCTATGCACCGCAACTGCCGAGTTTTCCAAATGTAAGTAGTTCAATCCCTGCAGCATTCCCTAATGTTCTTTCAGAGCCTTCCAGCCAGTCAACTTTGCAGCTAAAGCAACTATCACAATCAAGCCTTTCCAATATCAGTCAATTTACCATTCTATATAACGGGAGCATTCAGGTAAGGCCTTCAGGATTCACTTCATCGATTGCATCAGTAGATTCTCCCATATACATGAATGAATCCAAATACCACAGCAACCTAAAGCTTTACATCAAGGCGACAAGTCTTCCTGTAATAGGAACAGGAGAAATATTTTTCCTCAATCAAACAAATGGTACATTCATCTGCACCAATTTTAATGCAAGTGCAGCATCCAACGGAAAATACAGCAACCTGATTCTTGGAAGCAGGAGCATCTCCTGCATAAACTCCGATAATCTGATAGGAATTAATTTCAACCAGCTTGCCTATTTTAATTTGAATGAATTGGCAAACTTCGGAATAAATGTTGCTTACCAGAAGAGCTACCAAAGCAAGTATAACGGAATTCCCTGCACATTCGTGTCAGGAAACCTTACCGAGTTGGGCAGCAACAGCTCAATCATTGGGAAAGGCGCATTCGAAATGTGCTATTCTGATACCTACTACATGCCTTTGAGCTTTTCAGCATACATGAATGGCAATAATGGCGCATTCGCCATGAATCTCAACGCAAGCTCCATAAGCAACAGCTCAAGCCAATCCTATGTTGAATCATTGCCAGGACCAGTAATAAGCAAATAAGGGCGTATGCAATGAAAGAGGACCCAAAGAAGCAGTCTCACCTATTTAAAAAACCCGAGACATGCATATTTTGCAATGTAGTGAATAACGAAATCGAAAGATATGTAGTTTTTGAGGATTCTCAGTCAATAGCCTTTTTAGATATGAAACCGCTTTTTCCCGGGCATGTCTTGCTAGTTCCGAAAATGCATTATTCTGAAATAGATCAGATTCCTGGCAAAACAATTGATGTGCTTTTCAATAATGTCAAATTGCTAAGCAAAGCGGTTGAGAGCAGTTTAGGTGCCGATGGCACATTCATAGCTGTTAACAACAAGGTTAGCCAAAGCGTGCCTCACCTTCACATACACATAGTTCCAAGAAAATTCAAGGATGGACTTAAAGGATTCTTCTGGCCAAGGTACAAATACAGCAGCAAGGAAGAAATCGAAAAAATTAAAGACAAGATCGCAAATGCAATCAAATGATCATTTCTTTATCAACGTTCCTGATTTTTCATTGAGCATTAGTTCAAGTTCAAACAGATTCCCTATGTAAGCTCGCTTTCCTCCATTTTCAATGAACTTTATGCATGCCTCTACCTTTGGGCGTATGGTCCCTTCCTCCAGCGTATTCAATAGCGGTTTCAATTTTTTTATTGAAATCTCTTTTATGAGTCCTTTCCTTTTTTTATAATCTTTATACAAATAATGCTCGTTTGTAAGTATTACTAGCGTTTCAGCTCCCACAGAACTTGCAAGAAGCTGTGCAGTCAAATCCTTGTCTATTACTGCACTAATGCCATATAATTTTTTGCCCCTTTTTACCATGGGTATTCCTCCTCCCCCACAGGAAATAACCAGATTATTCTTAGATTGCATTTTTATCGATTCTTCTTCAAGTATTTTTTTAGGCTTTGGAGAAGCCACAACCTGTCTATATTTGGATTTTATTTTTATGTAATCAAATTTATCGAGCTTGAGCTCATTTTGAAGTTCTTTTTTGGTATAGAGCGGACCTATCGGTTTCGAAGGCTTTTTGAAGCAGGGATCATTTTTATCAACTAATACGTGCGTCAATATTACCGAAACATCCTTTCTAATGCCTAATTCTTCCATGCTGTTTCTTATCGAGGTTTCAATCAATGTTCCTATCTGTGCCTGGGTTTCTGCATTTATGACATAAAGCGGCATCTTTGGCATGAATTTTTTGGAATGCTCATTTCTTGCAAGCTCGTCCCCAACCTGCGAGCCGTTGCCGTGAGTTAGAATTATCCTATTGGTTTTCAATAATTTTACAATGCTTTTCGAAATCCTTTCCATATTCCTGTTTTCGTTAAATAGGCTCTGCTTACCTGAAGGGTCTAGCAATGCATTGCCACCAATCGCAATAACGACAGAATCCATTAAATCAACATTATTATACGTTTACTCTCAACTATAAATGGTATTGCAATGATAAAACTAATAATCTTCGATGTGGGTGGAGTAATAGACACATTTGACGAGAAATATTACATAGATTACATATCAAAAAAGGTAAGCGTCAATCCAAAGGAATTTAGAAAAGTGCTAATACCATTGCTGGATAAGATGGAAATAGGCAAATTAGAGCTCGTTGACATGGAAAGGATTCTTTCCAAGAAGTTCAATGTAAGCAAGGAAAAGCTGGAGTGGGAAAAGGCCTTTGTGAAGCTCAACACCATCAATGAAAATATAATCAAGCTTATTGCAAGATTATCAAAAAAATATAAAATCGCAATACTTACTAACGTCAGCAGAAGCAGGCACATAATGAAGATGGAAGGATACCTGGAACGTGTAGCATATGATAAAATATTCAGTTCCTGCTACTTGAAAATGAGAAAACCAGAGGCAAGAATATACAAATTCGTTTTAAAGAAGATGAATGTCAAGGCCAGCGAGGCGGTATTCATAGATAATCTAAAGAAGAATACTGACGGCGCAAAAAAAGTTGGCATCACTTCAATACAATTCAAAAACTATAGGCAATTGGTAAAATCCTTCGCAAAAATTGGAATAATGAGCAAATGAACCTAAATGCATCGATAGAGAAATTACTTGCAGGAAGATGGATCGCTGGTTATTATCTGGAAGACGCAGTGGAAAGAACAAAGGCATTCAACTCCAAAGGAATTTCAACGATAATAAACTTTTTGGGAGAAAACGTATCCGAAAGAAAAGATATAATCAAATCAGTAGATGTTTATCTTAATCTTATAAAAGAAATAAACAGGCAAAAACTGGATGCAGCAATCTCCATAAAACCAACTGAAATTGGATTGCTTATTAGTTATAAGAAATTTCTTGCTAATTATCTCAAACTTGTAAGATCCTCAAAAAATAATAATGTATTTGTATGGCTTGATATGGAAGAGCCCGAATATGTAACCAAAACAATCAACGCATACAAAACAGCTGCTAAATACGGAAATACAGGAATATGTATACAATCATATTTGAAGAGGAGCGAAGCTGATATTCTGAATATAATAGAATACAAAGGGGTAATCAGACTTGTAAAAGGAGCATATAAAGTAAAAACCAACGAAGTTTTCAATTCCAAAAGGGCATCAAACCACAACTACGCACAACTGATGAAACTACTGTTCAAGAAGTCAAGCAAATTTACCATAGCAACGCACGATTCGCGATTGATAGAAGAGGCAATAATATTGAATAAAACATACAAAAGGAAAGTGACATTTGCAATGTTGAACGGGATAAGAAACAAATATGCAAAGCATCTTGCAGGACATGGTCAAAATGTGTCTGTTTATGTGCCTTTCGGAGCAGATTGGATTGGATACGGGTTAAGAAGACTCACGGAAGAAGGACACCTATCTTTAATTATAAGATCATTATTTGAAAAACAGACATTGTAATTATTCAAATATTCTATTCAAATAAATTCAAAGTGTTCTGAATAATGCCACTTTGAATCCATGCGGCTCTATATCGAATCCATGCTTTACAAACCAGTCCTTATTTCTCTTGTCCGTTACTGTTAGTATTTGGTCTATTCCAAGAGACTGAGCCCTTTCTAATAATCTAGCGATGAGTTTACCACCAATTCCCGCTTTTCTGTACTCGTGCATAATGTAAAGAGAACGCAGTTCTGATAATCTTGTTGAGTAAAAGTCAAGTGCAACAACACCGACAAGTTTGTTTTCATCACTAGCAACAATGACATTATCCTTCCTTATCAATGAACGCAATTCCCTAGAAGTCCTTGGAAGTAACATATCTTCCTCTACCCCTAACCTAATTAATCTTGATACCTCTTGAAGATCTTTTAAAGAGGCAGTTTGTATTTTAATCATGAAACTTCACTTCAATTCAATTACTTATTAAATTGAATTTCCTTTTGATTTATCACTAAAATTAATATCTTTAAGGAAATATTTATATCTATCTTAAAAACGCGGCTTCCATTTAAAATTAAAAATAAAATAGACGTACTAGTTAAAATATTAGTTTTTATATATCCATGAATTAATTATATCTACATAGTCCCATCATCTAGAGGCCAAGGATAGCGGGCTTTGGACCCGTTTACGCCAGTTCGAATCTGGCTGGGACTATCAAGGTGTTAAATTGGTTGAAAAAATCTACCTGAATGACTCTTATGCTAAAGAAACTGATGCTAAAGTAACTTCAATATCAAACAAAAACGAAAAAGAAATCGAAATAGAACTTGACAAGACTGTATTTTATCCTGGCGGTGGAGGAGAACTTCCAGATACTGGAATTATTTCATTTAATGGGCAAGAGAATAAAGTCATTAATACAAAAAAGAATGGCGACAATGTTATTCATATTATTGAAGCATTGCCAAATTTTAAAGTTAATGATGAAGTTCATTGCAAAATAGACTGGAAAAAAAGATATGCATACATGAGACACCACACTGCGATACATGTGATAAGCGGAATCATGGAATCAAAGTACAATGCAATGTTCACTGGCGGAATGATTAGCGACATGAAATCACACTTCGATTTCGATATGCCTGAGCTTAACAGAGAACTAGCAGAACAGGTAATAAAGGAATCGCAACTTGTCATAAATAGAAACCTTAATGTTGTTGTCAAAATCCTATCAAAGGAAGAGGCACTAAAAATACCAAATCTTGTAAGGACAGAACCCGGAAGAGAATTACTAAACAAGCTTGAGACTGTAAGAGTTGTTGATATAGAAAACTTTGATGTACAAATGGATGGAGGGACCCATGTCAAAAATACAAAGGAAATAGGGATTGTGAATCTCTCGGGCTTTGAGAACAAAGGCTCTCACAGGAAAAGAGTAGAGATAAGTCTAAACGACCTATAACTGCTTTGTTTCGTTGTCCACTTTCTTGTGCTGGTACATGAACGATGCCTCCTTCAATGTTTTCAATGACAAAGTGGCGCACTTCAATCTTGCTGGCCCGGGATCTATTCCCAGCAAATCTATTATGTCCTTCAATCCCATTTTCTCTATTTCATCAAGAGTCTTACCTTTTATCTCATCTGTAAGCATGCTTGCTGAAGCCATGCTTATCGCGCACCCATTCCCGTTGAATTTTACCTCCTTTATCCTATTTTTTTCTATTTCCAAATAAATTGTAAGATCATCTCCGCACAGGGGATTGTGCTCATGAACGCTTATGCTCGGGTTTTTGATTTCACCCTTGTTGTGCGGATGCTCGTAATGTGATATTATCTCTTCGGCATACAAGTCCATTGGCAAAAGATCACTTGATCCTAAATGTGCTTTTTACTTTACCTAATGCTTTAATTGCTGCATCTACCTCTGATTTGTCATTATACAAATAAAAACTGATTCTTGACAGCGCTGGTTGCATTAACCTTTCAGTAACTAAAGGCATTGCACAGTGATGGCCTGACCTTATTGCTATTCCTTCGCTGTCAAATATCTGTGCAACATCATGCGGATGAACTTTATCCATGCTGAATGTTATTACTCCTGCTCTTTCATCCATGTTTTTTGAATTGAGTCCATAAACTTTTATTCCTTTTACGTTATCTAATTCTTCCAGGGCGTATTTTGTAAGCTCTTTCTCATGTTTTCTTATGTTGCCGATTCCTACTTTGTTAAGATAATCTATTGCTGCACCGAATCCGATGCCTCCTGCAACATCGGAGGTTCCTGCCTCAAACTTCCAGGGCAAATCGTTCCACGAATAGGAATCATACTGCACTGTCCTTATCATGTCGCCTCCTCCAAAGAGCGGTTCCATGTTTTCAAGTATCTCTCTTTTAGCGTAAAGAACTCCTATCCCTGTTGGTCCGAGCATTTTATGTGCAGAGAAAGCAAAGAAATCGCAATCTAACTCTTTTACATCAACTTGCATATGTGGCACAGACTGTGCAGCATCAATTAAAACAAATGCACCATTTTTGTGAGCGCGTTTTATTATCTCTTTTATGTTGTTTATGGTTCCCAACACGTTGGATACATGCGTAACTGCAACTATTTTTGGTTTTTTCTCAAGCATTTTATTGAAGCTGTCCATATCAAGCCTGGAGTTTGTCTTGTCCAGCTTTATGAAATCCAGTATCGCGCCCTTTCTTTTTGCAAGGAGCATCCATGGCACTATGTTGCTGTGGTGCTCCATTTCCGATATCAGAATATGGTCACCTTTCTTCACGTTTGCATTGCCCCACGCAAGTGAAACAAGGTTTATTGCTTCTGTCGTGTTTCTTACGTATATAATCTCTTCAATCGAATCGGCATTTATGAACTTGGCAATCTTCTTTTTTGAATCTATATACTCTTCCGTTGCCCTTTCCGCTATCTTGTATATTCCTCTGTGTATATTGGCGTTGTAGTTCCTGTAGTAATAGTCCATTGACTCAAGGACCTGCTTTGGCTTCTGAGAAGTTGCGGCGCTGTCAAGATAAACAAGCTTCTTGCCGTTCATCTTGATCTTCAAAATAGGAAAATCCGCTCTTATCGAATCTACGCTAAACGCCATAGTAGCACTATTTCTTGTTTATGTATGAATCGTAGCCCTCCTTTTCAAGCTTTTCTATGAGCTCGTTTCCTCCCTCTGCAACAATGGCTCCATCCACCATTACGTGCACGAACTGCGGCTTTATGAAAGACAATATTCTACTGTAGTGCGTAATTATCAGAAGTCCTAAATTCTCTTTTTCGGAAATGTTGTTTATCGCGTTGGAAACTACCTTTATTGCATCTATGTCAAGTCCTGAGTCCGGTTCATCTAATATTGCAATCTTTGGCCTAAGCACAGACAATTGAAGAACCTCTGCCTTCTTCTTCTCTCCACCAGAGAATCCCTGATTGAGCGATCTTCCAAGGAAATCCTCTCCCATCTTCAAGTCATTTATGTTGCTTTTTATCTCTTTCATGAAATCCTTTGTGCTTTCGGTGTTGCCAACTGACTGCTTTGCAAGATGAAGGAAATTTATGAATCCTACTCCTTCTATTTCCACAGGATTCTGGAATTGAAGGAACAATCCAGACTTTGCCCTCTTGTCTGTTGTCATTCCAAGTGCGCTTTCGTTGTCTATAAGTATGTCCCCTTTGGTTACAATGGTTCTTGGATGGCCCATTATCGCCTTGGCAAGCGTGCTTTTGCCTGAGCCGTTGGGTCCCATTATGACATGGGTTTCGCCCTGCTTGATTTTGAGGTTTATTCCCTTTATTATTTCCTTGCCCTCGATTCCTACGTGCAAATCCTTTAATTCTAGTATCATATTCTCACTATTTTACAATAAACGTGCAATTAAATTTCTTATTATCTTGACACATCCTACACATTATTCTTTGACCATCTTTTTCATTTTTCGTTGTCTTTTCGACGAAATTTGCCAATAGATCTTCATCTATACTTATATCTTTGAATTTCTCAGGACTTTCCTTGAGGTATTTGCTTATTGCAGCTTGTGTGGTTCCCAGTATAGCTGCAGCCTGCTGCTGCTTTATTCCATAATCATTTACCATCATCTTAGCTGCCTTCAACCTAAATGCTGGTATGAATTTTTTCATAACTCTCTCGTAATTTGTAAGCATAATATCACTGATCTGTTCCTCTATACTTGTAATGGCCCTTGAATATGTCACTATCTTTTGCATCAGTTGAAGCAACCCAAACATTTCTTGCATTCATGTTAGGAACCACTCCATAACTTTTATCCTCCAATTTGCTGTTGATCAACGACATGGAAAATTCCTTCATCAAGCTGTTTTTAATCTTTGCAATGCTGTTGGCAAAGAATCCAGTTATAAGCAATTTCCTTACTCCTACTTCATCGATTCCTTTAGACATAAGGTAAAATACGGATTCCTCATCTACTGGGCTTGTTGCTGAAGAGTGCGTTGCCCTAACGTCATTTTCATCTACTGACATGTCCGGAAGTCCGTAAACCTTTGCATCTTTGCTTAGTAATATGCCTCTTTCATGCACATAGGATTTTGATTTTGATGCGCCCTTTTTGATTTTTGCGAAACCCTTCATTATGCAGAAAGAATTGTCCATGAGTGCTGCCTTAGATTCAAGACTTACGTTTGTGTGGGAACCTCCATTCACCACATAGGTTCCTATGTCAAATTTTTGCGAAGAAGCCCCGAAAATTACTTCATTGACCTCTGCTTTGCTGTTCTTCTCATTTGCCTCTACAATATTTCTTACTCTTGTATGTATCGATCCTATATAAACAGAATTCAATATCAGATTAGATTCGCTTTTGGAAGTATTTTTGAAGAATGATAAACTTAACGTGTTTTTGTTCTCATTATGAAGACAATTCAACTCAAGTTCAGCGTGTTCCTCAAGATGTGCCTCATGTATGATGCCGATCGTGGATGGTTTTGTTGCATCTGATGCGTAATATTCGAAAACTTCCAGCTTTGAGGATTTTCCCAGTTTTATGAATATCCTTTCATTTAGGCTTTTATCTGATCCAAATACTAGAACATTAATACCTGTTTTCTGATTATCTGGTATGTCTATCAAAATTGATTCTTTAGAATAAGCATTGATAAATGCAACGTATTTATCTTCGCTGCTCTTATGCATGCTTTTTTCGGTGTCTAACTTTTCATTATTTATTAGTTTTACGAATTCCTTCTGATTTACAATTGCTGATCCATCGCTTAATACAATCACGTCAAACTTTATCTGGAATTTTTGAAGCTCTTTTTCTATATTTAAATTTACTGTTGCATTTTTGTCAGGTATCACATCAAATGGTATATTGATGAAGTACCTTTTGTATATTTCTGAAGTCTCTTGTGGTAACTTCTGATAATTTTCCATTGCTTCTTTTACAAATGCGTTGTAATCTTTCAATTTATCACTCAAGTATTAACCGACAGAATTTGACATGTCTAATTTTATCAATCTTCTTAATTCAATCGAATATTCAAGAGGCAATGCCCTTGCAAGTGGGTCTATGAATCCTAACACTATTGTTGTTAGTGCCTCTTCTTCATTCATTCCTCTGGACATCAAATAGAAAAGTTGCTCCTCTCCTACTTTTCCTGTGCTTGCCTCGTGAGTTATTGTTGCATCCTCACGATTTACTTCCATGTATGGGTAAGTGTTAGTTTTTGATTGCTCATCCAAAAGCAAAGCATCACATCTTACAGAGCTTTTCACATTCGATGCATCTTTTCCTATGTACAATAATCCGCGATAAGTTGAGACTCCATTTCCAGAAGAAACGCTCTTCGATATTATTTGCGATGTTGTATCTGGTGCAAGATGGTATATCTTGCCTCCCGAATCCTGAACCTGATCAGGGCCTGCAATTGCAATTGAGAGTATTTCACCTTTTGCACCTCTTTCCTTTAGGAAAACAGAAGGATATTTCATATTCAGTTTGCTGCCTATATTTCCATCAATCCAAGTCACGCTTGCGTTCTCGTAGGCAAATGCTCTTTGGGTTACAAGATTGTAAACATTCTTCGACCAGTTTTGTATTGTTACGTATTTTATTGTAGCGTTTTTGTGTGCAACAAGCTCAACAACTGCAGAATGTAATGATGAGCTCATGTATATTGGGGCAGTGCACCCCTCGACGTAGACAACTTCTGCGCCTTCATCAGCTATTATTAATGTCCTTTCAAACTGTCCTGCCTTTTCTGAATTTATTCTGAAATATGCCTGCAATGGCATCTTCAACTTTACGCCTTTTGGTACATAAATAAAACTTCCACCAGACCATACTGCTGTATTAAGCGCTGCGAATTTATTATCAGTTGGCGGTATTACTGTCCCAAAATATTTTTTCATAAGTTCTGGGTATTCCTTTACTGCTTCATCTGTGCTGATGAAAACAACTCCCTCTTTTGCAAGATCTTCTCTTATGTGAGAATATACAACTTCTGAATCATACTGCGCTTCTGCACCTGCAAAGAACTTTCTTTCCGCTTCTGGAATTCCTAATTTGTCGAAAGTGTCTTTTATCTCCTTTGGCACCGAATCCCAGCTGTTTCCCCCCTTCTTGTCTGTCGGTTTTAGATAATAATAAATGTCATTGTAATCTATTTCATTGAGGTTGCCTCCCCACTGCGGAGTTGGCTTTGCAAGAAATTGCTTGTATCCTATCAATCTTTTTTCTAACATCCATTCCGGTTCGTTCTTCATTGCTGATATTTCCCTTACTATGTCTTCTGAAAGCCCCTTTTGCGTTTTGAATTTGTATTCAAAGGAATCGTTGAAGCCGTATCGCTCCCTGTACTCGTCTTCCTTGACTACAACTTCTTGATTATTGCTATTAGAAGAAGCCATTAATGCACCTTTATAACTGGGTTATAATTTTCAAGGTATTTAAACTTTGTGTTGCAATGCGACAATAAAAATACAAAAATTGCTAGGCCGAAAATATGCCCTCTTTGCCAATCTTTTTATTAATTGGCACTCCATTAAGATAAACTGATTTGGTTGATTCGATAGCTGGTAAGAAAGAAGCAGATAATAGACTCATCATAGGACTGATAATACTTGCAATACTAATCGTAGTGGCATTCTTCCTGATCAAAAATCCTGTCACTACATTCATAAAGCAAATGGGTAATTATACAAAAAAGAACCTGTCCAGCAAAAACACAACGTCCAATTCAATCAATAGGACAAAGCATTCCACTTCTACAATAATATTCAACGGCAATACCACAATAACTTCCAACGGCACTGAGACATCTACATCTGTTAACACAACAACAAGCACCATAGCGAATTACACCAACCAAACCAGCAGCAACGGTTACCTATACTGCGTAGGAAACGGTGCAATATATCCTCAAACTGATGTTTACTATGCGCCAATATCAAGTTCAGGCATAGGCGACTGGACCAATACGACAAGCTACCCTGGCAAATTCTACGACGCTGGTTGCTCCATCTACAACAATACCATATACTGCGTAGGCTCAGGAAGCGTCATAACGAATCAGACCAAAAGCTACAGCTTCTATGCATCTGCTTCCGGCTCGGGCATAGGCAACTGGACGCCCACAACAAATTATCCTACAATATTCCATGATGGCAGCTGCTCAATAAACAATGGCTACATATACTGTGTGGGAGGAGGCAGCTACTCCAGTCCTTACTATTCCTATTATGCTCCAATTTCAAATTCAGGCATAGGCAATTGGATCCAAACCTCTACATATCCCAGTGGTTTGTACGATGCAGGTTGTTCCATTTACGATAACATAATCTATTGCGTTGGCTCGGCATACATACCAAGCACAAATCCTCCAACCTATAGCAATGCAACGCTTAGCCTTGCCTATTATGCAACAGCCTCAAGCTCAGGCATAGGCCCGTGGAAAAACACAACGAGCTATCCGGTGCCTTTCTTCAGCGCTGGTTGCTCCACCTACAATAATTACATCTACTGCGTAGGCAATGCAGCAGATTCCCCGGATGCAACGCTTGCCTATTCTGCACCCATAGGCTCGAAGGGCATAGGCCAATGGACGCAAACCACTAGCTATCCAGTGCCTTTGTCAAATGCAGGCTGCGCCGCCCAGAACAGCACGCTATACTGCGTAGGCTCAGAAAACTATACTGCTTCGCAATCCGCCTACTATGCACCCATAGGAAACGGCCAGATAGGTTCGTGGAACCAGACAACCAGCTATCCTGAACCTTTCTTCGGGGCCTATTGCTCCGTAAGCGGAGCAAGCGGCGGATTATATTCTAGTTAATAAAACGGAAAATAATTCCAATAAGGATAAATAGATTAAAGAAGAATATCCTGTGCTTGTTTTAAAATGATTGATATGCCCAAACAAAAATTCATGAACGAAGCTACCTACAAGAAATATTTGGAAAGCGGAAACGAAAGCATGTTCGACCAGTTGTTCGATAATTCATTGCAAGAGGTTCAAAAGAATTTCGGTGCGCAGAACGCAATGTACATATCGGGCAAGGCGATATATTCAAACGAACTGATAGAGGAAAGATCGCCCATAGATTCAAACATAATAATAGGCACGTTCCAGAAGGGCACAAGGGAGCACGCGCAAACTGCAATAGCAAATGCGCAGAAGGCATTCGGTCCCTGGAGCAAAACAAAATACATAGAGAAAGTCTCCATATTCAGGAATGCAGCATCAATTCTCTCAAAGAGGAAATTCCAGATTGCCGCAATACTCAGCTATGAAAACGGGAAGTCAAGATACGAATCCATTGGGGAGGTAGATGAAGCCATAGACTTCATGAAATACTATGCCAACGAAATGGAGTCAAACAAGGGCTATGCTAGAAAAAATTCAACTGATCCAAGCGCAAAGAAAGTTGAATCTGGATTTCAGGGTGCTCCATCCGATGCCGAGAAGGTAAGCATTGTTTTGAAGCCCTACGGTGTTTTCGGAGTCATAGCTCCTTTCAATTTTCCTATTTCCATTTCAATAGGCATGAGCTCAGCCGCCATGATAACCGGCAATACCGTGGTTTTCAAGCCATCGTGCTCTGAAAACATGACGATGCTCACTGGATTGAAGATATACGAATTATTCAAAGATGCGGGAATTCCCCCTGGGGTTTTCAATTACATAACAGGTCCAGGTTCAATTCTAGGAGAAGAATTGGTATCAAGCGAAAACGTTTCAGGCATAGCGTTTACCGGTTCAAGAAGCGTTGGGATGAATATGCTTTCAAAAACTTTCAATTCCAACAAGCAGAAAGTATTTGTAGTGGAAATGGGCGGCAAGAATCCCGCAATAATAATGAAAGACGCTGACATTGACAAGGCAGTTTCAGGAGTCGCGAGCGCAGCCTTCGGCTATGCGGGCCAGAAGTGCAGCGCATTATCAAGAGTCTATATCCATGAATCGATAAAAGAACAATTTATAAGCAAACTGATAGGCAAGACAAGAGAATTATCCATAGGAAATCCATTAATCAAGTCAACCTACATTGGCCCGTTGATAAGCAAGAGTGCCTTCGACAGATACGACAATGCAGTGAAGAAGGCGAAGGATACCGCAAAAATACTGTATGGGGGAAACAGCGTAAAGACAGGGCTCAAGGGCTATTATGTAGAACCTACAATAATAGAAACCAGGCACGACAACGAACTGGTGCAGAAGGAACTGTTCGCTCCAATATTAACAATTGAAACATTCACGGAAATAGATGAAGCGATAAGAATGGCCAACGATACGGAATACGGACTCACTGCTGGTTTCTATGGAAAGAATCTGAATGACATAAAAAGATTCATCAATAACATACAGGCAGGAGTTGTATATGTTAACAGGAAAGTAAGCGCCACTACCGGAGCAATGGTAGGACTTCATACCTTTGTAGGCTGGAAAGGCAGCGGCCTGACAGGAAAAGGCACCGGAAGCAAGTTCTACCTTCAGCAATTCATGAAAGAGCAGAGCATATCGGTAACGGAACAATAGGTGCTTATCTGGTTTTAAAATTCCTCTACAAACTTCAAAAATACCAAACAAAAAAAATTACCATAAACAAAAAGAGTTTCTACGCGTTTATTGCTGATTCATCACTGAAAAGAATGATCGGATTGATGTACAGAACTTCAATAAATCAAAATCAGTGCATGTTATTCATTTTCGAAAGTGAAGGCAAGCACGCCATATGGATGCAGAACATGCAGTTTGCTATAGATGTGCTTTGGCTCGACAGCAAATTTAAAATAGTTGACATAAAGGAAAACTTCATGCCCTGCAAATCATTATGGACATGCAAGGAATATGTGCCAAAAGAAGATGCAAAATACGTTATTGAATTAACTCAAGGAACCGTCAAAAGGGAAAAAATAACTTCTGGCTCCAAAATAAAGGTTAATTGATTCTGAATTAGAATCCGAAATATTTTCTTATTCTTGGTCTTGTAAGATAATATGCAGCTATGAGCCCCACGATCAATCCTACTATGTCAACAAAAGCAATTGAAAGTATGCAAAGCGCAGATATCACTATACCCAGCCACCAGCCCCATCTTGTTCCCTTCCAGAATCCATATGCGGTTAACAGCAATAGTACTCCCATTATGAAGAGTACAACCGCTCCAAATCCAAATATGGTTCCTATAAATAGACTTAGGACGCCTAGACTTCCTACCAAGCTGAAGAACGCCGCTCCGGCAAACATAAGAAACGCAGCCACGAAAGCAATGGCGGCAAGTATGGTTATTTCAACTGGCCGCTCTTTTTGACCTGGCTGTTTATGCCCCGGTTTCGTTCTTCTTTTTCTTGGTATCTAAGCACCTAAAAATAAAATAAAAAGAAGAAGTGATTATCTTCTTCCCTTTCTGTTCATTTTTGCACGTGCTACATATCCGCCTTTGTCTATGAAATATAGATATCCTTTTTCTCTCTTTACTCTTTCACCTCCAACCTTTGCCTTTCTTCCTCTCTTGTTTGTCTTCATTGGAGTTTTCCATACGTATTCGTCCTTACCTAAGAAGTAAAGATATCCATCTTCTCTTTGTATTTTTTCTGATCCAATTCTTTCTGCCATGTTTTCACCATTCTCTATATCGCTGAATAGATTTAAATACCTATCGTCGATACGCCGTCAGAGAGATAAAATTGTTTAACGGCAAAAAAAGCACCAAACAAGGCAATGCGACGTTATTATGCTTATAAATCTTTCTAATCTAATACTACTATTAGAAGTGAGTTAATGATAGAAATAAAACTATTTAGCGAAGGCAATTTCAAGGATTATACTTTTATAGAGGGGTTTCCTGGCGTAGGATTGGTAGGTCCAATGACCATAAGCTACATAATAGACAAGCTGCAGATGAAATACATAGGTTACGTCGACAGCGAAAATTTCCCACCACTTGTTTCAATACACAAGGGAAATCCTGTACCTCCCATAAGAGTATACTCTTCAGAAAAGGAGAAAATCATTACCATATTTGCAGAATTCTCCATCCCTGTCGAATTGATCGCTGAATTGAGCAAGGTTGTATACCAATTTATAAAATCCAAAAACATCACAAAAATATACTCGATAGGAGGAATACCCATGAATGATGAGGACAAAACCGCATTCCTGATATCCTCAACTGGGGGAACCATAACAAGCGCCCAGGCAAACGGATTGAAGCCGATAGAAGAGGGAGTTGCAACCGGAGTAAGCGCGCTTCTGCTGGTAAAGGCTTCTATAGAAAAGCTTCCTGATACCTGTATAATGGTACCGGTAAAGCAGAACATAATAGATCCCATATATGCTGAAATAGCAATTCAGAACCTCAACAAGTTGATGAACCTTAACATAGATATAACGGATCTTGACAAAGAAGCTAAGGCGGTAGAAGCTAAGATAAAGGAGCTCATAAACAAGCACAAGGAAACGCATGAAAGCTACAAAACAGCTGTAGACAATTCAGGGCCATCGATGTACGCTTAATCTTCTGTTGCAGGGGTTGCGGAGTCTGGTCAGGCAAAGGGCAAAGCGCTTAGCCACGGAAAATCGCGCAGGACTTAAGATCCTGTGGTCTAGCACCTTCGTGAGTTCAAATCTCACCCCCTGCACACTAGACATTAAATCGACTGTAAAATTGGACGAAAGTTATAAGTATCTAATAAAACAGAGTTAAAATAGTGATAAAAGTGTCTAATACTAAAATGAAACCGATAGGCGAGCGATTAAGATCTTCTGCTGGACCATATCTAATGAAAATTGGGGAGTTAAATGAAGCTAAAATAAGATGTAAATTTCGCATCTTATTAGGAAACAACTCTAGAATAAGCAAAACAATGAAAGAATTACTACTTAAAATATATGAATACAGACCACCAAATGAGGAACCTCCTAAGTTAGATGTAAAAAAGAATCACAAGGCAATTTCTGAATTAATTAGTGGGTGGTTAATTGTTAGAGACGAGAGCAATCCAGAGGTATTTACCCTTACAGCAGATGGTTTCGGCGTTGCTTCTCTTCTATCTTGTGAACAATTAAAGAGAAAGTAATGGTAAATATCATTTTCTTCAGAGAACATAACTCAGAGACAAAATCTCACCCCCTGCACACCAGATGTCAAATCGACGACAAAACAGAGCCTTGAATCAAAAAGATAATATTATAAACATCAACTTTTTTATGTAATTGGTAAATATGGCAAAAAAGAAAGGATCTAAGTTAAAATATTTAGTATTAGCAGTTATACTAATTGCAATTGTCGCATTTTTAATTCTGCCTGAGCATTGTCTTCAAACTTCTACTGGTGGAAATCCATGTATAACACAATCTGGATTTCTTTGTCAAAATCCAACATTTAATCCAAATACAGGAAATATAAGCGTAGTTATGGGTCAAAACATTGGTACAAATTGGACTAATGTCTATATGGTATTTGTACCTGTAAACTTTACTAATACAACTAATGGAGTGCCAAATGTATCATTCACTCCACCTAATGCGGTATATCTTCCAAGATTGAACAGTGGTACAGTAACACCTAATCTTACATTTCATATAACTGCCCCAAATACATGCAGTTACGAAGCTGGTACTATTTGGGCAAGTTATACAGTAGATGGAGTTAATCAATACTATCAAATGGCTTCTATGGGTTTTCATTTTGCTAAATATTCATACTTGACCTATTGGCTACTCCCCCCAAGTATATGAATTATAGTCAAGATAAACATATTATAGACAAATATATCCAACAAAAAAGACATGGAACCCAGATGGGTAATGCTCACCCCCTGCACACTAGACGACAAATCGACGACAAGATGAAAAATAAAGCTATAAATATCTATTAAAACAAAGTTAAAATAGTGATAAACATGACAAATATACAAAGAACAACAGAATCTAAAATAGTTAGACAATTAACTTTAATAAACACTTCAAAAAATAGTGTAAGAAAGCATTTTGTAGCTCTATCAAGAGACAATTCTCCTATGGGTAAAGCTATGAAAGAGTTATTGTTAGATGTGCATCACAATAGTTACATAATTGTAGCAAACATATCTGCACAAAAAGGACTTTCTGAATTGTTGGACTTAGACTTTGTTATGTATAATAATCCAAGGGAATTTGGTTTAACTGATTATGGTAAACAAGTTGTTGAACTTCTACTAGCGAATCAGCAAAAGAGAAAATAAGATACAAATTACAGTAAATATCATTTCTTCACAGAACATAACTCAGAGGCAAACTCTCACCCCCTGCACACTAGATGTCAAATCGACTGTAAAATTGTACAAAAGTTATAAATATTATCTAAAATAGAGTTAATTGTGTATAAAGTGGATGTTATGAAAAGAACAATCAATAATAATTGGGTAAATCAAGTAAGGAATTCCAATCCTGATGAGCTTTTAAGTACAGGTTTGAGTAATATATCTCACTATGTATCAAAGAAAGGTGGAGTAGTCGGTGGTTATCTAAGATTAAAAAGAGAACAAAAGGAAATTATTATCAAATATTTAATTGAACCTGTAATACCTTTAGCGGCTCATGCATCAGTACAACACTGCATGCTCATATCCCGTATTTATGCAAGCAAACCATTAGATCCTTACCAAATAGAAGAAAAGCATATGGCAAGAGCCATATTAAAGATTGCTGATTATAATTTAGTTGACATAGTAACTGGAAATCGTAAATTACAATTGGCAATAAATGAAGAATACTGTGAAATAGTAGGAAACGGATTAAGCATCAGACAGATAGTAAGAGGAAAAGCAACTGACAGAAAAAACCCTCCTTCTATTCAAAGAACTTAACCTAAAGAAAAAGACACGGAATCCAGATGGGTGATTCTAACCCCTGCACATTCCTATTTAAAATCGACTGCGAAGTCATGCAGAAGTTATAAATATCTAATAAAATAGAGCAATATCTGTGGTAATGTGGATCAACAACAGAAGATTATTTCTGGAGCAAAAAAGACAATAGAAGGATCTACACGCCTTAATTACGTAAGGGAAAGGCTTAATGAAATTAGGCAAGTAAGATCTGATCCATTGTACATAGACAGTTTATTACACATGTTGAAGGACAAAATGGTAAGCAAATCTGATACTTTAAGAGCCGATGTGATAAAAGAACTGGGTGAAATTGTAGTATCAAAAATGTATGGTCTAGATTTGGATTCAAGTTACCTACCTCTTCAAATTGATTTGACTCCAAAAAGATTAAAATTAATTTTTGAAACACTTGCAACTATAGCGACGAAAAAACCCACAAGCCATAATATAGCAAGCAGAACAGCTGCAATAATTGTTTCAAAAAAAATTCGCAAAACCTTCAGGATGGTGGGTATGACCTATGAAACCCTTGATGCTTATGTGCGAATTAGAACATCTATGGATGAAGAGTACGCCCCAAAGTTGCGTAGACTTCTCAGGAAAAGGGGTTTGATAACTGAAAAGAATCCTGCAGTGTAAGAAAAGGTTAAAGCTTAGATCAGCAATTGTTTATTGATTTTATGGAAAGATCTCCATTAAAAATATCAAAAGCTAAAAAGAATGACGCCACAAAAATCTACCTTTTCGGGAAAAAAATAAAAGAGCTTAATTTCTCTTCTAAATATCCATTTCATGAACTTAGTGAAATAAAAGAATTTCTTTCTAAACCAAAAGAAAATATCTTTTTAATTGCAGAAATTGATGGAAGAATTACTGGATTTTTATTTGCTAAAATATTAGCGCACAGCGCAGGAGGTTGGTGCATGCTAGACAACCTGGCTGTCAGCCAGAATTATAGAAACAAAGGATTGGGCAAACAAATTCTCAAGGAATTTTATAAAGAAATAAAGGCCAAGAAAATAAGATATGTACAAATTCTTGAATCGAACAACAAGATGACAAGGCAGTTCTGGAAGAATAATGGCTATAGGGAAACAAAGACATTCATCTGGGCAGAAAAGAGGTTATAAATCAATTTAACTTTCTTAAATAGAATTGATACATAAAAAACAAATGCTTTTATATCTAAACGATTACTAGTCTTATCGATAAAATGCAATTCCTAAAAAAGGAAAGGCAAGAATTTACAAGTTCCAACTTCTATAAATTCCTCGGCCTTGAAGAGTATCCCAAGTCACTCGATTCAGTACGTATTGCTCATGCTTCTAGAGTTGCATTGCTGCGCAGGTATGTAGAAAAGGATCCAGATATCAAATATCAGATAAAGCTTGCATTCAGCGCATATTTATTCGCAAGGATACACGAGTATGAATTATGGGATTTAAAAACCGAGAATAGGATTGCCATGGCAAAGGAGGATGCCAAGAGCATGGAACTCATAAAAGATTCCTCTGGCCCTAAAGTTGCCCAAAGGTGGGAATGGGAGCAAAATATGAGATTTTTAAAAAAATTCGGCTGGACAAGCATTGCAGCTGGAATGGTATCACTTGCCGCTATTCCAGAACTATCGCGAAATGGCATAGATCCAAATCCTTTCAAATTTGGGATATGTCTTGTTGCCGTACCATTGATATGTCTTGGCGCATACGCATTCAAAGAAGCTAGTGAGATAAAAGACATGCTAAGGTATTCACGTTCTTACAGTGAATACGACCAACCAGAATCTGGACACTAAATCTGATAATCTAGCATATTTTTGAGTTCAATTATCTTCTTGAACATTTCTACATTAAATCTACTGCAAAGCCATGCAAAAGCTATAAATATCTAAAATGACAGAGCAATACCAGTGATATTGTGACTTCAAATAAACTAAATTTGGCTAAACAGAACTCTTTTGACAGAACTCTCGATTCAGTGCAAACAAAACTTTCTGAAGTAAGGGTTATGCGATTCCAAACTGGATATATAGATGCAATAATATCATTTGCCATGGATAAGACACTATCAAAAAAATATGACGGATTCAGAGCCATGGCCATAAGGGAAATTGGCGAAATAGTGATAGATAAAATGTATGAAATTAATTTAGATGCAAAGTTCCTGGCTCTTCAGGTTGATCTAACGCCTAAAAGATTAAAACGAATCTATGATACGATAAACGATATTGCAGCAAACGAGAAACCCACGAGGGAAAATAAGCAGAGCATAGAAGCTGCAAAAATCATGGCTGACAATCTGCTCAAAACTTTTGGAGCCATGGAAATAAATTATGATTATATATTGAAAATTATAGAAACTCGTGAAGCTGTAGATACTACTGTAAGGCCCACATTACGTACACTATTAAGGCAGAAAGGAATAATGCCCTAATAAATAAAACCAAAATTTAGACGGATAAAATATTATCGGCCAGAAAAGG
Organism: Candidatus Micrarchaeaceae archaeon; assembly: GCA_050013715.1. Classification (GTDB taxonomy): domain Archaea; phylum Micrarchaeota; class Micrarchaeia; order Micrarchaeales; family Micrarchaeaceae; genus UBA12276. Next base: position 47,608 of record JBEKES010000002.1, read on the forward strand.
CAAGATTAAAACCTATTCCTAAAACCGAAAGAATATATGTTTTAGCTATGATATGCTATTGGTGTGTCATTGCCAAAAAAAGCAAAATCCAATCAAAGCAAGAAGATACCAATTGGAATTACTGTGCTTGGCATAATACTTGCTGGAATAATAGGCGCGCTTTCAGGAACCTATTCATCAATCATATTCAGCAATCTTGGGAGCATTTTCGTAATCCTAAGGAGCAGCATTCTTTTCATTGCAGGGATATTCAGTTTTCTTCTTGCCTATGGCCTTTGGAAAGGTGCAAAGTGGGGCTGGTGGCTGGGAATTACTGTCTCCATTGCGCTAATACTTACCATAATCGTATTGAATTTCCTGTGCTTCATATTGGGAATAATAATATTCTACTATCTAATTAGGCAGAAGACGAGAAAATACTTCAACATGTTCAGCGCCCAGAGCGCAATGGAATATTTGATGACCTACGGCTGGGCGATACTAATTATCGCAATAGTATTGGGTTCGCTGTTCTCACTGGGCGTATTCAGCAGCAGTTCTTTGCTGGGCAATGCCTGCGTTGCACAGTCAGGATTCACCTGCCAAACTCCTGTATACAATCATCAAACCGGTAACATAATAGTGAATATAGGGCAGGAAACCTATTCCAATTGGCTCTCTGCAACGTTCGTATTCGTGCCTCAAAGCGTTCCCTATGCTGCAAACGGAATACCCTCAATTTCATTTGTATCAAATCCTGCAAATACCTTCTATCAAATGGGAGGTTTACAATCTGGACAAATCGTAACCGTTACGCTTCCTGTTTCCAATGTTACTTCCATACCTGTAAGGGTAGGCACATCTACCGTGGGAACAGTATGGGCGTATTACACATTACTTGGGCCCAATGCGCAGCCGCTTGTGCAATATGTCAAAATCGCCTCCATAAGCATCAAGGCATCATAATACCGCTAAAACCTAAATTTAAGCCAAGCTTTATATACCATTACGAACAGAAAGAACTCTACTTGTTTTTACCATTTTATGGTAGATAAAATTCAATGGGAGCTGTAATAATGTTAACATATATTTCAAGCGTAAAGAGTAAAATAGAACAGGAAAATAGGAAAAGAATAGCGAATGATCCTAGATCTACTTCAGCCAAACTCCAAAAACTTGTGGAATACAGCAACCCAAGCATTGCGGTGCTTAATGCAATATTAAGGCATAACAACGTATCCGCAAAAACGGTTGATGATATTGGACGCATTGCCCTGTATGCAAAAGAATATGAACTTGCATTAGCTGCTGCAACAAATCGCATGCTATCTCAAAGAACCAGAAAAGAAATGTACGAATTCATGATCCAAAATCCTTCACTGTTCGCCGAAACTACCAAGTATGATGCGAACTTTCAAACGCCTGGCAAGCTAAGGACCCACAGGGAATTAATACTTGAAGCGCTCCAAAGGAGCACACCTCAATTACTAAGGGGCAGTCAAAACAGCGCAGATTACGTAATTCAGATTAGAGCGTAAAAAGCATGACTTTAAATGAAAAACAGCAAGTTATTTAAATTCTAAATACAAACTTTACTTGCCTTATATACTTCTACTACAAGGCAAATCAATAAACCTATAAAGTCTATGCAGAACAGAGTTTAGATTAACTAGTTGTAATATTCAGTGTTTTTTATGCAGGAAAACTACGATGTAATTGTTGCAGGTGCAGGATTAGCTGGCTCTTTAGCGGCTACCATGGCTGCCAAGGGAGGAGCAAAAGTTTTGATGCTTGATAGGAACAAGGAACCAGAGGTTGGCAAGAAGACCAATTGGGGATGGACCTGCGGTGATGCAGTTGCAAGTTCCCATCTTGACTACATAAAAACTAAGACCGGGCTTACATTCAAGCACCCGGAACTAGATCTCAAAGTTGATGGTGTAGTAGCTCTTTCACCAGATTTCAAGAGCAGATATTTATTCGATGGAGAAGGCTACGTCCTCGACAGACCTCTGTTCGAGCAGAAACTGCTGAAGCTGGCATTGGAGGCAGGTGCCGAATACGCCCCTGAATTCGAAGTTGAAGCACCATTGATAGAAAACAATACGGTTGTTGGCATATTCGGAAAAGACAAGAACAAGGCACACAAGGAAATAAAGTCAAAAATAGTAATAGATGCACTTGGAATAGCAACAACAATACGAAGAAAACTGCCGCAGAATCCATACGTCGACAGGGAAGTGGATATAAATGATGTTGAATCAACAGGACGATTCATTTACGAATGTGAATTCGACCATGAGGATTTGAACTTCTACGATGAGAAAAATGCAATAATACATTTGAACCAGCATTATGCACCAGGAGGCTA
>JBEKES010000003.1:0-38447 GCA_050013715.1 Candidatus Micrarchaeaceae archaeon
AGAAAGCTGGAAGTGCCAGGGCATGATGAGATTGTAATAGCCAATGTGGATGGAAAATTCTACGCAATGCACGGATTATGTCATCATCAGGGAGGGCCTCTCGCAGAGGGCGAATTAGACAGCAATGTAATAACATGTCCGTGGCACGGCGCAAAATGGGACGTAACTACCGGAAAGCTTGTTGAATTTCCCATAGAACTTGAGGACGAGCCAGTTTACTCTCTAACAATAGAGGGCGATGAATTATTTATAGAATTGTGAGTAGCACTATGTTTTTAAAGCTTATCAGATATAGTTCTAACGTGTTGCAATGGCTGCGAAGAACATTGACGTAAAGATAAGGTACGCATACGTGAGATTAAAAAGGAAAATAGCTGTTTATTTCACTCTATGGTTCCTGGCTTTGCTTGCCGGAGTTAGTCTTATTCTTGACAGCATATTCATAAGCAATACTGCATTTACGCTAAAGCTATGGTCCACTTTCCTTGTATTGTTGCTTGCGGTGAAGCTAGCCTGGGACGCAACAAAGAACATGAGAACCGAATACAGCCAATTCAAGAACGAGACAAAGCAGACAGATGAATCGTTAAGAAGCCTCGAAAAGATAGACGCTAACGACAGTACCTACAAATAACGAATAACATTAGGATATTCCTATTTCTGACACTTGACAAACCTATAAATATTTGGAAAATCTAAGATAAATTATAAGTTTTAGATGTTTTAGGGCATTGCAATGTCTCACACTAACTTGTACATAAAAAGGAATGAAATAGGGGATGTTCCTAGAAAAACTCTTCGCCAAGTAGAGATGATGCACGACCGGTCAAGGCCTTTAGCTCTAAGGCAACTGCCCTATATGTTGAATTATACCAATGAAGAAGAAAAACGAAGAATAGAACGCGAACTAATAAGGGACCATCTTCTCCGACGCGATACTGAAGTCAAGGGCTCTTTAGAAAGAGTTTTTAAAGTCGCTCTCCTTATGGGAAACATAGCTGCATTGTACGAACCTTTAGAATTTCCGCCTATTATTCTCAATACAACTACTCTTTTCTATAGGCCAGATTTTCTAATACCCTGCCGCTCGATAAAAGGCAAACCTATAATTCTTGAACCCCATGATCCAGAAAAGATAACTAGAAACTACCTTAATAAATTGAAAAGTTTTAGGGAAAGATATAATTTGTACATCGTTCTTGCAACTGCAAAAGATGAGTTGGTAATGCCTGCCAAAGAGGAAAGAATAAGGCAACATGTGGATGATTTTTGGCCTTTGGACATGCGTTCAAGCATAGTAAAACAGGACGCTGCCCAAAAGATAAGCCTGTTACTGAATAACGCAGAAAGGAGACAGGTATTTGATAGCGGATTGACCCGAATTCTGGAACTGTTGCGCAATACTTCTCAAAGTGCAGCTTAGACGCCGATGGAACTACATGCAGACTGGAAACTCTACTTCAACTCTATCCCTGACCTTCTCATCCCTAAGGAGCGCATATAACTTAGACGCTCCTTTCCTTAGTAAAGGCAATACCTTTTTCTTCGGTACTGTTTTTTTAGGTATGTTTTTCCCCATGGAATCTCTAATATTTATTTAAGGCTAAAGACTAAACTACCTTGCATTGAATTGTTTGACTGCTTTACAAAGACAAAAGATGGTGCTTTGTCATACTTCCACAGCTTGATCCCAATGCCTCCTCCATAGTGCATTTCGCCCAGTGTGTCCTTTGTAACATTCTCTGTGAACAGCAGGCCTGTTCTCCTTAATGCAGTTACTCCATATACATCAACGTCATTATGTCTTTTATCTGAGGGATTTACATTCCAGGTTAATGAGACGTATTCGCCAACTTCCTTTTCAGGTTTATTTAGGAAGTAAATCTTTGGAGTGGAAGCCCATTTTGTATTGTCGGAATCTGCAAGTCCTGTTCTTGTGAGGCTTGATGATTCCTTGTACACGAATTGGTCAAGAACCTGCGATGTAAGCGTTCTATCTGATAATGAACCCATGCCAAATGTGAGATATGCTTGCGTATAGGCTATTTTTGTATTCGGGTCATATGCAGTCAATAGTCTTGCGAACGGCAGTGAGCCGAAAGCAGAGTACTTTATCTGCTGTGTGTCTTGTGAATCTACGACAAACGCAAGCAAACGTTTCTCATTATCTGTATAAACCCATCCGCTCCTAATGCCTTTCCTGTTAACTTCAGAACTGACCGTCTTCTTTTTCTTGCCTACTTTTTCAGTTTCTTTTTGTACTAGTCCGTCGCTGTAGTAGGTTGCAAAAACATTCTCATGTTTAAGAAAGTTCAGGTTCACTCCTCCTCCGCCATTTGTATGCCTTTTTACGTCAGAAGTCAAGTATTGTGAGGAAAGATCTCCTAGAAACGAGAATTTCAAGCTATCTATCGAGAATGCATAAACCTTTCCTTCAACTCCGTAGGAAAATCTTCCAAAATTATCCATATATGTTGTCCTTACCCATGTATCTGTTCCTTTTGCATATTTAAGTCCAAAATCGTAGCCACTGGTATATGCGTCTTTGGCGCTTATTTTGTCCTGTTTGCCTCCTACAAACCATATGCTCTGGTCGTTGCCGAAGTTTTTCTGTGCCTTTACGGCCAACTGATTGCTAAAAGCGTTATCAAGCGATTGCGTTGTATTGAAAACGTTTAAACTAATGCCGTTTGAGCCTTGAGGCTGCTGTGTTGGCTGAGTGGTTGTTTCCTGTGCTCGTAATGCTACAGAGGTTAGCATAAGACCTGCTGCCACTGCTGTTGTGTACACTCCTCTTCTCAATAAACTATTTTTTCTTTGTTTTGTGCTCATTAAATCACTAACTATATATAATTAATTTAATTATATATAATTACAAAGATATATATAGCATATGGTATCTTTTGGGTTATTTTGGTTATCCCAAAAGTATATATATTTGAAAATGCCTAATATCCTGTGATAGAATTGGGATAGCGACAACGAGAAAAAGAGCGGACAACACAGATCTCGAACATCTTCTGAGATCTGACCCAGAACGTGCTCTTAACGTTGACATAATTGAAGTATCCCTAAGACTCTACTTCCTTCCGCCAACGTATACTGCAATTGCCACAAAAATAAAATACGACTTCCCACGCATATGGCTGGCGATGATTGAATCAGAAAAAATACTTTCGGATCCTGGCCGATACTCAATAGACAGGGAAGATTTACCTAAAATGCTCAGAAAGCTAACGGACATAAACTAGTCATGTTTTAGCATTACTGCAATGCTGTAATTTTTAGGGAATTTATCCAGAAGAGCTAATGATTCTGCGCTTACCATTTCCATATTTAATAATCTCTTATCTAGAAATGGGACTTCCTTTACCAAATGAAAACCAGAGCTTATCTGCTCTACCTCTTTGCCGGAATCAACAAACCATTTGTGCCGCGGACGCTTATAACTAGGAGCTCTTTCTCTTTTCTCATGGTAAGTATGTATTGTATTGTGAAGTATAGTTGCTTCCGGAAAATTATGTGCCATCATTTCAAAGAACATCTTTACTTCATTCGGCTCATAATACCCTAAAATGCCCTCTGCAATGATTAGAGTTGTTTTGTCTGCATATTTCTTGGCTTTTTTTACCCAACTGCTCTGAAATATTGAACTAGGTATTTGAATTTGAAGTTTCATTGTTCCTGGAGAGAAGGCATTCCATAAGCTTTCCCTTAATTCTATCATAGCTGGAAGATCTACATCAATCCATGTTGTCCTTTTAGGATCTAGTTTATTGCTTGCAAGCAATCTCTCGTACCTTGTGCAAAGCCCGCAACCTAAATTTATGACTAATACTTCACCTTTATTATCTTTGATAAATTTTGCAACAATATCATCTAATACTCGAGTTCGCAAAGGTGCAAAGATCTGCATAAATGCATTTGCTTCTGCGTCATGATAAACCGGTTTGTATTCTAATGCCCTAAGAAACTTCTGGCCTAACGGATCTTTAATTTCAGGTTTAACCATTTTACCATAAGTTACCCTGCCGTATACGACACCCAGGGCAGTTTTTGAAAGGTCACTGAGTTTGGCAGAAAGTTCTAGGGCATCATCATTTCTAACAAGGGAAGTAAAATGCGTAACTTTTGGTTTTGTAGCTCTCATTTTATCAGATATATCTCTTTAATAAATATTTATACTTTCTTCAAATCAATATTTTCTTCAGATGTCCATTGCCATGAAAATGAAAAATCCCTGCTATACTGCAACAAGCCCTTTCTAGATAAAGACTACCAGTCCATATTTTTCCATTTCAAGTTGATTAAATAATACGCCTGCTGCAGCATGTGGGTCCATGAATTTTAAGCAATTCTGCGTCTTTTATAACAACTCTAGGCATAAATTTACGCCTTGGCCATAATCGAAACTGGTCTTTTCTTTTGAGGCAATGTATTAAGACTTGCTATTAAAGGTACTGTTAAGGTATCTATTGCATTCTTTGCTTTTTTACCCTTTAGTTTTAGGTCGTCTTTAACTAGGCTTTCTACGGTGAGAACTATGGCTTCCTTCAAATTTCTTTTCAGATTACTTATACTTCCTATATGCAAGGTTGGAATTTCTGCTATATAATAATTGCCTTCTTTCCAGACTTTTATAAATTCTCCCATATTATTTAGGCTGATAATCTATAATAACTTATTCTTAAGATGTGGACTCCGCGGGATTTTCCTAATCTTTTGATTAAACTTTTATCAAAAGTTTATTTTGAACCCGCAACCTCTTGCATGCCATGCAAGCGCGCTACCGTTGCGCCAGGAGCCCGGTTCCTTAATTATGCTGGCGAGACAAAGATTATATTGCCACCACGTAGCAGTATAGTGCCTATTTTTGCCTTGAGTTCACCGTCCTCAAGCTCTTCTGCGTTTTCTATTACTACATTCATGTGTGCGTCGAAAGATACGATCCTTCCTCTGATGTTTGTGTTTCCCTTCAATCTTATCATAACCTGCTGTCCTAGGACTTTGTTTAGCAAGTCAAATGGTCTTTCCTGCGTCATTTACTACACCAATAAAATGATTATTAATAGAGGTTCATCCTTTTATAACTTACAGTCTAGGAAAAGTAAAATATATACAATCAGATTCTACAGATTGCCTGCAAAACAGCAAATAAAAATACATAAATATCTAATGGGCTGTATAGATTTGTAGGATTAACATGCAAATTCAAAAACAACTAAGAAATGCTGCATTATCTGTTGCTGCTAGTGCCATGCTGTTTAATCCGTATAAAACTGAGGCAAAAAAGCTTCCTGATCTTAGAGTGCATTCAACTGCAGAACTTTCATGCGAACCAAATGTGATGAAAAATCCTAAAGGGAAAATTGTTGAGGAGCAGATAGATCTTATGATAAGTCAACTTCCCAACATGAATGGTAAATTGATCAGTGATGATTATGTCAGGGGCATTTTTGTTTTTTCTGTAAGCGAAGGTAAAGGAAATGTTCAGGACCATGAAAATAATGCGACCTATAATGTGGACAACAAGCTTAATATTTATACCTGCTTAGTTCCTGATGCATCTTTATGCTCTCTTGAACCCATAAGGACCTATTGGGTATACAGTAAGGATAAAGACCTGGTGTTCCTGCCAATTGGCTGGCAAACTAATGCAGAGAGACCAGATGCTCTCCTATTAAAATTAAAAGAATCTTCAAAAATCAGCATTGGGGTTGGAAAACTTCCTGAATAGAGGGAAGTAATTACTTCAGTTTCTTGATGTTTTCCTTCTTTACCGTAAGCTTTATTCTTCCGGTGCCTAATCCTATCTGCTTACCTATCAGAATGTTTTCGGCAACGCCCTTCAATTGGTCTTTTTCGCCGAATACACCAGCATTTATGAAGTGCTTTACTGTTTCTTCATAGGCTGCTCTTGCAAGCACTGAGTCCTTGTCCCCTGCAATTCCGTGCCTTCCTGCGCTCCTTATCTCGCCAGTATAGGTCATCGCATCGGCTAACAAGCCAACGTGCCTGAAGCTTACGGTAATTCCTTCATCTTTTATTGTGGCCATTAACTCATTTGCAAGCAAATTCCTTGATGCTTCTATTCCATAGATTCTTGCAACTTCGAATTGATCGTTTGAATAGCTGTCCCAGATGTCAACGCCCTCCAGTTTCATTACCTCTTCCATGTTGCTTCCAGCAGTTGTTATGTAGAATGCACCCTCATCATTTTGCTGTATAAGCGCTTTTGTGATTCCTGGTATTCCTATTATTGCAGAATTGAGCACATGAACGAAAGTTGTCCTGATTCCTTTTATGTTTTCTTTCTTCTTTGCCTTTATCCTAATTGAATTGCCTTCTAATTCAGCACCTATGTCCTCTCTTTTTGAAAGTTTCGATGCTATTGCGCGTCCTGTTATCTCATAGAATGAGAGCTTTTCAGGATCCAAATGAAGCACAAGCGTGCCTCCCCTGAAATTCTCGTCAAAGCTTGATATTACACTTGAAACTTTTACCTCTTCCATCTTTCTCCATATCTCCCTTGCCTTTTCGTAGTTCTTTCCTACATTTTTCTCAAGGTTAATTATCATTGATGGGAATTTCGGCCTCTTTCTTGCATCTACCAGTTCGATAATTCGCGGCAATCCCCTGGTTGCTATTACCGATGTGATACCTGCAGCGTGGAATGTCCTAAGCATCATCTGGGTGCTTGGCTCTCCAATGCTTTGCGCTGCAACTGTGCCTGCTGCTTCTCCTGGCATTACGTTTCTGTTGCGTTTATCGTTTTTATCCTTTGCCATAATATCACTTGTCGCTTAATCTCTCTTTTGTAGGATCTATTCCATCTCCTCCGTATATTGTTTGTATTAATGAACCGCTTGCGTCCTTTACGCTTAGGTTCTCGTCAACATAGAAGTCCTGCATTGCGTTTACCAATCTTCTCTGCAAATAACCGCTCTGCGCAATGACCAATGACTTCGACATTGCAGAGTCTCTTGAACCCATTGCATGCATGAAAAATTCAATCGGCTTCAATCCGTTGAAAAATGAAGATGATACGAATCCCTTTGCGCTTGGGTTCTTGTCATTTCTTTTGAAGTATGGTAATACTCTGCCGTTGTAGCCTCTTGAGGGTCTTTTACCTCTTACTGCCTGCTGACCTAGCAACATGCTTGTCTGTACGAAATTGAGTATGTTTCCTCTTGCCTTTACAATTGCCATAAGCTGAGTATTGTTTTCAGGGCCGATGTGCTTGTTGAGTGCTTGCGCTGCCATTGTTCTTGCTCCTTCCAGTTCTGCCATGACAACCATTTCAAGCGTTTCCTTTCTTGTATAGCCTGGAAGCGAATCAAGCTTCTTGTCCTTGTAGCTTTGGGCCAATTCCTCTGACTTTGTCTTCACGTCCTGTATTATCTTCTCCAATTCCTTGTTTATGCTATCAGAGTTGTAGTAGTCCTTTACGCTTATGGTTATTCCGCTTGCAGCTGTTATTCTGACTGCCATGTTCGCCATTTTAAGCAAGAATTCTGTTGTGAATTCCGCTCCATAGTCCTGGAATATTTTGAGTATCAATGCGCCGTTGCTTTCCCCGACGAACTTCTCTGTAATCATTCCATCCACTAATTTTCCGTTCTTTATGGTAACGCTCTGCGTTCCTATCTTCATGTCGAAGTTAAGGTCTTCGGGCAACAGCATGGAGAAGATTGATCTTCCGCTGTACATTCCTTTCTTTTCTGCTTTTGGAAGATCATAGATTCCCGAATTGGATAATATTATGCAGGTTTCTTCCTTTGTGAACATTGCGCCTTCCTTTGTGAGCAAATACATTCCTATTATTTCGTCCTCTTCGATGAACATTACAGGCCTTCCGTCCCTTGGTTCGAGTATAAGATCCTTTGGCTGCATGAGATATCTTGATTCAGCCTGTGCTTCAAGCGATTGAGGAAGATGGAAGTTCATTTCGTCTCCGTCGAAATCGGCATTGTATGGGAACGCAACTGAAACGTGTATTCTCATCGTTCTTCCTGGAAGCACCTTTACTATGTGGGCCATTACCGACAATCTGTGCAGTGTAGGCTGTCTGTTCATGAGTCCTATGTCCCCATCAATGAGCTGCCTTTCTACAATATAGCCAGGGGCAATGCTCTTTAGTATTTCTTCCCTGTTCGTTTCTGTTAATCTTTTTCTTACCTTTTCCTTTGTTATTATGTTAAGTGCAGTTGGGTATTCCTTGTTCTCAACGTATTTCTTGACGCTTTCGATGTTCCATTGAGTTACATATAACGGAATTGTAAGATTCTCCGCTATTCTCTTTGGAATTCCTACCTGATTAATTGTAAGGCTTGCATCTGGCGATACAACGGTTCTTGCGGAGAAGTTTACCCTCTTTCCGGATAAATTGTATCGCAATCTCCCTTCCTTTCCTTTCAGTCTTTGCGCAAGTGTTTTAAGCGGCCTTGTTGACCTATGCCTTGCCACTGGAATTCCCGGCGTTTCGTTGTTGAAGTAAGTGGTAACTTGGTATTGGAGCAATTCCCAAAGGTCGTCTATTATGATTTGAGGTGCACCTGCATCTATGTCCTGCTCAAGCCTTTGGTTTATTCTCATTATGTCCACAAGCTTGTGGGTAAGATCGTCCTCGCTTCTCTCTCCAGATTCAAGAGTTATCGATGGACGCACATTAACGGGAGGTACAAGAAGCACAGTAATAACAAACCATTCTGGTCTCGTTGCAACTGGATCTATGCCCAATGATCGCAAATCATCGTCGCTTATCTTGGACAGCCAGTCTCTTATTTCGTCTGGCTTGAGCTTGTTGCTGTCAATGTAGAAAAATGTAGGACGTTCAAGCTTTAATTTTCTTTGAGGGGTTTGGCAATAAGGGCACTTCTTTACTGACTTCAATTTCTTAAGCAGAAGTATTCGATTGTCTTCCTCTTCCATGTTCGTAAGTATTGTGTTTGCTCCAGATTCCTCTTCCACTACTATGCTCTTTATTGCATTTTTAACGTCATCGCTCTGCTGATCCGTTAGCAATACCCTATGGCAGCTGTAGCAAGTTGATTGCAGGAGCGAATAAATTGTTTTTGCGAATTCCGGATGCATTACCGGTCTTACCAATTCGATGTGACCGAAGTGTCCCGGGCAGCTTTTTACTCTGCCTCCGCAGGTCTTGCATCTCAGTCCCGGGTCTATGACTCCCAGTCTTTGATCCACTAATCCTCCATCTATTGGATAGCCTTCATCGTTGTAGGTATCTGGAACAATCAATCGGGCAACGCTCATCTTCTTGATTGTTTGAGGGCTTATGGTTGTAAATCTTATATAGCTAATTGTTTCGGCTTGCATAGCATCACTCGTTTTTGAACCTTATCCTTGGCAGTATGTGCAATGATTTTATTTCATCGAAAAGCAACTTGAAGGCGTAGCTGATTTCTACCATTTCAAGCTCATTGCCTCCACAGGTTTGGCATACTGGCACATTCTTAATGTAATCATAATAGCCAACGTCTCCGCAGTTCTTGCATACCCAGATTTCTGCTTTGTCCGATTGATCAAGCATACGCTCCTTGAGCAGCAGGCTAGCTCCGTGAGCAACAAGTGCGTCACGTTCCATCTCTCCGAACTTCAATCCTCCTCTTCTTGGCTTTCCTTCTGTTGGCTGGTGTGTTAATATTTGCACTGGCCCTCTGCTTCTAACCTGAAGCTTCAAACTTACCATGTGCATTAATCTATTATAGTAGATAACTCCTGTAAATATTTTTGAATTGAATTTGCGTCCTGTTCTTCCATCGTAGAGCGTTTCGTCTCCGAACTTCTCGAAGCCATGCTCTTCTAGTATGGATCCATATTCATCAACAAGTGCCTTTCCGTTCGTTGCGAATGGAGTTCCATCGAAGTGCTTTCCTTTGGGCGAGCCTACCTTTCCTCCAAGCATCTCAAGCATGTGCCCGAAGGTCATTCTTGATGGCAATCCGTGCGGGTTAAGCAGCAAATCAGGCACAATGCCCTCTTTTGTGAATGGCATGTCATTTGGATCAATTATAAGTGCAACAACTCCCTTCTGTCCATGACGGCTTGCGAACTTGTCCCCTATTTCAGGTATCTTTTGGCTTCTTATTCTTATTTTAGAAATTCGAGTCGCGCTGGTTGTTTCACACAACATTACGCTGTCAACTGTTCCCTCTTCACCTGCCTTTAGTGTTATTGAATTGTCACGTCTTTTCTCTTCTCCAACTCCGAAGCTTGTTTGCTCTTCAAGGAATCTTGGTGGAGAAACCTTTCCTATGAGTACATCACCTTCCTTTACGTTTGTCTCGTTTTCGATTAATCCGTCTTCGCTAAGTTTTGAATAGGCATGCTCTCCCAGATAGCCTTCTGTTGTAGCTGGAGGCACTTTGAAATAATCCTGCTGGCTTCCCGGGTATCTTCGCTCTTCATCTGAATATGTTTTGTAGGCAGCGCTTCTTGCTAATCCTCTGTCAACTGCAGCTCTATTCAATATAACTGCGTCCTTCATGTTGTAACCATAATAAGTGGAAAGTGCAACAACAAAGTTCTGCCCTGATGGGTGCCTTTGCATCTTAAGCGTTCTATAGGCAAGGCTGTCAACAATTGGCGATTGCGGATAATAAAGCAGGAATGCCCTTGGGTCATAACGCTTGTTGAAGTTTATTGCATACAATCCCTGGCTTTGCTTTGCGAAGTTCGAAGATATTGGGTGCCTTCCTATTGAGTTGTACTCAGGATAAACAATAAGATTCATGGTAAGGCCAAGCATTGATGCCTTGTCAATTTCAAGATGAGTTGTCTTCTCGTTTATTTCACTGGCATCGAATGCCACCATTGTGTTTTCTTCCTCTTCAGCATCAAGGTATTCGATAATTCCCCTTCTTACAAGGTAATTGAAATCCGTTTCATGGCTTTTGAGTCGTTCCATCAATTCTGGAGTAAGCTTGCTTGCACCGTTCTCTACAACTATATATGGCTTTCTTGCACGGCCTCTATCAGCGTTGATGTGCACTTCGTTGAGCTTCTTTACATAGGAAACATTAACCTCTCCGGAAATGACTCCCAATCTTCTGTTCTTTCTGACTTCTTCGGAGAACTTTCTTCCTGACTTCACGTTGCCTATCAATCTTCCATCAAGATAAACATAACATTTTTGTTGTTTTTCGCTCATAAAAAAACCTTTAGATAAGTTTTGCCTCACGAAGCTTCTCTTCAAGGGCCTTTTGGTCTGCTCCAACTGTTATCTTTGCCATAAGCGCAAGATATTTGGTAAGTCCTACGTCAGTTCCTTCTGGGGTTTCGCTCGGGCACAATTTGCCCAGGTAAGTTCCATGCACGTCTCTCGCCTTGAAATGCGGGTGCTTTTTCGAAAGAGGTGATTTTACTCTTCTCAAATGAGCGAAGGTGCTTGTGAAGTTCATTCTGTCCAATACTTGGGAAATTCCTGTCTGACCTGCAGGCCATGAGCCTGTTCCCATGGAATAAAGCATCTTTTCAGTAAGGGTGTCAGGGTTAATGTTTGTTCGCACGCTAAGCTTGCGCCCCCTTGCGGTTGTCCTTTCAATATGGTATTTGATATCCTTTATGAAGAACTTGAAGGCATTGTTGAATAATTCTTCCATGAGATCTCCAGAAAGTTTTATCCTCTTGTTCGCATAATGGTCCTTGTCATCAGCTTTTACGTGTCTATAGGCAACAAGCGACGCATGGTCTGCCATTCTAAGTAAATACAATCCCTTTTCCTTTCTCACCTCTGCAGTTGAGCCAAGATGTGGAAGTATATAAGTGTCAAGCTGTATTTCTGCACGTTTTTTCTGATACTCCTTTGTCTGGTTTGGTGCGGCTATCTTTCCCAATTCCATAAGCGCATCATTTATTGTGAATTCCTTTGCAACGCTGAGGTCAATATTAAGAAGTAGATCATTCTCTACTTCCTTGTTTTCAACATGCTCCGGGATTTCACTCACTTTTATGCCTAATGCAGCAAGTATTAGCACAAGGTCCATTCCCTTTGAAACTGTTGGGAATAATACTTTGTAAATTCCGTATTCATCGCGAGTTACGCTGCATCTTGCACGGAAGTTTACAGTAGTGGAAAACACTTTGCTCACTACATCGCCGTCGCTTTCCTTTGTTGTCATTATTCGATTTGGGGCAAGGTCTTCCACTCCAACAAGAACACGCTCTGTTCCTTTTATTATGAAGTATCCTCCTGGATCATCAGGGTCTTCGCCTTCTTGGACTAACTGCTCTTTTGTCATGTTGTGAGTGTAACAAAGGTCGCTTTTTACCATTACCGGCATTTCACCTACGAATGCCTCTCCTGCTGCGTCTTCCTTCTCAATGCCGCTTACTACTGGCATGTATGTTATGTACATTGGCGCTGCATAGGTAAGATTACGTGCTAATGCCTCATTGGGCATTATCTTTCTGGTTGAGCTATCAGATTCAATTATAATTGGAGGCTCTACCCTAACTCCGATGAATTTTATTGCAAAGTCAGATACTTCTGGCTCAACGATATTGTTGCTGTCGAGTACCTTCTGCATGCCTATTCTTATGAATCGATTATAGCTTTCGATTTGCTGCTGAACCATCGACGTTGAGTTCAAATAAGATTCGAGTACCTCATGATTGTCCATAATAAAACACCTTGCGGCTTTTCAGCCCTTTACCACTAATCTATAATAAGTGTAACTTCCTGTTGGATCCTCTCTGTGTATTGCGATAAGATTGCCTGGCTTTGCGTTAAGCTTCTTGGCCTGTGGATCGCTCTCAAGCAATTTTGGGAACTTTTCCAATGGCGCATTGTATTTTTTTGCTACTTTCTTTGCCTCGCTAGCGCTGAGTAATTCATGTTCGGGTATTAGTTTTGGCGTTTTGACCAATTATTCACCAAGCAGAGACAGCACAACGACTGACAAGAAGAATCCTGATATTCTATTTAAAAAGAGGGTATAAATATCTTATTGTTTATTCCGTTTAGGTTTGTATAACCTTTTGAGTTAAGTCCTTAGAAGGCGCCTATTTTTATAACCTATCGCCTCGTCTGCCAACTCCGGAACAAGAACTTTAATAAAAGCATCAAAACTTAAGCCCAATGTCATTGCAACTACAGGGGAACACTTTCTGATTTCTTCATAAGATTCCGAAGTTCCACTCCATTCTTCAACCAACATTTTTGCACTTACTTTCCTATAAGGTAACAATGCATGATCAGCATAATTCATATAAAATGAACGTGAACCAATAACTATATTCGAATTTCTTAGAAAGCTGTTTAATCTAGCTATTATTATATCTCCAGATGGCATTTCTATTGTTTTATCTTCCGGTCTTAATCTTTCCTTCATATTATCACATTAATATTGTAAATATCCAAATATTTATAGTTAACTAAACTACGTTAATCATCGTTTTTGTGCGAATCCATCTATTGCAAATCTATAAATATTATCCTGGATAAATTTATCTTTATGAGAATGAAAGCTGCATTAAGAAATACGTTGGCAGTTACTGCCATGGGGCTTACAGCAATTGGCATAATCGGGTTTTATGATGATCCTTCTGAACTTGAGGTATTTACAAGGTGCATGTCCTTAGATGAGTACAAGTACAGACATGATTCAACTCCCAAGTGGTATGGTACTACACAGAAAGAGGTTAAATTCACCCTAAGGCATTAAACAGCATATATAAAAGTGAAAAATATGAATTTTGCACATAACAAGAAAAAGTTAATGGTAGCAGCTCTTGGCCTGTGCATGATTGGAAGCCTTGACAGCTGCAAGATGCTAAGAACTCAAGACAGCGTTGCTGTTGCAAAGCAGAAAGAACAGATCAGGAAATGGAAGAATAATGGGTATGTAAAAATAAGGGATGATGAAATAGATGAAAGGGAAGCTGGCTGCAAAACTACTGGAAAAACTCTGTTCATGCATCCAAGCGGCGAAAAAGGCTATGTTCTGGGCCAATGCCTTAAATTCTACGAATACGAGCAGGAAATCATGCACGAATGATCTAACTTTCATTACCTTTCCTGATTAATTCTATTGCTGTACCTTTGATCAATAATTTTAGAATTATTTGTACAAAAATCCACTACGGCTTTGCACATAAAATAGGCATTTGCACATTTAATATTGTGTTAGCACAATAAAATGAACTACTCTGCAAAGTAATCGCATACAACATTATGATCTTGATTCAAGAGATGGGAGAATTAGGGATAAATGTAGATTTCAACTGATATAAACCTTCAAAAATATTCTCTGCCACAGCCTGTCTCAAGCGTTGATGTGGATCGACCTTTCGTTCCATTAGATTCTCTTTTCAGAGACCTTGTGCTAAATCCAGCATCAAAAATTTCTCTTTTTCTACCACTACCTAATATTGCTTCTGCAATCTTATTTTCAGATATGGCTATTCTGACATGCGCCTCTCTATCATTTGCAAGTTTTATAAGTGTCTCTCTTGTTATTGCTGCTACTGCCGTTTTACTCTCAGCAACCAGAAGTCTTTCAAAAGGATTATCACTTTTTGCAAGTTTTTCGCATGTTTCTTTTTCTTTATACTTACTATCTTCTATTGTTGCCATTTGACCACAATAAGATTACGCATTTCAAATATATATAATTAACTGGGTATGGAGTATGCACAAAAATTAACAAACTTGCACATTTGATAGGGCAATTTTACTATTTTATGTGCAAAGCCCATCCACTACAAATCTATAAATATTATTTAAAATAGAAGTTATATATGCAAGGCAAAATGAGAATGAGATTAAAAATACCTATTGCTGCTGTACTTATTGGGTTTGGAACACTAGGCGTAGTTAAACTTAACGATCAATATGCACAAAAGATTCACGACCATTTCATTGGAACTACAGCACATTTAGATGTAGATAGTGAAATAAAAGAGCTAAGAAGAAGAGGATACACCGAAACAAGCCAAATGGAAGAGGAAGAAAGACGAGAGTATTGCAGTAGTATTGATATGGATCTTGATGTAATACCTGTTTATCCTTCAAACCCGGATAGTTCTAATACTTTTACTGCACCACGCCTTATGGCAAAGTGCATTGATCCGGAACTCAACCCTAACTATGATGTAGATGAAGACTGGGCTAATTCTGTATTGGATAGAATCAAGTTTCAGCGCAAATAATCTAAATCAGTAAAGCTTGCGCTAATTCTTATGAAATAAAAAAGAAAAAGAAAGTAAAAAGGAATTAATGCCTTTTTACATCATTTGCATAGCGCTTCCGATCCATCCTATTAGGAATCCTACTATTACTATCCAGAAGCCTACATTCCATGCAGGGCTTGCAGTTAGAATGACCAAAGCCAATGAGGTAAACATTAACAATTTACCTACCATGCCACCCATGCGGCACTTGCTTGACAATGCTCCTGCTAAGCTGCTAAAGAATAGTCCTATGGATCCAAGGACTGCTACGCCGAAAAGTATTGGCACCCATAAAGATCCTGCTCCATTTAACCATGCGTTTCCGAATGGTGGGTTTGCACCTGCTCCTGTAAAAACTACATATAGGAACAACAGTGCAGCAATGAATCTTAGAACATCAGGCCATGCGCCCTTGTCCTTAGGCTTTGCTGTTGGTGTGTTTCTTGGCATATTCTCACAATATATCTTATCAGCGATATGTTTTTAAACCCTTCGCAAGAGTTAGTGTATTGACGTATAAATTTTGGTTTTTCACTAAAATGAAATTTCGACGTAAGTTTCATTTTATGAGAGTATTTTTATATTTTGATTTCGGTTTTTGGTATTTTGCTAATATCATAGGTTCTTCCGCGCCATTTCACGCTTCTCATTGTTGATGCCTTTAGCAAATTAAACAAGTAAACAAAGTTGATGAATGGATAAATTGCAAGCACATGCAGTGATTTTGAGCGCTTGTAGGCCTTTGCTGCATTTAGCACAAAAGGAAGCAATAATGCAAAAAGTATCGGATTCACAGCAATGCCAAGCACTATCCCTGAAACAAGGAGAAGCACATTGGCAGAGTAGAATGCAATGCCATAGTAGAGTATCTTGTTGCTACCAGCTATGGAGAATGCCGTTTGCCTTGTACTCCATTCCACGAATTGCTGGAAATTATCATTGGTATATACTATCGGATTGGCTTCAGGAACATAGGCTATCTTGAATTTGAGTCTTTTCGCTATCTTGGTAAGCGCAATGTCATCCGAAATTGATTCGGCAAAATAATTGAAGGCATTTCCTTTCAATAACTCTTTTCTGAAGGCAAGGCTGCCTCCCCAGCCGAATCTTGTTCTCTCGTTTTCCATCAAGCCAAAGCCCACATAGCCCCAGCTGTGCTTCACCTTGGACCATATGCCTCCTATCGGCTCAAATACAGGAAAAGCTGTTGAAAGCCCTATGCTTTTATCGGAAAACGGCCTTATGAGTAATTCAAGCCAATTCCTGCTTACTAATACATCAGAATCGAGTATTACATAAATGTCATAATTGGTGTATTTTGCCATTGCGCTTGCAAGGTTTGTCACTTTACCGCTTCCCTTGCTGTATTTCTTATTTGCCAGTATATAATCGGTTTTTGTTGCATGTATTGCCTTGAGCGCCTCATCGCTCTTAGATGCAACAACTGTAATGAACTTATAGCTCTTGTAGGTCTGGTCCTGCGCTGATTTGAGATTGTCCCCAAGTTTTATGTCGGTTCCCTTGCATGGCATTATGACAAGCACTTTTGGATTGTAGTTCTTTGCTGCATATTTTATTTTCTTTCCAGGAATAACTGCAATTATCATTAGGAATAGGAATACAAGTGCAAGAAAGAACATGTAAACATCAAGGTATGTGTTCATCTTATCAAGCAATAAACGATTCAAGCCTTCTATTGATCTGAAGGGTTGTTTTCTTTGTAACTGTCTTGGTTTTGAGGTTTTCCTTCATTTCCTGTAATTTGATAAAGAACCAGCCGTTTCCGCTCATGCGCCATGCAACAAAGGTATTCATTTTCGTATTTCTTTCCCAGTTGATAAGGCCTTCAAACCTGTCATTCTCTATGGAAAGACTATCGTTGTCCCAGGCCTTGCACTCAAAGGCGTAGCCTATCCCTTCCTTGATTGCTATTATGTCAGGGCTAAGTGTATTGATGCCGCTGCCAGCGCCTCTCATTACCGAGAATCCTTTTTCATGGAGCACTTTCAATAGTTCTCGCTCTGTCCTTGCGCCCTTAGCATATCTGGTCAAGATATCACTGATCAGTATCATATGAATACTAAAAACTTAATACCAGTATGTTTTATAAAAGCAAGTGCACTATAATAACAAGGTATTGGGGATGTTCGAAAACTTGAAGAATGGTCTTAAGACTGCAAACGCTGTAAGAAAATTGGTATTTGCAGACAAGGGGCTGTTCGCCTATCCGATAATCACTGCACTTGCCGCAATAATTCTTGGCATAATAATGTTTGTGATCTTGATATTTCTTTTCATAACAAGTGTGCTTGTCAACTGGAGCGGTGCAGCACAGATAGTTCTTGTGCTTATAATACTGTATCTTTATTATCTTGCTGTATTCTTCATAGAAACGTATCTAACAGCCGCAATGCTTATCTCGTTTAGGGAATATGCAAAGGGCAAGAACAGCAAGATAAGTTTCAATGAATCGATAAACAGGACAAAACCATATCTTAAATTGCTGTTTGAATGGGCGGTATTCTACACCATAATTGCCACAATTATACGCATAATAGAAGGATTAATAAACAGGGCCATGGGTAGAGGCCTTTCCGGCGCTGTAATAAGCAGCGTAATATCTGGTGCAATGAACCTTGCCTTTGCGGCTGCAATAGCATTCTCTTTGCCTGTAATACTTGACGAGAAGAAAGGTCCCATAGATACAATAAAACTGAGTGCAAAATTCATCATAAGCAATTTTGGGGAAACGTTTGGAGGCCTTATATTCACTGAACTATTCCAGATTCTTTTTGCGGTAATAGGGATAATATCAATAATAGGGGGTGTATTGTTGTTTGGTAGTTCTGTAATTTTGGGCGTCATACTAGTTGCAATAGGATTCATAGTAATAGTAACTGGAGTAGTTCTCAGATATGTATTGTTTAACTGCTTCAAATTGATTATTTATGATTACAAGACAAGAAAAGTATTGCCAAAAGGATTCGACAAGCAGCTCATAGACAACAGCATAAAGAAAAAGCAGGGCAACAAGCCTGGTGGAATCAATCCATTAAGCTTCGGCATGGGCCAGCAGGGCGGATTGTAAAAATTGTGATTGCCTTAACGTTGACATTTTCTCTAGTAATTGAGGGTCTTTCCTTAAAAGAACTAATACTTCAGATATGCTATCCCAGCCACATCTGAATTTGTCTCTTGGTTCTAATCTCAAACTCTGCACATTTCTTAAATTAACAGTTTCTGATTTTTTTTGAATTCCCTGCATATTATCATCAATACCTCTCTATTTTAGTAAATATATACAAATGCAAGTTACCTTTTGGGAACTTCAGAAATCAACTTATATATATTTGAAAGTTCCAAACATATTTGTGGTAGAATTTATTTCAAGAACAAGAGCAGAGACCAGAGCTAGCTTGCGTTCGATGCTAAGACTAGACAGAAGTATTGTAATAGCCATAGACATAGACCAGACCCTTGCTGATGTACATACTGTAATGATAAAACTCTACAACGAAGCAAAGGGAACATCATACACAGTTGAGGACCATAAAGACTGGGATTTCAAGTCAATAGGTTCTAATTATGTCGAAATGATGGGCTTCTACGTGCAAGCCTGGAAATATCATTGGAAGGAAATAAAGCTTATGGGCAATAGGGAAAGCCTGATAAATTCTGAAGAATATTTTGTTCAGGACATAAGCTCTACCAGGGATTACCATGCTCATGCGTTAACTGGTGGTACCTGTCAAATGGCAACAGCCTGGCTCAAGATGCAAGGAATAAATTGGTTGCCTTATTTCTACGATGCAACAAAAATAAAAAAGCTCAATCTTAGATATGAAATGTATTTTGATGACTCGCCAAAATTGGCAGAGGACATTACATCAAGGGACTACTCATTCCAGTTCCTCATAGATAGGCCATACAATAGATACATACCAGATACTGATAGGATAATGCGCGTATCTGGAATAGATGAAGCATCTCAAGAAGTTATAAGTGCAGCCATAGACATTGGCAGAAAAAAGAAGCACTATCAAACTCCTGCTGGTCAGGCATTTCTGCGTGAAGGCGGAATAGATGCAAGAGACAGAATAGTCGCTCATTTCAGGAAAATCGAGCAAAACACTTCTTAATAATGACTTCAACCAAGCCTTTTCTGACCTGAATCCTTTGGTCCTATACGTATTCCATGGTCCATTCTGTCCTTGATTTTTAATATTGTGTCGCGCATTCTTTTTTCCCTTATCCTTGATATGAATAAGTATGTCTCGTCCTTTGTCTTTGTTGCGACAAGTATCATTATCTTGCCGAGTTTTATTCTTCCTGCCCTTCCTTTCCTTTGTATGTTTCTTATTTCATTGGGTATTGGCTCGTAAAAAATAACTGCATCAACGCTTGGTATGTCAAGGCCCTCTTCCCCTATTGATGTTGCAACAAGCACTCTGAATTCATTTCTCCTAAATGCTGCTATCGTTTCCTGCTGGTGCGCTTGAGTTATTCCATCTTTCTTTCCAACGAATTCCCTTGCCAATATGTCGTTGCTGTTCAGAAGCTGTGCAATCTTCTTTGTAGTTGAGCGGTATTGCGCGAATATTATCACATTGTCGTTTTTCAAGTCACTCTTCAACATGTTTGTAAGCAGTGCCATCTTCGGGTGCTCCTCCCCTTTTTCCAGTGCTTCCCTTGCGATCTTTATTGCTGAGATTACTGACCTGTTTGCAAGTATTCCTTTTACAGTTCTGCTCTTATTCTCACGGTTTTCCAATGAATCCATGTAGCTTATGAAAGGGTAAATTCCTTCTGCACTTATCAGATCATAGGCATGCACAAGAGTGAGCACATAAACGTAGTTGTAGATTCCCATGAACCTGTAGTTCCTTGCCTCTATCTTTTTTATCGCATCGCCAATGCTCAATAATCTGCCCTTGGGCATGTTCTCAAAAGTTCTGAAAGGGCTCAATCCATGCGAATACAGATTAGACAGATGCTCGTCTATCAAAGGCTTCAGTAATGCAAGAACAGAATCTATTGTTTTACCTTTGTCAACTGTCAATACTGTAATGTCTTTTCTCATTACGTAAGGTTCTACATCAGCATCAGTGCTTATCCTTATCTCTATGTTCTCTATGCCCAATGCGCTTATCAATGCCCCTATCTTCTTGTTGTCACTACCAGGAGAAGCTGTAAGCCCGAGAACCTGTGCTCCTTTTAGTTTTGCTTCATCGGCAACGTAGGTGTATGCGTATCTACCAACTGCACGATGGCATTCATCGAATATAACTACACCATAATCTTCCAGAGAGATTTGCCCCTTCTTGAGGTCATTTCCGAAGGTTTGCGGAGTTGCAACAATTACCTTTGCGTTGTTTTCCAATTCTTCCCTTTTTGACTTGCTTATGCTTCCTGTCAATAGCAGTATTTTCTCCTGCTCCATATTGAGGAGCTTTGAAAGCGACTGGTAATGCTGCTCGCTGAGCGGTTTTGTAGGTGCGAGAATGACAGCTTTCTTTCCATCGTGAAGTGCATGAGCAATCGCAAAGACAGCGATGAGTGTTTTGCCTAGTCCTGTAGGCAGTACAACAAGCGTGCTTCTTCCGTTGTAAAGGCTTTTTATTATGTTGATTTGATAGGCCCTTGGCTGCAAGTTCTCAGTATTTACAAGCCTATCATAGGGAGAAAGCGCACTCCATGATAACTCCATAATACTTAATTAGCAAGAGAGGTTTAATATTTTGTATACTCTTATATAGTTTACAGTTCAGAAAGTAATTCATGCCGCAATAGCTCAGTGGGAGAGCGTCCCGCTGAAGACGGGAAGGTCGCAGGTTCAAATCCTGCTTGCGGCAGAGGGTAAATTTTTCGACGACAAAATGAAACTTGTTATCTATGTTGGATTTTAATCTATGATTTAAATTCTTCTTCTGAGTTTGAGAATTTTTCCCAATTCCTCCATCGATGCAAACCTAAGCTCATGATCTGTTATTTTTGATACAATTCCGGCAATAGCTAATTGACCCATACCATATGCTAGAATATCTCTTTGAGTTAAATCTTCAATCCTATAAGTATTTGATATATTTGATGTAAGTTCTTCTAAAAAGTTAGTACCTAAATTTACTAAATTTATTACATTTATTGGGATATGTGTAAAGTTTTCTGGCAAATGACCCGATCCTAATTCTATTGTTAAATTTAAGGTTTGTTTTTTACTTAACTCTGGATTTTCGTGTCTAATCCATTCTTCTGCTTTTGATAAATTTTGTGCTATATGTTTGTCTCTTGCTTCTACACTTTCTTGTAATTGCTTTAAATAAAATGTATATGATTCAAAATAACTTTTTAGGTCATCTATAAGTAAAAATTTAAACGATTCGTTGGAAGTGTTAACATAGGTATCAACCTTTGATTTAATTTCGTCACTTTCTTTTTTATTCCAACGTTCTATTGCTAATAAGGGTTTTTGATTACGATGTAAGTAATCATATCTTTTATTACCAAATTCATCGATTTCTCTAATGCCTGTACTCCTCTCATTAAATGATACATTAGCCGCAGAGCGGGACATTTTAAGAGTATTTTTCCACCACTCTTGAACATTTTTTAGATCATTAGCACAAAAACCTGCATCTTCAGTAGAATACACGTCACATCTAATTATGTAAGGCAATAACTTTTTAGCTTCATTTTCTCCAGAATGTTTAACTTTTAGCAAAGTAACTTCTAACAAATTATCACAAATTCTATTCTATTTTATATAATACTTATAACTATCGAAATGTTCACTTTAATTTTTGATTTATTAGAAAAATATAAAGTAATTACTTTCGTATAATGGATTGGTAGTTATCTGAAGACAGAAAAAGGACGTATAACCCGGCTATCTAAATCCTGCTTGCGGCAATTCTGCTTGTCGTCTAAGGCTTGTTTGATGCCGTGTCAAAATAGTTTTAATCAAAAAAGAGCTTAATTTTTACGTAAAGCACTTCTACAAATCTTTTCCATTTGTTCTAAATCACCAGGATGACACATTTCTGTAATATGAAGCATACTAACTGAATACTTAGACATTTCTGGAATTAATGCATCCTGATCTCCCAACTGTCTCAAATAAGACGTTGCCTCATATATCAACTTTTTTGTTTCTGGTGATGCATTCGGATTTTTTTCAACAAGTCTTAACATTCTAAATGTGTTAAATCTAAATGAAATGCCACCCAGACCTTTTAAAATATTTCTTACTGCGATATCTTCTAACATACCTGAATTTACAGTAGGATTTTCAGTGGTTCTAAGATCACTTCTATATTCTTTTATTTTTGCTAAAATTGCCATTTCATCACATTAAATTATATAATTTATCAAATATTTATATGTTTGTTTTTAAAGAAGTCAACATATACTCTTGTATATAAAGTTATATACAAAAGGATTTGAACAGCAAACAGAATGTCTGCTTGCGGCACCTTCGACGACAAATAGACGACAAGTTTTTGGAAAGGTTTATATATTTGAAAAGTCATAATAAATAAGTGATAAAAATGGCAGAAGTTATAGCGATACAAAAACAAGGATTTCAGATAGATAAAACATTAAGAAAAACAATGCGTGAATTCTCTAATGTGTCTAGTATTGCTCCATGGAAGGAAAAATATAATCAAATTTTATACGATCAAATTAATAAATTAGCTGAAACTTCTCGAAGCCCTAGCGTGGTAAGAGAAGCAATCTCTTTATTTGAACCGAACGAATTCTCAATTTCCTGTAAGGTTGTTAATTCAGATTCTGTTTCAGCAGTTCTTAATGGATTATCTGATATTGCTGGAAAATTATGCGGGAATACTGAAGCTGAAGAATGTGTCCTGTCATTCATAAACGTTTTGAAGAAAGTTGGTATACATACCAAAGAAGACATCACAACAGGTTCGATTAAATTGATATCAGAATTATACGACTCAAATCCTGAAAATAAAGATGGGCTGCAAGAGGTATTTAAGTTATTAACAAAAACTCTTGATTTACATATATCAAAGGATAAAACTAGTGCGGCTTGCAAAATTCTATTAGTATTGCAAGATATTGTTCATATAATGAATCAGTCTGCAGTGCAGAACGGTTCTTCCGAAATAATGAACAATTCAGGACAAACATATAAAATTATCATGGAAAATTTGTACTCTTTTGAAGGCAACATGCTAAGAGTTGCACCACACCTAAGAACGGATGAGGCACCTAATGCTGCTAAATAATATGTATGAAAATATACCAAACTTAACATATATGCTTAAATCAATTTTGTTTATAATATAGTTGCAATAATTTGTAAAAAAGGATAGATTAAAATGAAAAAAACAAGACCACCAGTATCTGAACCAAAAGAGAAAAGAACATCTTCAGAAAGGCAGATAAGTGATGTAAGACCTATGTTAAGAACTGAAAGGCCACCGTATCTTTCTGCTGACTTTGAACAAGATCCAATATACGAAAAATAAAAGAAATTAGAACATTGCATTTAGGAAAGATGCAAGAATTATTTTATTGCTTTTCTATGGCAATACAGTAAATATATAAAAGCTATCGTGAGATATACTCTACATTGGTGAATCAGTGGAAGAAAAACCGGAGAGCAGTGGAATTACTATCAAAAAATCAGAGAACTTCATGGACTGGTACCTTCAGGTTCTTGTGAAATCAAATTTCATGGATTACAGCGACGTTTCAGGTTGCTTTATATTCAGGCCCTCTGCCTATGCTGCCTGGCAATTGGTTGTCAATGCAACAGATGTAGAATTCAAGAAAGTTGGCATAGAGGACGTTTACTTCCCTTTGTTTATACCTGAGAAGCTTCTTCAGAAGGAAATGGAGCACTTCAAGGGATTTGTGCCTGAAGTTGCATGGGTGACAAGATCTGGTGATACGGAATTCAGCGAAAAGCTTGCAATCAGACCAACATCAGAGACAATAATGTATGTAAGCTACTCCAAATGGATAAGGTCATGGAGAGATCTTCCAATGCGGTACAATCAATGGAATAATGTTGTAAGGTGGGAATTCAAGCATCCTACTCCTTTCATAAGATCAAGGGAATTCCTGTGGAATGAAGGACACACTGTATTTGCAACAGAAAAGGAGGCAAACGCAGAAAGGAACCAAATACTGAAAATATACAAGAAAATACTGAAAGAGTATTTTGCATTGCCTGGAATAGTTGGAAAGAAATCCAAAAAGGAAACGTTCCCAGGCGCAGTTGCAACATACAGCATAGAACATGTTATGCCCGATGGCTGGGCAATACAAGGACCAGATTTCCATAATGATGGACAGAACTTTGCAAAAGCATTTGATATAAAATTCTTGGATAAGGATGGAAAATCATCCTATGCATGGCAGAATACGTTTGCGATTACTACTAGAATATTAGGTATAATGGTGGCGACACACAGTGACGATAAAGGATTGGTGCTTCCTCCTAAATTGGCATATATACAGGTTGTCATTGTGCCAATATACAAGAACGAGAATGTAGAATCTGTAAAAAGCTATGCAAAATCTGTTTTTAAGCAGTTAAGCAAATCATTCAGGACAAAAATAGATGATAGGGATGGATATTCTCCAGGATTCAAGTTCAACGACTGGGAACTCAGAGGAATACCTGTAAGGATAGAAATAGGCCAAAGGGAAGTGGAAGCTAGCAAGGTAGTGCTTGCAAGAAGGGACACTGGAGAAAAAATAGAATGCAATTCAAAGGAAGTAAAAGCAAGGATAAAAACGCTTCTTAATGAAATAAACGAGAACATGTATGCAAAAGCTGAAGAATTCCTCAAATCAAACATACATTCCGTAACTAACTATGATGATTTCAAGAAAACATTAACTGAAAAGAAAGGGATAATAAGCGCTCCCTGGTGCGGGAACAGCGAATGTGAAGACAAGATAAAAGACGAAACTGGTGCGAAAATAACAAACATTCCGTTCGATGAGAAAAAGATTGATTCAAATTGCATCTACTGCACTAGGAAAATGAAGCACATGGCGAACTTTGCAAAATCCTATTGAATTTCATAACCGAAGAGAATAGGTGTATTTAAATAATTTGGCATACCTACCCTAACAAGTCGGTTATTCTTTGAGGGGTAAATTTGTAATACCAATTACCACACTAATCCTATCAGCTTTGCTATTCACAATCTTAACAAGTACAACAAGCTATGCCGTAGGTGGATGCTTACCTGGCAATGCAATTGTTAATACAATAGTCTTAGTAAATAATACAAATGGAGGAGCAGCAACTTCAAACAATTTCACAGTTCAATTAACAAGAGGGTGTACTGCCTCTCCTACAACCTTTCCGGGCAATTCAAATGGTACTCTAGTAAACTTTAGTTCATACGGACGCTATACTTTTAATGAATCATTCATACCAAACGGTTATGCACTAACAAGTGCAGTAAACTGCACAGGCACACAAGCAAACAATTCATATATAACCTGCACATTTACGGATCATGATCTCCCTGCAAATATAGAGATTATTGTATATGTGGACAACACAGCTGGAGGCAATGCAACTGCAAATAACTTCACAGTATATGTAAATGGAAATTCTCCATCTAATTCTTCGTTTCCAGGAAACAGCAGCGGCACTGAAATAAGCATAAAGCAGGGTGCGTATAACATAACGGAATCACAGTTGCCTAATTACAATGAAAGCTCAATAAACTGCGAGGGCAACATATATGTTGGTCAGAGCCTTACATGCATTATAATTGACACCTATGTGGTTCCTATTACCACAACCACAACAACTTCTTCTACAACCTCTTCAACAAGTACGTCTACAACTACTACAGCATCATCAACAACAACGATACCTGTTTTGAATATAACGCTATATTCATCAACCAATGCAGTATATGTTGGAAGCAATGTAATATTTACAAATATTACTCTTGGAGGAATTCCCCCATATACTTATTCCTATGATGTAACCGGAGGTAGTTTCGAAATAAATAATAATACAATAACTTTCCTGGAAACTGGCATATATAAGGTAAATGAAACAGTAATCGACTCAATCAACGATATGAATGTTTCAAATATTATAAACATAACAGTTAATTCAACAACCTCGACTACAACAACATTATCAACGACCTCTTCAACAAGTTCAACAACCACTACTTCCACTGCTTCGTCTTCATCAATGCTTTCAACAATTTCATCAACTACAACTTCAACAAGTTCATCAGCAACCACATCCTCTTCAACAACCTCATCTTCAACAACCTTATCCTCGACTAGCACCTCATCATCTATATCATCCACTGTCACAACATCCTCAACTACAACATCCACTTCATCAACAACTTCAACAAGTTCGACATCTCTATCTACAACTACTACATCATCGACCTCAACAATACCCACAACCACAATTTCAACAACAATTCCAACAACTACAACTTCTACATCAACTATAGTTACGACAACGATTCCAACAACAAGCACAATAATATATACGACAACAATTCCAACAACTACAACTTCCACATATTCAACAACATCCACTTCAACCTCATCTACAACAACCAGGCCAACAACTTCATATTCAACAAGCTCAACAACCTCAAGATCAACAACATCTTCAACTACCTGTGCAACAAGTTCTACAACTACTCACACAACATCAACGTCTACTACTCACTCTTCAACTAGCACATCTACCAGTTCAACAACCTCAAGACCAACAACTTCATATACGACAACAATTCCAACTACATCTTCAACAAGCGTGTCAACAACTACGTCAAGGCCTACTACATCCACATCAACATATTCAACCACAAGCCAATCAACAACCAGTTCAAGTTATTATACTACAAGTTCAAGATCAACAACATCCACATCAACATCTGCAACTACAACAATATGGAACAGATGCCCATCTGGCGGCAACGGAGGAACATTATCCATAACCGGAAGCAACCTGCATGAGTTTGTTCAAATAACAAACCAAACCACTGTCACAATTACCGGCAGCTCGGACAACATAACAATAAATATGCCTGGACCCAACTGCGCCATTCAACTGATAGTTACCGGCAGTTCTAATCTGGTAAACGTGTACAACGGATCAATACAGTTGACATTGACCGGAAGTTCAAGCAGACTAACGCTTCATAATACTGTACTTACAAGCGAGCAGATAACAGGAAGCTCTGACAACATACTCAACGGCATATTGAATGGAAGCTCAATGACACTTACGGGTAGCGGGAATCAGGTTCAAAGCTTCAAGGTACTGCATCTTAATACATTGACAATAACCGGAAGCACAAGCAACATAATACTTAATTCAGTTACTAATTCGGTCATGGCAACAACTCTCACTGGAAGCTCAGATGTTGTATACATAGGCAATGCCACCATAACCCTTGATCTTACAGGTAGTTCTGACTCCATTTATGCTGTCAATACAATAATACTCAGCAGAACCATCACTGGCAGCAATGACCACATATATTCCTAATTTTTTAGGAATTAGCAAAAGGTATTAATTAACCAAATCTAATCTAGATAAGATAAACATGCGATTGTAGTCTAGCCTGGTAGGACGCAGGCTTGCCAAGTCTGCAACCCGGGTTCAAATCCCGGCAATCGCATCCTCGACGTCAAATCGACGGAAAATTTCCATAGAAAAGTTATTATATTAAGAAATCCATAATAAAAATGTGATAAAATGGAGCAAAAAGCTAGATTACTACATCATGGACAAAATACAAAGTTAATCCAATATGGCACTATTACTCTAATTCCAGAACGATTGGAACGCTCAGATGGTGACAGAAGAGTCGAAGAACTCGGATTAGAAAGGGCACCTGTGTCACTAATTACTAAAGAAGTAAATGCAAACCCTGATCTTTTTGAGATGTTAAAATATGAACCAGTTCAAGCTGCAGAAATAGGTCTTAAAGGACCAGAAGCAAGCGCAGATCCAAGCTCTTTTGTATTATTTATAGGAGCTGGAAATGCAGTTCAAACTGTAGAACCTGATCATCAAGAACCAGCACATCAAAGGGTGCCACGAATTTATCCTGGTAATTTACCTGTGATCGTATCTGCAAACTACCAGAATCATGAATACAGACTTGAAATTACTGCAACTTCTATTGAGTCTCGATGCTGGGTTGCTTGCATAACCAAAGAGGCAGAAGGACCAATTCCAATCGATAGCGTTTTGCGATCTTAGTAAAAACATAAAACCTAGCCAAATAGCCAAACACAGCTGTATTTAAATAAATTTCCATCCAACATTCTACGATGGACAACTACGTTAAGCTTATACTTGCAGTTGTACTGGTAGCAATACTTGCCGTTGCCATAGTCAATTCCTCAGGCAAGGGCGTGTTATCCAGCATAAGGAATCCCAGCTTCACTTCCAGCAATAATGCTTCGACCATAGTAATAACTCCAGAAGGCATCGGTTATAATGTATCCAATATTACGCTCATAAAGCAGTTCATCATAACAATGAACGGATCAATATTCAAATTATATGTTGCGCACATACTCTCTCCAAGCACAGCTGCAATAGGTTTGAATGGATCCATATACTCCTTGACGCTTAACAAGCCGTTCCCTGTTAGAAAAGTAGGAAGAACTACCTTCTATGCTAAATTGACCGATTCCGCATATCTTGCGAACCCGCAAACCGTAAACATATATTTCTATCCTGTAACTCAGCCAATACCACCGATACTGAATTCTACCTATAATCTAACTAAATATGTGCCATTAATCTTTAATATATCAAATACTGGCGCATCAATAAATATCACCTCATATGCTCTGGGTTCTGTAAACCTTGTTGTAACTAACATAACCAACTCAACAACAGCTCCTCAAAACTACAACCCTATTCTTGTTCTCAGCTTAAATACATCCAGCAATGTTAACATAACCGAATCATTGACAATCAAGTACCACTGCTTCCTGTCTCCCGGAGAGCTTGCACTATACGAGCTTGGGGCCAATGGAGCATGGATTCCAATAAATGCATTTACGGTAAATGCAACAGGATGCAGCGAAAGCACCAATATACCTCAAAAGCTTGCTGTTGTGGGCTTATTCCAGAATCAGCAGGGAGTTCCTACAATAAATTCAACTTCAGTAACAACATTGCCAACCACCATAGCCAGCTCAGTATCAACAACAATACCGCAATCTGGATTAACCATATCAAGCTCCGAATTGGATGTGAGTGGGATAATAATACTTATCATAATACTAATAGCTGCTTACTACCTATTATCCAAAGGAAAGAAGGGCAAAGATAAGGAAGAGAATGGCACTAAAAAGCAGGATCAGAAACAGGCTCAAAAGCAAAATCAAAACAAGACAAACCAATAGCTAATTCTCTTGATAAGAAAACATAAATATCTGGAGAGCTAGAATACTATAGTGGATAAAATGATAAAACAGGCTGTTATACTCGCTGCAGGAAAAGGCAAAAGAATGAATGAAAACAGCACAGACCATAAACTAAAGACAATACCAAAACCGCTGCTTGATTTAAAAGGAAAGCCCATGATAGAGCACAAGATAAATGGGCTTGTTGAAAATAATATCGAGATATGTACTGTGATAAATAAGAATGACGAGCATATTTTCAGGGAAAAACTAAAGCATTATGAAATAAACTATTGCTATCAGGATGAACCATTGGGGACTGGGAACGCATTATATGCAGCAAAGGATTTCGTAAAAGACGAACTTTTCCTTGTAATGATGGGCGATGACCTTACGGAATACAACATCAAAGAATTATCTGATGCAAAAGAACCTGCTGTTTTCGGATTCGAAGTTGAAGATGTTACTGGATACGGCGCATTGGTTGTAAACAACGGGATTGTTGATGGCATAATAGAGAAGCAATTATCCGGCAGAGGAATCATAAATACTGGAGTATTCATAATGCCAAAAGAGTTCTTTGATTACTACGATGAGATAAAGGCCATAGCGAAAAAGGAGATATTACTTACCGATGCACCTGAAATACTCTCTTTCCATGGCATAAAATTCAAGCTGAAAAAGCTTGACAGATGGTTCGGCATAAACACACCAGACGAACTCAACAGCGCCAATAGGCTATAGTACAAAACTACCGCTAATGAACTGTGTTAAACTCTTTTTAAGTCTTTTGGTTGTGATGTAGTATTTGTATTTCCATTTGGAAATACGACAGTTAAGGGGTGTTTAGATGAGGAAAACAAGAAAAATCAAATTCAATATTAAATACGAGCACAGGGAGGTTTTGAATGATGTTAAGAACGTCATCATAAGCTATACTCCATTGTCTGGAATATACGATACTGCCAAATTCTTCAACAAATGGCTTTTCAAGAAGAAAAAAATCAACAAAGTTAGCAATCACATAGGCAGGAAGTATAGGATGTTCAGGCTTGAGCAAATGGCAAGAAAATACCATTCTCCATAGGCGATAAAACAGCCAAAATGCATTGTTTTTCTCAAAAAACTTCCGCTATTCCGCTATTCTTGCATATTAATCGCATATTTAAGAAGCAATCTATTGTTATGTAATTACGACCAGCTTTACGAATATGCTAAACATCGGCAGGAGAGGAAACTACCGGACAAGGGCTATTTTCATAGTGCTTGTTCTGGTTAGCGTTGTCTCTGTCATAAGATTGCTAAGCACTGCAGATGCTCATCCGCTTGGATTCTCAATATATACCAATACGAGCACACTGCTTCCTAAATTCAAGACCTATTACGCCAATGCAACCTCAAACGATACTTTGATTGATGATGCATACTCTCCAGTACCTAGGGCCTATCTTGACTATTGGCATGCTCCAGAAGCATTTAGCAGATTAATACTTGCAAACAACTACTCCGAGCTTACCAACACTACCTATAGCTTATATACAAACGATGTTCCCTTTGCGCAGGCATACAATTTCTCGCCCAATGACTACATGGGCTATGATTCCGAGGACTGGGCGCTTACGCCCATAAACGAGCAGATAAACCAGGCCAATTATACCCAAATGGCATGCAACTACGTTCACAATGCTGGATACAAGTTTGCATTCACTCCAGAAATAGATGTTCCTGGCTGGGGCCAATTCAATGAAGTGAACTGGACCTGCGTGGATTTCCTTGACCTGCAGGAGCAGTTCCTTAGCGGCAATCCAAGCGCATTGGCGCAGAATGTTACTGAATTATTATCCGTTGCAAAGGGCGAAAACCCGAATCTAATAGTGTTTGTGCAATTGGACACTGCTGCAGGGAGCAAGTCCCTATTGGAAAGCGACATAAGCTCTTTATCGCAAATACCTGGCATAGACGGCGTAATACTACAGGAATTGTGCGACACGAACAGCTGCAATAGTACGCTTACCTCTCTTGTAAACTATGTCAAGAGCTTTACAAATACTACAACTTCATCAACCACAAGCTCAACAACTTCTACGACTTCTAGCTCTACATCTACCTCTTCAAGCTCAACTTCGTTAAATACGACATCTTCAACCTTGACAAATACGACTTCATCATCTACCTCATCATCCACATCATCGTCTACATCTAGCTCTACTTCCACATCTGCATCTACATCGCGCACAACAACACAGCATACAACCAGCTCAACTGCAAGCACCTCAAGTACATCAAGCTCAACTTCCACGTCGCATACAACTAGTTCAACTGCAAGCACAACAGTATCGACAACTGCAACTACAACATCAACACCCACAACCACAATAAATAACGGCGGCGGAGGCGGCGGTGGAGGAAACGGAGGCGGATCCGGAGGTGGCGGAGGAGGCGGCGGTGGATCAGGAGGATCATCGTTACCTGTAGTGAATTACGTGAACAACTGCGCAGTAATAAGCAATGTCGCAGTGCCAAACAGCTTCAGCTTTACTGTTGCCAACGAAACATTCACGAATGTTGTGGACAATTATGTAGGTTCTAATTACACAAGCGTCATAGTCAATGGTGTTACATACGTGTTAAACTTAAACACATCAGTTCAAGTGAGCGGATCAACAGACATGGAATTGGTTAATGTATCTTACTTGCCTATACTGCACAGCGTTACATTGAAGGCTTGTCCCATAAACAACAATCCTGTAAAACAAATTCTCAATTCAACTAATCAAAGTATACAAAGTGCAGAATACAATCCTACAAATTCATCTGGATTGGTGGTTAATGCTCCAACCAACTCTACAAAATTGACTTCTCCAGCAAATAACTCAAGCACAACAATTGCAAGCGCTGGTGTGTCTGGAAGTTTAAGCTCAAGCACAATCCCACAAACAAGTGTGGCTGCACCGCAGGGGACAGGAACATCCAGTACAAACTATACATGGATGATATTATCAGGGTCGCTATTCGGCATAATGCTTATAGGATTCGCAACAGTGCGCTCGCAGATAATGTATACACCTGATCTTAGTCTGTCGCCGTAGTAATAATTAAAGCAAACTCACATGCTACAAAAGTAATTGCTAATTTCCCTTACTGCCACAAATATCCAATGCTATAAAGCTTTTTATACAGATGCATATATACTTAAATCGTGATTGTATGGCCACGACCAGCCAAAACAAGAACACCACGACTAGGTATAAAACACTGGCACGACAGGAAAGCCAAGCAAATTCTGCAAAAGTAGAAGCACGAAGAAAGCTTTGGCAGCAGCCAAGGTACCAGCAAACCAGCATTAGCACTGCAACTCTTCAAAGAACCTCTATCAAAAAAAGAATGGAGCATCCAAGATCTCAAGAACTTTTTAGATCAATAGTTCCTGCTGAGCAAGCATTGAGAATACAGGACTTTGTTGACCGTGCCGAGAAGGCAAGCACAGTTGCATATATTCCGCAGCTTCCTGGAGGACTTACCAAATTCGCATTCCAGAGCCAAGCAGAAATAGAATACAAGAATGCAATAGCACTCGCAGTAAAATACGGCGACCGCTTATTTGCTACTAAGCTAAAAATCAAAGTTGCAGAAAGATTCGAAAAAGAGAAAAAGCTAGAAGTTGCATTTGAATGGTCGAAGGTTTCCGGAGATCCTGAAACAATAACCAGAATAGGCATGAAGAACATAAATGATTACGAGCAGCGCGCCATATTCTTGCAAAGCAAAGTTTTCCTAAATAGAGCGGCTATGCTTGTATCAAAAGCTGTTACAGTAGCACTTGAAGTTGGAGACGAGAAGCTTGCAAAGGCAATAGTGCTAAGAGCTGCAAAAAGATACGAGGAATATGGTGATTCATGCGAAAATAAAGGAATATTATCCAGAATCGTTGGCTTCGAATTAGGCCATATGAGGGCAATAAGATGGGGAACTAAATGCGGCAATAAGGATTATACAAGTAAACTAACGGATAAAGTTATAGAAAGATACAGAAATGACAATGCAGTAAACCTCCTTAGCCTGGTTAATGCTGTTCTTATGATGGATGCATTGCAGGTCAAAATCGTAAGGGCAATACTTGACAATAGGAAAGAATCCTATACTACATTGGTAGATGCTGAATCCGACTAACAATGCAATCTAAAAAAGTTGAAAAGATGGAAAGGAGAATCAACTGGTCAGGGCATACGTGGATTATAAAAACTGGCTATGAGGGCCCAGGCCCGAACAAATGGGCAGATGACAAGGAAAACGTATATCTCGATGATTCTGGGAATCTGCACTTAAAAATAATAAGCAAAAACGGAAGATGGTATTGCTCTGAAATATACGGCACAGAAACATTCGGCTACGGGAAGTACATCTTCGAAATAGAATCAGCTGCCAAATTAGCAGATAATGTTGTGCTTGGCATGTTCGTATATCAGAATGATGAGCAGGAAATAGACATCGAATTTAGCAGATGGGGAATACCTGGTTCTCCTAACATGGTTTTTGTGGTTCAGCAAACAACAGCAACAAAGGAGCACAACAATCCATATCATCATGAATTCTACATAGATCAAAATGCCTCTTCAGTAAACCAGTTCTTCTGGTCAGATTCCGAGATTAGCTTCCAGACAAAGAGCAGCGATAATACAAAACAATGGAAATATCCTTTGGATTACATTCCTAAAACTGATAATGAGAAAGTTCACCTTAATTTATGGTTAGTAAAGGGAGACTCTCCTATCAATGGACAAGAACAGGAAGTAATACTGAAAAGTTTCAGATTCGAGAAAGAAAAACACTAAATGTATATTGTTCATTTCTTTTGCTTTGCTTGTTTAATTATAACAGAATTGCGTTTTGCCATAAGTGCGATTATTATTATAAGCAGTATTATTATCGCAATTAAAATTTCATCAGTAATTGATATTGTATTTGGAACTATGCTTTTTATGTTTCCGGTGCTTGCTTGGGTAGTTATGCTTATCAAATTCTTTGTTGAATTGAATTGGAAGGGCAGATTAGTTCCTGTGTCTGTTGCAGTTGCTCTAAATGCATAGGTGCCTGTCATGTTTATTATCTTAAATTGAATGGTATTGGAGTAATTGTTGGACGAATTTAAAAATACGCTTCCTACAAG
Organism: Candidatus Micrarchaeaceae archaeon; assembly: GCA_050013715.1. GTDB lineage: Archaea > Micrarchaeota > Micrarchaeia > Micrarchaeales > Micrarchaeaceae > UBA12276. The sequence goes on from JBEKES010000003.1 coordinate 34,772, forward strand.
GAAATTAGACTTGTTGCTTACATTGTAGATTTGCACATTAAATGGACCTATTCCTCCAGTAACTGCAATTGTAAATGTTTCAGTTCTATTTAATGTTAGTGAATTGCTGCTTGGTGTTATTGTAACTATTGGCACATTCCCATTTGTATTGTTGTAATCTCCATAGACATTCACTTTTATGGGAGTAGAGTTAACGCTTCTCGAGCTGCTTTGAGCTCCAACTCCATAGGAAAAGTTACCTATTGCTTCCTTGAATGTGCATGTTGCAATGATTAATTCTTCGATATTGCTGCAAAGCTTGCCATTGATTCCATAGATAGGTGCAGAAGGAAGACCGGTTTGTCCATTTACAAAGTAAAATGAATAGAAGGAATGGCCAACATCAATTTGTACTGTAAGATTAGGAGTTGTACTGTTTGCCGTTCTAACAGTCAATGTTTCAATCTGGCCAGCATCAAGTACCGTGTTGCTTGCCGTAAGTGATATATATGATAAAATGGAATTTGTGTTTTGCGGTATGGTAGTTGTTGCTGGTATGGTGCTTGTTGAAGTATTATTTATTTGAGTTGCATTTGTCTTGATCGCGAAGGCATCAATTCCCTGAGGAACATCAAGCTGAACTCCAGCAAGCGGCACAAAGATGAATTTAGATGCAGGTGTTATGCCAGCTAATATTGAGCTGTTGAAGTTTTTATGTAATATAATGTTTCCATTTGAAGTATTAAGCGCATAGAAATTGCTTAGGCTATCACCGAAAAGCACAGCACCAGGAATTATTGAAACAGAGCCTGTCAATTCTCCTGGAGTGTAGAATCTCCATGCGATGGTACTATTTGATGGATAAAACGCCTCTGTTACTCCTGCCATGTTGGGTTCAGAGACATTCTCATATGAAGAATCAACGAATATTTCAGGATTGAATGAATTACCTGAAAGGTAAACAAACCCTCCAATTCCTCTTATGCCATCTGGCGTACCAGGATTGCTTACCGAAATGTTTTCAAGGTTTTCGCCATTTACTCTGTTTAAAACATAGTACCAGCCATTTTTATTTCCTAGACCTATGGCATTGTAGATAACTCCGTTTATCTCAACAGAAAAAAGATTTGCACTTGAGCCAAAATCATAATCCCCTGACATCCTGTCCTCATCTGGATTCTTGTAGATTTGGTTATACCAGTTTATGTTGCCGTTCGTTGCGTTTAAAGACATTATGGAATAACCGTAAAGAGAGTTTGTACCTGCAATATAAGGATTCGAAGTTCCGAAATAAATTGAATTAAGAATAGGATCTATTGCAACTGAGCCCCATACTCCAGCTCCACCTTCATTGCCGATCATTGTATTTACTGCCCAGACTATGTTGCCATTAGTTGTATTGAGCGCATATATTGCGCCTATCGAATTGCCGTTTATCTCCTGATCATGAAGGTCTCCTGCAACTCCGACATATAAAATTCCTTTTAAAACTATCGGAGAAGCGTATAGTTCATTTGAACTTGTTGGGAGATGTGTTTCCCAGAGTACATCACCATTAGCTTGGGATAATGCATATACTGTTGGTTGCTGCGGATCATCTGGACCTAGGGCAACATATACCCTTCCATTTGCAACTGCAGGAGTTCCAGATATTGAATTGCCTCCAAGGTTAACGTGCCAGTTCGGATATGCTGTTGATCCTGTTAAGATGTTCGCGGAATATACTCCTCCATTCCAATCATCAAAATAGACACTTCCATTTACTACTATTGGAGTTGAAGTAACTGTTCCAGAAGTGATATGCCATATTTCCGTTATATTTGCTATATTGGAAGAATTAATTGTAGAATTTGCCTGGTATCGCGTATCATTGTAATTGAACATTAGATTTGCCCAGTTGCCTCCCTTTACTGGTTGGGCATAAGATAGAATCGAAACTGGTATAAGAATTAAAATTATTAAAATAAATTTTATCAATAATGCTTTCAATAAATCAAACCTTTAAATGCCAGAATTACAGCACATATACTCTATAAGAATGAAAAGAATATAAATGTGCTGCTAGATTGGAAAAAGAAAAGGGTAAATATCTATTTACCCATATTTTGCGAAGTCAGACGAATGTGTATCTACTACTTTTCCGTTTGTGTACATTATGTATATTCCGTCATTTGGTACATACCACATCATTTCTGTTGTATTGACTTGTGGTGTTGGTGATGTAACTACAGTTGCACTTCCCTGTTGGCCAAAAGGCGCAAAGGATGTAACTGGTGTACCAATATTTCCGAATTGCTGGTTATAAACCATTTCGCATTGGTAGCAAGGTACTCCTCCTCCAGAACCTGATACAGGAACGCCTCCAGAATTACCTGATCCTCCATAACCTCCTGTTGTATTATCCAATGTAGTTATTGTTGTATTTACTGTTGAATTACTTGTTGAGTTGCTTGTGTTGTTGCAAAGTGTGCAAGGAGGAATTGTTGTTGAATTGCTTGTGTTGTTGCACGCCACGCAAGGTCCTACTGTCGAATTTGTATTAGATAGTGGTAAAACTATCAGTATTGCCTTGCTGCTGTTCATGCCATCTATGCATGCATAATAGCCATATGGGCTATCTTGAGAACCTGGGCTTTGGAAGTATACATTACCTCCATTTGGGCCACTTACAAACCATCCTATTGTAGTTCCTGAACAACCTTGATAGTCTTTTATTGTAACTATATAACCGTTGCAATTCTCTAATCCAGATACAATTGCATCAACAGTTGAATTTGGTCCTGTTGGATTAGGATTTAATGACAATGATGGGTTTCCTGTGCATATGTTAGGGCCTACTGCTGTTGGTCCAACTGTGCCTGTGCATCCAATGCATGGTACACATGTTGCTAAGCCTCCACAACCCTGCTGCAATGTTGTATTAACTGTTGCGCTGACAGAACATCCAATGCACGGTAAACAAGTTGCTAATCCTCCACATCCTTGATTTCCTGCTGTACTTATATTTACAGTAGTAGGAAGAATAGGAACTGTCGGACCTACGCATTGCTGTAATACATTATTGCATTGCACTGATGCAGATGCGTGTGCCACTCCCAAAGCTATTGCGAACGCGAATAGCAATACTAATATTGCCGGTAAACTTTTCATTCAATCACGCTTTAATATTATCTATAATTTCGGCCAGCCTGTTCCTTTCTTGCTTTGCTGGCTTCTTCTTGCAAGTATTTTCTTAACAACAGCCTTGTTCTTATTGTTGCCCTTTCTTCCGTATAATCCTATCCCTATTAGTGCAGCTATTATGACTACTGCAGCAACAGGTATCAAATAATTATTGTAACTGCTTGCTTTCTTTGAGCTGCTTGATTCTATTATTACAGGTGCAATTGTTGTGCTGGCTGCTGGCTTCTGCTGTTGTGGTTGTGAAGGAACCATAAGTGCAACAATGGGATCTGCAGGTATCGAGAACGACACCGTGCATGCCTTTGCATTTATTGAATATGGTGTTATTGCCTTCCATATTCCGTTTTCAAGTATATATGGCTCTACATTTGTAAGACTGCATTGGAATTTTTCAACTACATTCAATGTTGTTGCATTTGTCAAGTTAGTTGAAGTGATGTTTATTACCAAATACTTCGTAAGTCCGTTTGGAGCTGCTGGAGTATTAGATACAATTCCCAATGCAATAAGTTTT
>JBEKES010000004.1:0-38314 GCA_050013715.1 Candidatus Micrarchaeaceae archaeon
CTATGCAATGAACGGTGCAAGGCACGTTTACGCACTAGAACCATATCCGTATTTCTACAATATAGGTTTGAAGAACATACAGACAAACAAGCTAAACAAGAAAATAACTCTGATAAATGCCGGATGCGGCAGCGAGACAAGCAAAGCGCAGTTGAATGAGTCTGATACTAATTTCAACAGAGTTCAATCAAAAGGAAAAAGCACAAAAGGGATAAATATAATGAGCCTTAACGAAATAGTAAAGAAATACGATATAAGAAACGGATCGCTGAAAGTAGACTGCGAAGGCTGCGAATACGACATAATACTAAAAACAGATTCGAACATACTCAGAAGATTCTCGTATATACAGATAGAATACCATTACGGATATGCCAATCTTCTGGAAAGACTAAAGGAAGCAGGATTCAAAGTTGAATACACAAAACCATTGAAGAAATACAACTTCGTAACAAGCAGCTTCATGGTCATTGGCTTTATAAATGCCAGAAGATTATAGCTAAATGCTATTCATTGGTGCTTAAATAAAATCCAGGAAAAAAATTTATATAATCGGAATAGACTCGGCGCCGCTCTGGATAATCTCAAAACTCTACAAAAAATACAACATGAAGGGCTTCGAATATTTCATGAAAGCCAATGCTGTTAAGGAAATGAAATCGACAATACCTCCTGTTACATCAGCAGCATGGCCCAGCATATATACCGGAAAAAAACCAAATGAGCACCAGATGATGGATTTCCTTCACATAGACAAGAATTATACAAGACAGCTTTTGTATTATGACACAGAAGAGCATAATCCATTCTGGGAGGTATTGGCAAAAAAAGGAAAGAAAAGCCTTGTTATAACTCCGCCAATAGTATTGCAGAGAAGCAATTCAAAGAATGTTGATTTAATAACCGGATGGCCGCTGCCGCCAAAATATTCCTCAAAGGAATTAGAGGAAATAGCAAAAAGGTTCGGATTTGATGGTGAACCGGATATTGGTGTAGATCTGGACAAGAAAACGCTTCCCTTGGCAGAAGGAACAGAACTCTATGTAAAAAGCATAGAATCAAGATCAGAATATGCAAAATATCTCATAAAAAGGAAAGATTATGATTTGGTATTCGTGTGCTTCACAGAAACGGATAGGATAGCGCACTACGCGCTCAATAGAAAGGATTGGGAAAAGTATACTGCTCCTATTTACAAATCTGTTTCGAATTTCATAGAGTGGGTAATTGAATACTCAAAAGATGAGGAAAATTCAAGCATAATGATCCTTTCGGACCATGGTGCCCAACCAATAAAAAACAAATTCCTTGTTAATACGTGGTTGATAGATAATAATTACGCAATGGTAAAACCTGATGGTAAAAAATCAGGAAAAAGTTCTCTAACATCAGCCAAAAAATATGTGAGCGAGAAAGTAATGAAACTCAAAATACGTAGGGCAATATACAACAATATGCCATCTTTCCTGAAAAAGGCAGCTGAAAAAATGATAGACGAGAGTTTGGAAGAGTCGCAAGATGCTAATCACATAAAGATACAGGAAAGCGATTTCGAAATGCAGAAAACAAAGGCATTTGCCGCTGTTTCGTATGGTCCTTGCGGAATGATCTGGATCAACGACGATAGATTTGCAAATCCGGGAACAAACAAAAAAGAGACAAAACTTCTCAAGAAAGAACTAATGAACAAATTAAGCATGATAAAAGATCCTAACAAGAACAAATTAATTATAGACATAATTGACGGCAGTAAATATTATGAAGGGGCAAGCAAATTCATAGCACCAGATATACTCTTCCAGCTCAGGGACAATTATCTTGTTGATTTCTCGTACCTTTCAACTCAAGGAATATTCATGAAGCCAGAACCGTATAGAAGCGGCGATCACTCAATTAACGGGATATTCGGCTGGATAGGCAAAAGAAATGTTTCTCTGATTAAAGGAAAAGCTTCTATTTATGATGTGCATCAAGATATATTGGATTATTTCTCTTAATGTGCTGATTTGATGTTTGCTATAAAAAACAGAATATATGGTTTTAAAATTTGCCAAATCTGGTTTGCACAACAGCCGGTAGATACCAAAGGCTTTGACAGAACAATGTTCTACTGCTGTAAAAAGGACGGAGAATTTGCAGGATTCAAAAAATATACCTCATATGCAAACATAATCGACCTAACCCAACCCATTGAGAAAATACGAAAGGGTTTCAACGACACTACAAGAAATGAGATAAGGCGTGCAGAAAAGGAGGGGATCCAATTCAAAGTAAACTCAGATTATGATGAATTTCTCAAATTATTCAACCAATTCATAAAAAGGAAAAAACTGAAATTGCCCAAAATGACAAAAGAAAACCTTGAAATGCAGAAACATTTCCTGTTCACTGCACATTACAAAGGAAAGCTAATATCTGCGCACTACTATCTTGTTGAAGATGATCTGATATGGTTGCTATTTAGCTGCTCTATGGAGCCAAACAGCGAAATAAACCGCCAATATCTCAGTTATTCATCAAGATATCTTCACTACAAAGCGATAGAATACGCAAAAGACAAAAACTACAGGCAATTCAGTTTCTCTTCAATAGGGAATGGTAAATCCGAATTTGGATCCAGCATAGCGAAATTCAAACTAGGCTTCGGTGGAGAAATAATTGAAAAAAAGTTTTACATAAAAGACTATTCCCCAATACTGAAATCAGTGCAGTATGTAAAATCACTCATTTAAGATTTCTTTAACTGCCTTTATTACTCTGTTTACATCAGATTCGCTCATTTTTGGGAAAAGCGGCAATGATACTTCATGCTCGTAAAGCCATTTTGTAACTGGAAGATCATTTGGTTTGAATCCAAAAGTTCTTTTGTAGAATGGATGCATATGCAAAGGTATGAAGTGCACGCTGCATCCTATACCTCGTTCGCTCATCTCGTCTATGAATTTTGATCTATCGTAATTTTCCAAAATAAGCGGGTAAAGATGGTAGGCATTGTCTCTGTCTGATTTTCTTGTAGGTATTCGAAGCCCTTTGATTTTGCTGAATTCCTTATCGTACATTTTGGCATATTTTTTTCTTAGATTCATAAGTTTGTCAATTTTACCCATTTGAGCTATTCCTAGCGCTGCTTCCAAATCAGTAGGATTGTACTTCCATCCTGATTCCTCTATTTCGTAATACCAGCTGCCGCTTTTGGTATATCTTTTCCACGCATCTTTGCTTATTCCATGAAGTCTTAGTACTTTTAACTTGTTGGCTAATTTCTTATCGGATGTTGCAACTGCGCCTCCCTCTCCTGTTGTTATGTTCTTTGTAGCGTAGAAGCTGAAGCATGTGGCTTTGCTGAATGTTCCTATCTTTTTCCTTTTGTAAGATGTTCCAATGGCATGTGCAGCGTCTTCTATTACAATGAGCTTATGTTTTTTTGCAATTTTGGTTATCTCATCAATGTCGCAGGATTGGCCGCCAAAATGAACAGGAATTATTGCCTTTGTCCTTTTTGTAATCGCTTGTTCGATTTTTTTAGGGTCTATACAGAATGTATCTTTCTGAACATCAACAAGAACTGGTTTTGCTCCAACATTTATTACTACTTCACCAGTAGCTGCAAAAGTATAGGATGGAATTATTACCTCATCACCTTTTCCTATCCCTAATGCGATCAAGCATAAATGCATTGCAGCAGTTGCGGAATTCACGCAAACAACATGCTTTGAGCCAACATACTTTGCAATAAGTTCCTCAAACTGATGGGTTTTTGGACCCATGGTAATCCATCCGCTTTTCAGCGAATCTACAACTCCATCTATTTCTTCTTTTTCTATGTAAGGCCTTGCAAAAGGCAAATAATTCTGTTTACTATTTGGCATTTGATCAACCCGCCTTTGTCCATTGCTCAAATCTATAATTCTTGTACCAGTTCATAAGCGACTCAAGCCCTTTGTCAAAGCTGTATTTGGGCTCCCATCCAAGCAGTTTTTTAGCATATGAGGCATCTGCTATTAGCCTGTCAACTTCTCCGGGTCTTTTGTCTACAAATACTGGTTTTAGTGTTTTCTCCTTACCAGCATATTTTATTATTTTATTCGCAACTTCCATAATTGATACTTCTTTTCCTGTTCCGAAGTTTATTGGTTTCGGGATTGGTTTCGAATATTTGAATATGCAGTCATATGCAGCAACCGTATCTTGAACGTAGGTATAATCCCTTGTTTGTTTTCCATCACCATATATTATCGGAGGTTCATTGTTCATTACTCTTTTTGCGAATATTGAGATAACTCCTCCATAACCAGTGTCTCTTTGTCTTGGTCCAAATATGTTGAAGTTTCGAACTATTGCTACATCCATACCATACGTATCTATGTAAGCAAGGCACATTCTATCAGCAGCTGTTTTACTTGCACCATATATATGAGGTGCATCAAGTGGATGGTCCTCTTTAATCGGAACTGTTTGTGCAGAACCGTAAACCTCACTAGAAGAAGCATATATTACCTTTTTTACATCAAGCATTCTTGCTGCTTCAAGTACATTCAAGGTCCCCATAACATTTGTATCGTATGTCAATTTTGGCTCTATTATTGATCTATCTACATGAATTTGGGCAGCCAAATGGAATACCACATCAACACCATTTGTTGCTTTTTCTACAGTTTCTAAGTTCCTTACGTCTCCTGTTATAAGTTTGAAGTTTTTAAGATGCAACAAACTTCTTATATTGCTTATGTTCCCACTCTCAAAGTGATCTAAACATAAAACAGTATGTCCTTCTTTTACATATTTTTCACAAATATGGCTCCCTATAAAACCCGCCCCGCCAGTTATTAATATTTTCATCAAATTCACCAAACATACTTATTATTCACTTTATATAATTGTCCTAGAAAGTTATATATAAGAACTGTCTACAATCTCTTGATTGGCAATAAATGAGATAAATCAATATCTAAATATTCTATCAATCATGTGCTTAATATGGTATCTAAAAAATCAAATCTGCTGATAATACCAAACACATTGGCAACTTTCGGAGGAGGAGAGCACCTAGCATTTGACCTATATCATAAACTTGGATACAAATTTGATGTTAAAATACTAAATCCCATATCAAAAAAAGATCTTATAAGAACAGAAAAATCTAAACTCCTAAAACAGTACAGTATAAGTCCAAAAGACATTGTTGATGTAAAGTGCAGAAGTTTTAGGATGAAAACTTACGGTAACGAGGAATTCTTGTTCATGATACCCACTTCAGAAGGTTTGAATGAACTTAGAGAAGCAGTAAAAGAGGCAGATTCAATATATGGGATAAGCCAAAATCCACTTATTCTAAATCATGCTGTAAACTATTCAAACAAGTTCAATACAAAGTATGTGTTTGCAATACAAAATTATCTTTTCTCAAGCTTTTTCGACAAGAGTCAAGGATTTAAATCAAACATGCAAAAATGGGCATACAGAAGAATTCTAAACAAAATAAAGTACTATCATGCTCTTAATTCATATGACGCACAATTAGTAAAGGATAACATTCCAAACGCAAAACCATATCTTGTACCTGGATTTGCAGAATTCAAAAACAACAAATTACCATTCAATAAAAACGAATTTACTGTTTTATGGGTTGGAAGACTTGATAAGTATCAAAAGGGTGTAGATCTTTTCTGCGACGTAGTTGAAAAAGTTTTGGCAAAAGAAACCTCGATTAAATTTAGGGTGTATGGCGGAGGCGAGGACGGAGAACCTCTTATAAAAGCACTCGTGTCTAGGCATGGCAAAAATGTTGAATGGCCAGGATTTGTGCCCTATGCTAAAGTAAAGGAAGGCTACAAGGATGCAAATCTATTGGCATTTACTGCAAGAGGAGAAGAACTTAGATATTTCCCATTGGTTTTCCTTGAAGGTCAGGCGCTTGGATTACCAATAGTTGTATTTGATGGAAAAGGCTACAAAGGAATAATTACAGATAACGTGGAAGGTTCTTTGATAAAGCCTTTCAATACAGATGATTTTGCGAATGCAATACTCAAATATTACAAAATATGGAAAGCCAGCAAAAATGATTATATTAAACTTAAGAAAAAGATATCAGTTCTTACGAAAGAGAAATTTGGAGACGAAGTTATAATACCTAAAATGGCAAAAATGCTAACTCCGAACGACAAATGAAAACGTATTTATATTTCATATGTTGTTATTATAATGTGATAAAGTGAGTGGAACGCAAAGATTAACGAGTGTTAATCCAGCAACGCTAAATGCTATACTAAGGACAAGCGTCAAATCTCCGTTTCACGGTCAAAATCTAATACTAAGGGCAAATGAGTACCATGAAAGATTCAATGCAGTATTAGAAAGACATCCAGATTTGGATGATAAATCTCTTGCCGCTGCGTTTGACAAATTCAACCTATGGTTTGATGAAAAGGATAATCAAATTATCGCGGCAAAATTCATAAGTGATGCAGTAAAAGCAATGCAAATAAATGAACCTCAAATACTATCAGAGAGCCACGACATATTCCATCTTTCAGAATCGATGCTTTGCTTACTGGATGACAAGGCTAGAGGAATAGATACCGACAACGCAACTATATTTACCACTGCTGTAATAACACTTCTTCATGACCTTGGAAGGCATACTGAAAAGATGCTTACAACTCAACAGATAGATTTAGCCTCAAGTTTACATCACGATGAACTTAGCTTTAATGCTTCTAGAAAAATATTAAAGAAATTGACAAATTCTGCTGAAGTTCCTGAAGAGTTAAGGGAATTCGTATCTACTGTAATAGGTACAGGACTTAAGAATATAGGTGCTATAAACAAGTTTTACTCATTTGCAGTTGCATATGATACTGACAGAAGGCAGCTTCTAGGTTCTCCAACTGCACCAAGAGATATACTTTACTATGGAGGCATGCAAGGCAAAAGCCTTTCCACAAGAGAAATACTGAAAGCACCACCAGGATACACTCATTACGATACTGGCGGATGGTTTGGCCAACACAATACAATGGCACGTGGTGTTTATAGAGATCCAGGAATAAAGGAAACTAGAAGATTGGATGATGTTTTTGATCAATTAACAATAGAAGCTGCAACAATAGTTATGCTTGGATGCTGCGGCAGAGAAGATTTTCTAAATCATGCATTCGATACAGATCTTGGATTGGTTGAAGTTCCTAAAGAAAGATTAACCAATGAAAATGGTCCGTGGTGGCCAAAGAAACCAATACCAAAAGAATTACTTGCAAAGGCAAAAGAGGAAGCAGAAGAAGTAGAAAGGTATATCAAAAATCCTTTCGGGATTGGAGGAAGTGGTTTCATCAGTTTAATGAAGCTTTATTTAAGTGATCATAACACCGTAATAGCCAAAGAGCATTTAGATAATGTAATTAAAAACATTAGAAACGATTTCGATGAAAATGATCTATTGGCATGGACCAGAATAATCTATTATGTAAATAGAAAGGGCATTGAAAGACATTTGAGAAGAGAGAAAGTTCTTCAAGAAGAACAACAGAAGCAAACGTTCCTGGCTAGTGTTTCAGAACCATTTTTAGATGTAGTAGTTGGACGTACTAATGTAATCAGTGGAACTTATAGTAAGATCCAGAGTTCTAAAAATATGTGTCTTTGGATACATAATACACAGGATTAAAGCAAGTAAGTTAATACTATAAACCTTTTATCTGTTCCAGAAAATTACTTCCCCAGTTGCAGTTTCTATGTCTTTCAATTGTTTTACTATCCCGCTGTCGTACTGACTTGCATACATTTTCTTGAAGAGTGATGTTTTTTCCTTTGCATTGAAACTAATTTTATCATATGTGCTGAAAGATTTTGGAACTGCACTTTTCAATTTTTGTATCGAATTATAATTGTATTCACTTATGTATGGAATATCTGCGTATAATCCTATCCTGAAATCATTTGCAAGAGATTCTGCAAAATTCCTTAGCATTATATGGTCGAGATGATCTCCAATTCCCATAGGCGCTAGTATGTATTGTATATTGCTTTCTAATTGGCCCATTATTGAACCTATTGCTTCCTCAAACATCAACTCTTCAGCGCGTTTTTTTACATATTTGTCTCCAATTATTTTCGCCTTTTTCAACTGCTTTGCCAATATAAACTGGTAATAAGTATCAACTGCAGCATCCTTGAAGCCCAAGAAAAGTGGAAGATAAGATATCTTTTTAGTTTTAAGATTATCTGAGTAAGATAATTCCTCTTTCATTCTTGTAAGGCTTGCATTTGCAAGTGCCTTGAAGTCGCTTTTCACGTTTGTTTTTACAAGACTATCTGTAGCTGTAAAAACATTTATTGCGATTATGTTAGTTCCGAGTTTATGCGAAACTATTGCAGAATTCAAAGAAAGGAAAACATCGTCCATGTGCGGCGAGAGTATCAAAGTAACTGGTTCTTTCTTCAGTTTCCTTATGCTGTCCCATTTAGTAAGGAATCTTTTATAGTGTTTTAAGCTATCTGCCATAGGATCAATTAGATAAGTGCAATAATCTAATAAATATCTTTTCAATCGAATAAATAGATTCTGTACAGTAGCTACTTCTATAAAATAAACAAATTGATGAGTATAAAACTCATCAACCTTAATTGTAGCCTAATTCCCTAAGCCTTTGCATTGCTCTTTCCCTGGCTACTCCTCTTCCTGCCCTTTCATGCATCTCTGGACTCTTATTTGGAGTAGTATCTAAAGTGGAACCCAATGAAGTGTATCCTTTGTCATATATTGGGTGATGCGGCAGATTGTTTATTTTTAAATATTCTTTTACGTCTTCCCTTTTCCAGAATAATATCGGATGAACTCTCATATGTGGTGGATTAAGATTCGGCCTTGGTGAGAATATGCTTTCTTTGGCTCTTTCTTCATGCTCAACTCCTCGTATACCTCCCATGAATGCATCCATATTTAATAGCTTGATTCCGCTAAGCAAAGGCTCTATTTTGTTGGCCTTGTTAAAGGCAAGAGTAAATTCTGTTGTTCCAAATCCAAATTTGGATTTGAATTCCTCCATTCTATCCGGGTATGTTCTTACAATGGTAAGGCTTGTTATTCCCCAGTCCTCTCTTATCCTATTTACAAATTCTGCTGTTTCTTCGAATTCATAACAAGTATCTACCATTAAAATAGGAACATCGTGCTTTACCTTTAATACCTGGTGAAGCATGCATAATGAATCGGATCCTCCAGAGAATCCAACGCCCGCATTTTTATATTTCTTAAATGTTTCCCTAATTATTTCATCCGTCTTTTTTATTTTCTCATCCAATGAACTATTTAATAATGCCCTTATTTCAGGCTTCATAAGATCTATGCATCGTTGAGTTCTGTCAGAGCCAAATTCGTCCTCTTTTGGTTGTTCTACTTTGTCCTTTATTTCATTTTTTCCCTTTGCCATACTACCATCTGCTATAATTATATATAATTATAAATACTAAAAAGTATTTAAAACTTTGCATTAAATTCTTTTAGCATCATAGTTACTTCTTCTTTCCGTATAGTTTTTTTATTATTGATGCAACTTCCTTTACATTATAATCCTTGTTTTCCAGTATGTTCGGATATGCTCCTATAATTCCGTATTTTGTATGGTCGCCCCCTCTGTTTACATTCAATTCTTTTATCAATTCGGTATCAATTTCATTTGTCTTTATGCTGTAACCTCCTTTTGCCTCAAGAAGTATGTCCGGCACTATGAATTTGTTTGTATTTCCATAGTATTTTTTTCCGTCTAAAACATTTTCTATCATATCAATTTTTTTCAAGTCTTCCATAAGTTTTTCCTTAAATTTGAGATTCGCGTTGCTGCCCTCTGCAAACCGCGAATCATTTATCCAAATGGGAACTATTGCATCGGTGCTTGTTGCAGAAAACGCAACTGTGTTCTTCATGTCTAGATCTAATGGCTTGAATGAGGTATCTGCAATCCCACTGCTTATTACCTTTTTCTTTATTACTTTGGGCATTTTGTCGTATATTTTTCTTACCATTTCGTTATTTGTAATTGAAGTTGCTAAAACAACATTCTTGTTTTCATCTTTCAGTTTTGCATACCCGTTCTGTATGAGCCACGAGTTTATCAGGAATTTTTTGTGTACAGCCTGGCCTCCATGATCAGATACAAGCAAAAGTGTGCCATCCTCTCTCTCGATTCTTTCTAGTATATACTTAAGCAGTTTATCAATTTCTGCAAAAATAGGTAATTGATAATCCATGTAATTATCTCTACTAAGTGTAAAATGCTGTATCCTATCTGTTTCCGTTATGCATATGAATACAAAATCATATTCATTCTCTGATAACATTTCACTGGCTATCTCTCTTCTTATTCTTATTTTGTCTACAAAAAGTTTTGCCGCTTCTTCTGGGCTAATCTTTCTGCTTTCTACATCTTTTTCAACTGCCGCCTCTTGGTAGAAATTGTATTTCTTCATAAGAAGTTTCAATTTTTGGTTATTTGTGTTATAGGGATATGGGAATCCGCTTATCATGTCAACATTGCTTTTCCTGCTTACTTCTACGTACGTTGCTGGGGTTATAACCAATGATTTGAGGTTCAGGCTCTCCCAGATTGGTGGATATGCAACGTTGTCATATTCAACCAGATCCAGCTTGTAATCTTTGTTAAGTATCAGAAAATCGTAGATGCCCAGCTCCGATTCGCTTAATCCTGTGTATATTGCACCCCACGCTGCATTTGTTACTGGCATCATTGTTGTCAGAAGATCTTTTATCTTGCCTTTTTTCATTATCCTGTGTATGTTTTCAAATTCCTTTGTGTCTGGCAGTTTCTCCAGGATCCATAATGGCACGCTGTCCAGTCCAACTAAATATACTTTTTTCAAATCAAGCACCGATGATAAATTTTCCTTATTTTTCTAATGCAAATCTAATCTAGACAAAGCTAATAAATAATCCTTCTAATTAATATTAATGTTTGTTTTTAAACTTCCTTAGTTTGAACTAGGCGATATTAATGAATAACTTGAGCGTAACTGATTATGCATCAGCACATTTGAACAGGATCAAGAATAAGCTTACATTAAAACCTATTCCACTTAATGCAGAGTACAGGAATAACTATATTGCACTAAATTACAAAAGCAAGAAAGTCTCTTTTTATGTATCTGATAAAAAAGATTTAAATGATATAAAATATTTCCTTGCCGAGACTTTCGAAAAAGAGCAATACGGTAGATTAAACGTAAAGAATAGGATTGTAATAGACGTGGGCGCTGCTTTTGGGGACAGCGGCATATATTTTGCACTGAATGGAGCAAAGCACGTATATGCCTATGAAGTTAGTAAGCAGGCAGCCAGAATTGCGAAACTTAATGTAAGGAAGAACAATCTGCAGAAAAGAATAACCATCATAAACAAGCCATGTCCGCCTCTAAACTCCATAAACGAGAAGATAAAAGAGCGCATGGTAATCAAACTAGACTGCGAAGGGTGCGAATACCCTCTCATAGGAAACGCAAGCAGCAAAACATTTGATAATATAGAAGAGATAATAATGGAATACCATCAGGGATATCGTAACATAGTAAAAAAACTAAGAGAAAACAACTTTAATTGCGACTACGATTCTCCTACTTACAACAACAACAGAAAAATAAACAAAAAAATATTTTTTGGATATCTCTATGCAAGCAAGAAATAAGAATATTGCAAAGGTGTTTAAATAAGGGAATATCACTGTCCGTATTCATTACTTGAAATAATAACTTCTCCGCTTGGAGGAGATAATTTTGATATTTCCATGGATAAGCAAGTGGGAAAAAACCGCGCAATGTTCTACGAGGCAAGAAATGGGTTGTATCACATATTGAAGTATTTGAACAAGGAATTCAAATGCAAAAGAGTGTTCCTGCCCAAAAAAATATGCTATGTGGTAACGCTTGCCTCTAAAACTGCAGGCTATGAAATACTTTACTATACAAGGCAGCCTGCAAAAATGAGGAATAATGATGTTATTGTAATGACCGATCCTGCAATCAAAGCTCCTGATTCTGTTTTCTCCATAAGCGACAACGCTAAAAATGCCATGAAACCGGAGAAAAGGCATGATTTCACTCTTTACAGCTTCGGAAGTGATAAGCCTCTTTCAAGCCCTCGCGGCGGAATGGTTGTTGTCAACAAATCAAGATGCATTGGCTTTCTAAATATAAAAAGCAAGCTCAATAATCCAGATTTCTCCACAGAATTCAACGCATATTTGAATTACATATTCTACAAGTTCTGGACCTATGAAACATTTGTTAATTTTGCAAGAAAGATGAGGCATGCAACAGTAGGTGATAATATTCCTTCGGGAAAGATCGTGCATCTTGATTTCTCCATGTGCTCCATTTCAAGGAAGCTTGCGCAAAAACTGGTGATTAAATGATAATAATGGAAAACAGGTTCAAGGGTTTCAAGATACGCTCCATTTCATTTGCAGAAATTCCTGAAGACCAGAAGGGATGCGATAGATTAGTTTATTCGCTGTGCAAAAAGGAAGACTCGGAAATAAAGCCAAACGGGTTCGAAGCCTATGAGATATGGCATACATCCGTTGATCTTGACAAGCCCTACAGCAATGACTACAAGCTTGACGGCTTCGGCTTTGATGGAACAACGCGGGCCAACATACATAGAGCAGTAACGGCAGGAATAACCTATAGAATAAACGAGGACTGGGATAATTACATAACACTTCAAAACAAGTTCCTAAAGCTAAAAAAACTGTATCCCAAGCCCTACACAAAGGAATCATTGCAGCAGTACAAGGGCTTTTTGATAACTACCTATCACGAGAATATAATGCTTGAAGGAGGTTATTTTGTCATTGAAGACGATATATTATGGACGCAGAGCATCTGCTCCTACAGGGTAATAGACCCGCAATACGGGAAGCTGTGCAGCCATGCCTCAAGATTCCTTTACTACAATGCAATGAAATACGGTAAAGAGCAACATTGCAGGAAGCTCTATTTTGGCATAGGAAAGGACATGGACAATCCTACCACTGTAGCGAAATTCAAGCTTGGGTTTGGAGGAACCCCATTCAAGAAGAACATATACGTAAAGGACTACAATCCGTTGCTTAAAGTGGCCGGCAAATTCGGCATAGGCAACTTCTGATTATTTGTTGTAGTTTATCTTGTATATTCTTGTATCGCCGTTGCTGTATACATTAGTGAATGTGACGTTTCCATTTCTGTTGTAAGGGCATTCAAAGCTGTTGCACAGGAAGGTGAACTGGAACAAGTTGCTCGTGAAGAGCTTTGGACCCAGTATGTAAGCGCCATTTATCTCGCTGCCATCAAACGATACCATCAATGAGAAGTTTATCGAGTTTTCGCTGCTGCTGGAATTGACTATGTTGTATGCTGCATTGGATGAATTGAAGAACACAACGTTCTTCATAAGGACAAGCCTTGTGCCGTTAGCTGTTCCTAAATACGCTGCATACTTGGTTGTGCTGTTTGGTTGACCTGTAATTACCAATTCGCTCTTGTAATAGGGTGGAGTTGTCGAGCTGAATATAAAGAATCTTGAGGTCCCATTCGACGTTGAATTCAACGAGTTAAGTATTATGTAGCCATAGGCAGATGCATTTTGCACCAATCCTTCCTGTGCAATGCCTCCTAATTCATCATACCAGAAGTTCCTGGTAATTAGATACTCCGGCTTGTTTATGCTGTACAAGTATTGGGTATCGTAGCTTGTGTTGAAGAGCCACTGCGCAAAGGGCAATATCCTTGTGCTGTTCTCTCCTCCTACGCTGTCCATGTAGCTGGTCCTGTTGGCCCATGCCTCAACCACAGAACCGTCTGGCCATAGTGCCAATACGGTCGCATTGGCATTGCTGTTGCTCTTGAGCCATGTCATTGCGGTAAGGAACTGTGGATTTATCCCATCTGCCTGCGCAGCTGTGAATGACTCGAAATAAGTATTATAGAAGCTGAACAGAAGAAGCACAAGCACCAAAGCCAGCGCGATATATCTGAACTTCAGTCTTTTTGTTATCAGTGCGTATGCACTGTATATTAGTGCAACGGCAAGCGCCGCGATTATGAGAATTACTGCAGCAACAACCGCAATGAATTGCGATTGCATGTAACTCCAGATGTTCCATACCATTACAATTAATATTATGGCAACAATTGCAAGCACAATAAAAATCAATAGTCTGTTCCTTGATTGAAGATTATATATCAATTTAGCAAGCGCATAAACCGCGAAGGCTGCAAATATGGCAATGGGAACGGATACAAGCGCATTGAATCTTATGGCCGCGCTCTGCAGATATGCCGTTATTGCCAGATACGAGAACAGCACTATAAATGCTATGATGCTTATGTTGAAATGCTCCTTCTTTATCAATGAATCTTTATTGTATATTAGTATTGCGATAATCGCGAAAAGCGCAATGCCTATGGGTGCAAGGAACAATTGAAGATTGAAACTAGATACCAAAAAGCCCCAGCTTGGAGGCTGCAGCTCCTGGGTTGTCTGCTGTATCGCCTGCTTTGTAGAATTGGATTGATTTGCAGCTGCGGTTGCGCTGATTGGTGGTCCTGTTATCGGCGATGCTATGCTGTTTATGAAGTTGCCGAACAGTCCGTATACCAATATAAATGCCACAAATGCAACTGCAGCAAGTATGGCTATCCTGTAAATGGACCTGCCTATGAGTGCGCTCTTTTCTCTCATGCTGTTTAGGAAATAGGTTGCGATGCTTGCGAGAAGTATCGGTATGTAAAGCACGAAGAAGCTTGCATTGGACAATGGCAGATAGGCCCTTGCCCATCCCAGTGCAATGTATAATCGTTGAACTGCGAATGTAAGCACCAACGCAAGGGAAAGCACAAGACTGGAGTATAGGACTTCCTTATCAGCAAAGACAAAGCCATAGGCAATGGCAAGCGCCAGAGCCATCATATATACTATAATAACGAAAGGCGAACCGTTCCATATCACTATGCCTGTGCCCAGTGCTATTACCGAGACAATCGCATATATGTACTTCTTCAGGCTGGCCCTCTTGGCCTTGAAGGAAAGGATCATGAATATGAGCGCAACCATTATGAAGAAGCTAACAAAGGTGTCTCCTCTGTATACGGTTCCTGCGGTTCTTGCTATGTTGCCGCTTGAAAGTGCAACCATGGCCATTGCTAGAAGCCCAAGACTTCTGCTGTTGGACAATTCTTTTGCAAGGAAATAGGCAAGTATTGTATATATGACGCCAAAGAGTATGGGCATCCATCTCATTATCGCTAATGCCGATATGCCGAAGCCGTTGAGGAGATAGTAGAATATTACAGTTATATAGGGCAATCCCGGCGCCTCTCCTATGAAGTTATGGGAGGGGAAGCCCGAAATGCCCAGATAATTGACTATATGGTGTGAATTGATCTCAGCTCTTATTACACTATAATAGAAGAACCCGTCAGGTTCGAAGAGCCCCTGGAATTGGAGCAAGCCGGTTCTCAGCCAAATCGCAATAACTATTATCAATGCGGCAATGGCCAATACTACAAATCTGTTCTTTTCAACATAATCCAATGCATTGTCAAGCTTGGAGCCGAATTTGGAGCCTTTATGCTCTTCAACGTAGTGCTCTTCCCTGTCCTTTGAGCTTTCGTTGCCTGCAGAGCCATAATACTTATCTACTTTCATCCCAATCAGCAAAGTCAATCAAAATTAAGAAATGAATCTTGCATAACATATTGTTTAAAGGTTTTTATTAATTACTGTGCAAATTAGTTTGAAGGGCTTTAAAACTCAAAAGCAAAGCATAGGCTCAAAAGCCAATTAATTATCGGGATGACACATCGAGGAAAGCGTTGATAAAAGATACCATGTATGACAATCAACGTATTATAAAATCAAATATATAAAAAAACTATTATACATAGCATATGTATTTAAATACTTTTCATTAGACTATATTCTCAAACATTCAAAGTGAGAACATGAAAACTCTAAGTGCAAAGAGAATAGCAGCTGTAGTAACAGGAGCTGCTTTATTAGGTATCGGTCTTGCGTTCGCAGGCCCAATAACTTTCCAAAATGTCCCAATAATAAATAATGGTGGACAACCCGTAGTTCAGATTGTAATTGGTTCAACCGCCCAACCATGGGACGGAGTAACTGCAGGAAACATCGCTGCAGCAGTAGGAAACCTAGCATACACAAGCGTACCAGTAACTGCATCAGTTAATGCAGCCCAGGCGCAAAGCGTATTGCATGTTTCAGTTTCCTCACCAAAATACACACTGTCCAATCAGCAGGTCTGGTTGAACGAAAGCGGATCAGTTGGCCAAGCGGCAGGTACTTATCTGTTCAGCGCATTAATAGGATCTGTTCTTAACGGAGCAGTTGTATTGAATTCGCCACAGAACACAAAGAACTTGCAGGGTACTGGACAATATGCATTCCCACATTCGACAAGCATTGCAATATCTCCACTTGCATCTCCATATACTGCAGCAGGTAATCCTCCAACAGGAACCTCAATAACTGCAGGAAGCAACGGAGGCGGAGTATCGTTCTCGAGCTTTACATTGAACAACAACGACAACATAATGCAAATAACAAATTCACAATATAGTGGATTGTTAAGCTCACAGGGAGGAAATTCAGAAACATCCTATCTATGGTTAACTGGTTACCCAGTATTTGACCAAGGAAACTCTGGATCATTGGTAAACCAATTCATGTGGATGGATGCAGCAGGTGCAGTCCAATACACATTCGGATCACCAATACAGAACTCCATATCAAATGGACAAGTGCAGATAAATGCACCAATACAATTGCTAGGCAAGAACTGGACAATAATAACAGCAGTTGGTCCATCAAGCACTGTAACTTCCTCAACAACAGTAAATGGAGGTAAGATACAGCTTGCATCTTCATTGATACCATTGACTACAGTATATGTAGGTCATAACATTACATCAGGTCCATGGACTGTACAGCTTACAGACTTGGGTCAACCAAACCAGAATGGAGTATCCCCAGCTTCTCTTTCAATACTATATAATAATGTATTGACAAACACAAGCTCGATAACCCCAGGTTCAGGAACAACCAAGTTCAACGTAACTGGACACACATTGTATGTTAGCGTAAACCAAACATTCGCAGGATTGTATGCCTACCAGAAATGGGCAAAGATCCAATTGTACACAAACGTATACAACATAAGCGATGGTAAGGTATTCAACCAAACAACAAACCCAGGCTACTATGTAAACTTGCTATGGACAAACACAACATCATCTACAGCAGCAAAGGCAAAGGCATTACAGAGCATAATAATATACAACACAACTCCACAGAACCTTGCACCGGGACAGAGCTTTACTTTCATACAAAACCCACAGGCAATAAAGGCAACATTTGTTGGTGATACACTTGGCACAAGCCAATTGGATTCAGTAACACTTCAAACCTCAAGTGCAGGAACAGTGCAATACCAAAGCCAGCCAGGTGGAGCAAGTGCAAACCCAAACAACATTCCAGGATTGGGAATAACAAACATAACAGAACCAGCCTCTGAGCTTACATTGACAAGCCAAATACCAAATGCATTCAGCTACGTAGGTCAAACAGGAACAAGCGTTCTTTACGACTTGACTCCTTACAAGTTGACTGAAACAGGAAACAACATACAGGCTGCAACAGCAAGTTCAGCAGCAACAGGATTGGCTGTGAGCAACACAGTAGTAAACCTTAACTTCGCATTAGGTTCAGGAGGAGCATCTTGGATTAGCGCAACAAACCCATTGACAGTATATGTCTACTATGCAACAGCTGCAGGTGGAAACATACAGTCCCAATCTGCTACATTTACCACAAACACGGCAACAATGGTTCTTGGAACAAACGCATTCAACGTAACAGACATAAAGTTGAGCAGGGCATTGCCTCCAGCAAACACATTCTCAGTAACAGTTAACGCACCAAATGCAAATACACCAGCAAACACAGTATTGCTTGCAACATTACAAGCAACAGGTGTGCCAGGCGTTCTGTATTCATTGACAAACCAGAACTTTGATGCATTGTCCACAACAGCAACAGGAAACACAATCTACAACCAGCAGAATGGTCAGCCAACAAACACATTGGTATTGACACAATCCACAACACCAGCAGGAACAGGATCAACAGGTATAGGCCAGTACTTCACCTTCACAATGGGTGAACAGCCAGTACCAAGCAACACAGTAGCAGTTGATGGATTCACTGTAGGTATAGACAACTCGAGCGCAGGTGTAGTAGCAAGCCCAATATTCCAGTTGAACTACTCTGTAGCAGCGGACAACTTCCATTCAGGAACAAAGAACAACGCAACGTACATAACAAACACACAAGGAACAGCATCGACATACACAGTGCAGCAAGGTTTCAGAACAGAAAAGGGAAGCAAGTTAGTGTCAATAACACCAAGCTTGGTAACCTTTAACTTTGCAAAGGCACAGGATTGGCTGCAATTTGTAATAAGCCCAGCAAATTCCAACACATCAGTAACCAAGAGCTACAAGTCCTATGGTCCATATAGCGTAGGCCAAGCGACAAACATAGCAAACGTAACTATCGGAAAGGTTAGCGCGAACATATCACTTTCAAGCACAAACTATTCCATAACAGGAATAAACAACATTACAGCAACACCAAGCGTTACAAGCGCAAGCACACCAGTATTGCTAAGCAATCTTACTACAACACCATTAGTTGTATTGGATTCACAGGCAAACCCTGGAAGCAACTTGATCTTGATAGGAAGCGGCTATGTAAACTCTCTGTCAAAGCAGTTACAGAACTCGTATAACATAACTGTATCACCAGGATCACAGCCAATTGTACAAGCCTATGGAACAAACAGAGTATTGATAGCTGGATACTATGCAAACCAGACCAACGCAGCAGGAAATTCATTCATACAGCAGTTGTACGCACAGGCCCAATAATCGGGCCTTTCTTTTTTCTTTTTCTTTTTTAATTTTTATTTAATTTTCTATTATTTTTCTTTTCCTTGTTTTTTTATGCTGCTTGGCATAGCATACGCTCGCTGCAATTCCAATTATCAATCAAAAGAACCGGAATTTACCTCTGTAAAGTTACGGATTAATTCATTATCTTTATAAACCTTCTCATATAATATTTAATGATTATTTTCGGTGTGGCAGTGAATAAGAATATTTACCTAATTGCTATTATGTTGTCATTTGCATTGCTCCTAAGTGTGCATGCGGCCAGCTTGAATGGTTATCTTTCCACTTACCTGCCTAATTCGCTCATAAGCAACTCAAGTTTCTACAATCAATCGTTCAACAGCAATTCCTATGTGGTGATGCAGCTTCCCGGAGCAAACAACAGGTTCCTTATAATCAGCAATGCCTCAAGCAACTACACCTTTGTAACTGATCCTTTGATAATAAACAACGTGCTAACTCCATTCATAGACGCAAGGGCCTATCCAAGCGCCGCAACACTCAATTCATTGAATTCATCGATAAGAGAATACATGCAGTACAGCCACGCAAATCTTTCCGATTGCTTGCAGGAAACAGGACTGAATGCGAATACATGCACTTTCCAGAACAACTGCGTTTCATGCCAATCAATTCCGGTATGCAAGAAAGTTCTTGACGCAATAGGCGGCGTTAACAGCACCTTCGGACTGGGAATAATGAACATTTCCATTCAATACGGCATTCTTAATAACAGCTACAAGGGATTTGAATCAACGCTTAGCAGCATAAACAAGAACAACGCAGGAACTGTCGTATCGCAATTATACACGATAACGCAGAACCTAAGCACAGTGCAGAACGAATTCGACGAGAATCCGGTATTTCCTCCACCATTCGGCACAAGCTTTGCCGACTGCAACAGCGGAGGAAACCCATTCAACCAACCATGGTACTGCACAGCTGTTGGCTATTGCTACTCTGTGCCTTTCAATACGACAAAACTGAGCAATATACAGGGAACACTCTCAACTTTGGAGGCATCTCTTCCCAGCCAAGCTGGACTTGCCTCGATAAGCGCCAATTCAACTGCACTTGCAACCTCATATCTCAATGCCTATACCGAGCAGAAGAACGGAAATTCCTTTAATTCAATGATAAGTGCATTGACTCCCCAATACAATCTAATAGTGAATAATTCACAGACGTTGCTGTTGAAATACAACAACGCATCGCTAGGCTCATCAATACAGACTCTAATTATCGAATTCAAGGCAATACAAAAGCTAGGAGTCAATCAAAGCATAGGCGTTGCGAACAAGACGCTTACTGCACTAATAGCCAATTCAACAAGCATATACAAGAATGCGAATGCAACTTACTATCAGCTTTATGGAATTTCGCAGAACAATACTGGCACGATACTTGCCGATCAATTAAGCTACGAGCAAGTTCCTTCAAGGCTTGCAAGCCTTGCAAACCAGCAGCAGAATATCAATCTTGAACTAGGCAGCAGGATCAATTCAACTCAAATTGCTGCAATACTGCCAACGGCCCAAAGCATAAGAGTGGAATCTGCTGTGTTTGTTGCGCCTCTTACCATAAGCTATCTGATAAAGGAATTCGATTCCTCGTTCATATATTCAATACTGTCAAATTCGAATTCCTATGCTCCATCAAGAATAGCAAGCGCACCCTTATACGCTGCAATAGAATCATTCATAATAGGAATGCTAGTGATTCTTGTAATCTACATAATAACCTATTTCAGGATAATAAGGAAAGGCAAAATGAAGAACAACAAGAAAATGCAGACCAGATGGATCATAATATTTGTTGCATTGTTCATAATCGTTCTAATCTATACCTATGCGACATATGCCTATGCATCCAACGCAAACAACTTCCTTCCATTCAATTATTTCCTCAACAGCGTCAGGACAAACAGCAACGTATATATCGCATTGAATGAAAGTGCCGCTTCCAATGCCTCCATAGCCAGCTGCACCAATACATTGCAAAGCTATCTCTCAAAGGCAGGCAAGACAGTACAAACCATAAAGCTGAGCAATTACTCCTGCGTAAGCGGGTCGAACATATCCGTATTGGGACTCAACTGCTATGTCGATATATTAAGCGCAGACAAGCCTGTAATACTCATAAGCCAGTCGCAGAACAACGAATTGGTGTACAAAGGATTATATGGAACTGTGCTATATGCCCAGGGAAGCGTGGCTACGGGAAGCCAGTGCACATTAGCTTCCATATTCAACAACGTATAAAGTGATAAAATGCCAAAAGATGCTAAAGCAGCTAAGCCAAAAACTGCGATCAAAGATGCAAAATCTGCAAAAAAAGAAGATACAAAGAAACCGAGCCCTAACCTAAAATATGTCGCAGCTATTGTGATAATAATCATAATACTTGCCTTTGCTATACTGTTCGCACAAACATCATCAAGCAATAATCAAAATTCTAATTTCTCTGCGTTCAAGCACAACTTTGAAACAGCTCCAAGAGTTGATATATTCTCAACGGCCTACAATGGAACCGTAGAAAGCGGAACCGTAGGCTGCGCAACCGCAATAATAATACAGATAATATCCAACAAGACAAACCACAGGAATGCCAGCACCATAGACTACAACATAATAAACAATACCAAATGCATAAGGAGCGTAGGTTTGGGCAACATCAATTCGAGCAAGGTATACAACACAAGCCTTCAGAATTGTTTGAATACGACAAAAGGAGAGCCTACCATCTACATAAACTACAGCAAAACAAACTCGACAATAATCAAGCCCAATTACATGTACATATCAGGAACGCAGCTATTCCTTAGCGAATGCGGAGTAGCTTCTCAAATAAGCTAGTGTGCCCATGCAAGATGAATACATAAAAAGCAAGATAAGGGACATACCTGATTATCCGAAGAAAGGAATACTATTCAAGGACATAACCCCATTGCTCAAGGATCCAGATGCTTTTGCTGTTTGCATGGAAGAGCTCGCATCGAAACTCGATGGCAAAAGCATAGACTACATAGTTGGAATAGAGGCAAGGGGCTTCATAATAGGGAGCGCACTTGCGTATCTATTGAAAAAGGGATTCATTCCCATAAGGAAAGAAGGAAAACTACCTGCTCAAGTGGTAAAGAAAGAATATACACTTGAATACGGAACTTCAACAATAGAAATACACAAGGACGCGATAGAAAAAGGCAGCAATGTTGTAATTGTTGATGATTTATTGGCAACTGGAGGTACAGCAAAGGCAGCTGCTGATCTTCTAACAGAAATAGGTGCAAATATAACTGCAATTGCATTTGTTGTGGAATTATCATTCCTGAACGGAAGGGAAAAACTCTCTGATTATGAAATAATGTCTTTAATAAAATATTAGCCAATCTATTCTCTTATGGCCAATTTCACCGTTCTTGTTTCCATTTTCATACCAATGCTGCACTTTGCAATTCCATACTCTTCCTTTTTAAGCTCTTTACCTATGTCATTAAAAAATTGTGCTATTTCATCCTGGAAAATGAATCTGTAAACCGAGGCATGCAAAACATTGGTCAATTTTTGTGGATCATACTCTATGTATATGTTTGCAACATGTGCATGATGTTTCTCTCTTGTAATCGGGTCTGTCCTGTCTCTAGTCAAGCCGAATTTACAAGTTTCGATTGCTTCGGCTTTTTCATTTTCAGTAAGCCTCATTCCATTACTATTTACTATGGCATATCCTCTTGATGCTGCTTCTTTCATTATAAATACTGAACTATTTCTTATCTGCGATAAATTGCTATTTATTGTTACGTTCATAATATCACAAATACTGTTATGTTTTCTAATATAAATAGATTACCTAAGTTTTATTTCTTGTATCTAAGCATTGCGGCAATTCCCTGAAATCCCAGAAGAAGCTCATTGCCGTGCTGGCTGTTCGTCGATACGAAAATAGTGTCTATTCCTTTGTTGTCTGCTTCTTCGATGAGCGATTCAACAACGTCTTTTTGCTTTATCATCTCAAGTGCTCCATCATCATCGTGCTTGGAGTGCCTGGTGTTTCCCTGCTCTATATATTTAACGGTCTGGCCGCATTTGCCGCACTTGTATTCAACTTCAGTGAGCTCCACATCCTCGCTTACAAGAAGCTTGGACACATTCTCGTTGTCCATTGCATTCCTCACGTTTTTGTATCCGTAGGTAGCTAATCCGTTCCTTGACACTTCATTGAGGAACTTTTCCATAACTGCGCGCTCCTTGACTGCCTCTTGCTGGGATAATACGTCCTTTGCCTTTTCAAGGAGCTCATTAACTCCGCTATGCTCGTCTACATATCCCGTATCGAAGGTGCCTATCACCTTTATCTGATAATTGAGGTGCTTTGCCTTTATGAAATTCTCCTTAACTGGGCCCGGTCCTCCGACAAGTAGTCCACTTAATTTGTAGTTGTATTTCGCATACAATCCGTTTATTACATCGGCAACGCTTTTGTAGTAATCCTCAATGCTCTCCTCTATTGCACGCTCGTATCTTCCTGCAGATTGGCCTCCTTTCCTTGCCTTGCCCTGCGCGAATGACCTAACCTTCTTTTCGAGCACAAAATAGGTGCCTTTGAGAAGTCCTACTGTTGCATCACGGCCATCCAATACGACTATCGCATACATGTCCTTCGACTCGAGCATCATTTCGAGAGGTTCAAGCAGGAAGCTGGAGTCGCACCTGTATATGTTGGATTTGAGTGGCTGCGGAGGCTCAATGGAAAAAAGCTCAATGTTTGGGTTCGATTGCACATTGGATATATTGCCAGCAAAGACGGCAATTCCGTTCTTTGGTGGTTTCTTGTAAAGTCTAAGATATTGTATTAT
The DNA here is from genome assembly GCA_050013715.1 of Candidatus Micrarchaeaceae archaeon. Taxonomy (GTDB): domain Archaea; phylum Micrarchaeota; class Micrarchaeia; order Micrarchaeales; family Micrarchaeaceae; genus UBA12276. Next base: position 23,882 of record JBEKES010000004.1, read on the forward strand.
CCTGTCGATTGCACCCTGAACGTTCTGCTTCGTGCTCTTCGACTTTATATTTCCCGCCTGGCCGTGCTCTTCCTTGAGTTTGCCTATTTCCTCGCTTATGGGAAAGTCAGGAGGCACATATATGCTGATAAGCTCGGTGCCGGATCCTCTAATTGAGGAAAGCCGTTTAAGCTCTTTTTTAACATCATACTCATTCTTCAAGCAAACACCAGCTATTGTATTATCTTCTTGCCCATGTAAGGTACAAGAGCATCAGGAACAGTTATAGTGCCATTCTCATTTGCATAATTCTCTGCGATTACAGTAAGGGCTCTTTCTATTGAGATGGCTGTAGCGTTAAGCGTATGCACATATTTGCGCTCTCCTTTTTCATCATATTTTATGTCAAGCCTAGAGCTCTGCCAATCTGTGCAATTTGATGCAGATGTTACTTCTCTATACTTCTGCTGGCTTGGGAACCATCCTTCAAGATCTATTTTCTTTGCAGCAACTATTCCTATGTCACCAGTGCACATCTCTACTACTCTATACGGAATACCTAGTTGTTGGAATATCTCTTCTTCATTTGCTATAAGTTCATCATACATTTTCCATGAATCTTCTTCTGTACATAAGATAAATTGCTCAATTTTGTCAAACTGATGCACCCTAAAGATACCTTTGGTATCTTTTCCATGAGTTCCCGCTTCTCTTCTAAAACAAGGGCTTACACCAGCATATTTTATCGGTAAATTATCCTTATAAAACAATTCGCCTGAATGCATCGCAGCCATGGGGTGCTCTGAAGTTGCAACGAGAAACATTTCTTCATCGTCAGATTCCTCTTTTTTAGCCTCTTTGGGTGTGCCTGCAGCATAAAGCGAATCCTCAAAATCCCCTAGACCTGTGACTCCTTTGTAGTATTCCCTTTTCATGAGATAAGGGGTTTGCAAAGGTGTAAAACCTTTCTTAACAAGCGAATCCAGAGCAAACCTTTCAAGTGATTTTGCAAGAAGCACCAAGTCTCCCTGTAAATAATAGAAGCGCGCTCCGGCGATTTTTGCAGCTCTTTCTATATCAATTAATTTGTTTTTCTCAAGAAGCTCTACATGGCCTATCGTAACTGTTCTAGGATTGCCCCATTTCTTGATTTCAATATTTTCTGTTTCATCCTTTCCGAATTTAACGGATTTATGTAGAACATTTGGCATATTCCATAGTAATTTGTCAATTTCTTTCTCATTTTTCGATACAGTTTTATCTAATTCGTCTATCTGTTCTTTAAGGAATGCAAGCGATTCTATTTTTTCTTTTATCTCATTGCCTTCTTTCTTCAATTCTCCTACCTCTATGCTTGCCTTGTTCCTCTTGGCCTGAAGCTCCTGAAGCTGCGTTTTCTGCTCTCTCCAAGTCTTGTCTAGGTCAAGCAGCTTATCTATCGGATAATCGCTCTTCCTTCTGGAAAAAGATTCCTTTATCTCGTCAAGATGGTCTCTTACGTATTTTGTTGTGAGCATAATATGCACTTATGAATACTATCTTTAGCCTCTAAAAGAATATAAAGTATGTGTTTATGCCAACGAGAAAATACAGATATATATTTAACACTTAAAAACAAAACAGAATCAATGCAGGGATAGCAAAGCTTGGCCAAATGCGACGGGTTTAGGGCCCGTTCCCTTAGCGGGTTCGAGAGTTCAAATCTCTCTCCCTGCACATATTTACATAATATATACTGCAACACAAATACAACTACAACAACAAGAACAACATTGCATACTACTTCAATACTTACAACTATCATATATCAAACACCTGCTTCATCTTCCTCTATAATAACACAAATAGGGAATTTCTTCCAAGGGTTGTTTAAAAACCTGTAAAATCCTTTTTATTGTATACTTACTGATTAAATGAGCAGAATAGTTCATAGGAATAGACTTTGGAGCGTAGAAGAGTTCGATGTTCTGATAAAGAATAGACGTTCAAGAATGTATAAGATAATCAGCCCGAATACTGTTACTATACTTCCAATAGCCAACAATGGCAATATAGTTCTAGAAATGCAGTATAGGCCAGCGATAAACAAAATCATATATGAAATTCCTGCAGGCCACATTGACAAGGGAGAATCGGCATTGCACGCTGCAGTTAGGGAAGTTGAGGAGGAAACCGGCTTCAAGGCAAACAAAATGACATTGCTAACTTATTTTTATCCAAGTCCTGGAATTCTTAAAAGAAAAGAGTTCCTTTTTCTTGCGGGAAAACTTACAAAAGGAAAATTAGCATTAGAAGACGATGAAATAATAAAGACAAAGGAAGTTACCTTGAAAAAAGCACTTGCTCTTATAAAAACAGGAAAAATCGTTGATGCAAAGACAATTATCGGAATTCTTTATTATAAGAATTATCTTTCAAAATGATATATCATGTATAAACTTAAACGCACGCTTAATTTATTGGACGTACTTATGATAAATCTGGGTGCAATGATAGGCGCAGGGATTTTCGTAATAATAGGAATCTCGATAGGTATTGCAGGACCATCTGTAATCTTCTCAATAATAATTGCTGGTATAATTGCACTTCTCACTGGGCTTAGTTTCTCAGAAATTGCTCTTCATACTTCAAAAGAAGGTGGTGTATATGAATATGCCAAAGATGCACTTACTCCATTCTCTGGCTTCATAGGCGGCTGGGCATGGATGTTTGCGAATATGATAGCACTTTCCGCTATTCTCTTAAGTTTAGGTAGTTACATAAACTTCTTTCTCGGTACAATGATACCTGTTATATACTTTGCAATACCTGCACTTCTTCTCTTCATGATAATAAACATACTTGGAATGAAGAATTCCTCAAAGACAATAACCTTTCTTGTTATTGTTAATATTATAATACTTGTAATCTTTGTTGCTGTTGGTGCATTCTTTTTCAAGACCTCTAATTTAACTCCTTTTCTACCCAATGGGTTAAGTGGAATACTTGGAGGAACCGCAATAATATTTTTTGCATTTACTGGCTTCTCAAGAATAACTACTGTGTCTGGAGAGATAAAAAATCCAAAGAAGACAATACCTAAGGCGATAATACTTTCGATAATAATATCCACTTTTCTCTACATTGCCGTTGCCACTGTCGCATTGGGAATGCTCAACTACACAAAACTTGCTACTTCCTTCTCGCCATTGTCTGCGGCCATAGCCGTTGCAAACAACAAGATTCTCGATGCCATAATAGCAATAGGAGGAATAATCGCTCTTGCCGGTGTGGCATTCACAGGAATACTTGGCACGTCGCGCGTTCTTTTTGCAATGGGGCGAGACCACGAGATGCCCAAATCCCTTGGCAGGATAGACAGGTTCTCAACGCCAATAAATGCGATACTTGTTGTCACTGCAGTTGCAATAATCTCAATGCTTCTTATAAAATTCTCCACAACAATAGAGATTTCCAACGCAGGATTGTTAACAGCCTATGCAATAATAAACCTAGCTGCGCTGAACCTTTTCCTTAACAGAAGAAGGAACAAGAGCAGGAAAACCAATTCCATAAGCGACAGCAAATATTTTCCGATAATACCTGTGCTTGGTTTCTTCACAATTCTGGTCGTATTGAGCTATCTGAGCATTCAAAGCCTTTATGTGATGATGGTGATACTTGCGGTAGGTGTTGTCTACTACATATTCAAGAATTCGAAGGTAATTGCCGGTATCCAGAAGGCAATGGGTAGAGAGACACCAACACGCAGCATTGTGAGGGAATTCGGAAGCAGCAGAGATGTTCCTTCAAAAAGGTCAGATTGACCTGTCTATCAAATACTCGACCATTGCCTTGAGCTTTTTCTTTGGCTCAGAGTCATTTAATCGCTTCTCCACATTGGCCCACGCATCTTTTACAAGAGTGTATTCCAATTCCTTTACGTATTCTATGGCTCCGTATTTCTTTATTATTGCTATTGCCTCATTGATAATTTCCTGATCCTTGGTGTGCATTGCAAGTATTTCCTCCAATCTCTTTTTGTCCTGCTCATTTGCCTTGGAAAGCGCATGTATGACCATCAATGTGACCTTGCCTTCGGTTATGTCTTCGCCTATGAAGCCCTTGTTTACTGAAAGCTGGTTTTCCGTTATGTTGAGCAAATCATCCTGCAATTGGAAGGCAACTCCTATCGAAGAGCCGAATTTTCCTAGTGTGTCTATTGTATTGTCGTCAGCTTCAGCCAGCGCCGCACCAAGCTTTGCCGCCATGCCAGACAAAACGCCTGTTTTTGAGTATGCCATCTGCATGTACTGGCTTTCCGATATTGTTGTATAATCCACAAGCGAATTGTGCCATGCTATGTCAGTTGCCTGTCCTATTGTAAGCTTCAGCATTTCCCTCTGATAGATGTCAAGCACTTTTATCTTGATCTCCTTTGTGAGCTTCTTGCTGTCAAGCAGTGCAACCATGGGGAAATAGAACATGAAATCTCCAAGATTCAATGCAATGTCAACTCCGTATTTCTTGTGAACTGCTGGAGCCCCTCTTCTCATATCAGAATTGTCCTCTATATCATCATGAATCAAGCTACCGTTGTGTATTACTTCAGGTATTATCGAGAATTCAATGAAATTGTTTGAGTCTTTTCCTATTGCATCTATTACTGTTAGCATTAGCACTGGCCTCCATCTCTTGCCTCCCAATGACAAGAGATACTTTGCAGGATCTATAACCGCTTTGTTTATTGCCTTCAAGTCATATTCATAGCCGCTTCTGCCTAGCAAACTTCCAAAGTACCTTGCAGAATCCTTATTGGTAAGTGTTTCATCTATTTTTTTGTCTATGTCAACAGCACGCTCCTTCATATAAGCTACTATGTCATCGTTATTTGCCATAAAATCAACAAGACTTATTTTTAATGGTATATAAAACTTTAGAACCCATCGTCAATAGTCGGATAAGACCCTATTTTTAAAGAAGCAAACTCCTGAATAACCGAATAATCCTCTATGTAATGCTCTAAGTAATTAATATAATACACTATGTTTATATATTATAAAATTCATATTCATGGTAGGTGTTTATAGATGGCAGTCGAACGATTGATGAGTCTTGCTAATACGGCAATAAAGAGCAATTTCGTCAAGCTAGACCAGCCCTACAAGCTCAATTACTGCATAACCTATGTATGCCAATCCAGATGCATCACCTGCAACATATGGCAGATGAAGCCAAAGGGAGAAATGACAATAGACGAGGTTCGCGAATTCGTGAAGGCTAATCCTTACTTCAAATGGGTGGAACTTACAGGTGGTGAGCCATTCCTGAGAAGCGACATAGTAGAAATAGCCAAAACCTTCAAGGAAAATTCAAAAGGACTTTACATCCTTACAATGCCCACTAACTCATTATGCAACCAGGACATGGTGGAAAGGAAATTGAGAGAGATACTTGCACTTGGAATACCCAGAGTTGCAGTTACTGTAAGCCTTGACGGCTATCGTGAAATGCACGACAAGATAAGGGGAATACCGGGCAACTACGACAAGGCAATAGCAATGTTCAAGCGATTGAAGGAACTCAAAAAGGAATACAACAATCTCTATTTTGTATTTGGCTATACATTAAGCAAATTCAACAAAGGCGAGTTTGCAAAAACCTATGAGGAAGTGAAGAAAGACATTCCAGACATAAGATATAATGACTTCCACATAAATCTTGCACAAGTTTCTGGAAATTACTACAACAATGCAAGCGACGACATAAGGGCAAACAATCCTGAAATAGTTGGCGAGCTTGAAAATATACTCAAACACAGGCAATTCGAAGTGGGAGTAATACCCTTGATAGAAGGAGCATTCACAAGAAAGCTTGTCGAATACGCTAAAACAGGACACAGCCCAATGAAGAGCAGAAGTCTTGAAGCATCGCTGTTCATGGATAGCTTCGGAAATGTGTATCCATCAATAATGTGGGACCAGAAAATAGGAAATGTTCGTGATGTATCCTATGACTTGTCTAAACTATGGAACAACGAGCTTGCGCAGAAGGTAAGAACAGACATAAAGGAAGGAAAGGAGCCAAACCAGTGGACCTCCTGCGAGGCCTATCAAATACTTACCGGTAGCATGCTAAGCCTGTTTGTCTAATGCTTTTATACCTTCTTTTTCATATTATTGCGTGGGACTAATGAAAATAATGCTTATTATCCTAATGTTAATTGCCTCAATGTCGCTTGCATTTAGCTCAACTGTCACATTGACAGGGACATGCTATTCAAAGCTGGTAAACAGCACAGACAACTACATGACATTGAATATTACCAATTCCGGCAACGGAACCGCAACCAATTTGCTCATAGAGCCTAGCTTACAAGGTGCAACGACCAATACGTCAATACTATTGCCCATTGTGGCCCCAAGCTCAACATACCTGGAAAAGATATACTTCCAGAATTTCACAAAGCCGGGAAGCTATGTCGAGAATTTCGTAACCAGATACTCTCAAGGCTCCAGCACCTTCATAACCTTTTTCCCATGCCTTGTAAACATAAACCAGAATGCGCCTAGTGCCATAGGCATTACAAGCCTTGCATTGAAGAACAAACTCATAAGGGTAAACATCTCAAATATAGCAGATTATCCTATAACTGCCCAAATCTCAGTATACACTCCTCCCTCCTTTACTGTATTGAATTCAACAAAAAACATAACAGTAAACAAGGACTCGAATTCTAATGTATCGTTTTCCATATCAACGCCACAATATACCAATGCTCAATTTCCCATTGCTGTGGCAGTTTCATATGTAAACAGCAATGTTCATTATTCGTCTCTTGCAGTGAGCTCAATCTCATTTGGAGGAGGTACAGGAAGCATATCATCAATTCTTGAAGGCAACGGAATACTTTTTGTGATACTTGCCATAATAATAATCATAATAGTTCTGATAATCTTCTCCATACTCAAAAACAGAAAAGACGAGCACAACAAAGGAAATCAAGAAGGGCACAATGAAATGCATCAAAACAAAACAGAAGAGACCAAAACTGAGCAGGTAGTTCAATGAGTACAAAGCCCTATCTCAGCATTGTAATACCAACATTAAACGAACAAGATAATATAAAAGTACTATTTGAAGAAATACATCCAATAATAAAAAAATACAAATACGAGATAATAATAGTTGATGGCCATTCGAAAGACAAAACTGTTGAATATGCAAAACGTTTTGGCGCAAGGATAATATACGACAATCAAGGAAAAGGATCTGCGCTAATAAAAGGCTTCAACTCAGCAAAAGGAGACATAACAATATCCATGGATGCAGATCTATCCAATAGGCCAAATGAACTGCTTCTGCTCATAGCTGGCATAGAGGCAGGTTACGATGTATGCATGGGATCGAGGTTCCTTACCGGAGGAGGCTCGGACGACATGCCCTGGATAAGAAAACTAGGAAACAAGATATTCGTCACCATTGTGAATATAGCCTGCCATTCGCATTATACTGACATGTGCTACGGTTACAGAAGCTTTGCAAGAAACGTATCGAGAAAACTAGACCTAAAGGAAAAGGGATTCGGCATAGAAACGGAAATAAACATAAAAGTACAGAAGAAGCATTTGAAAGTACTTGAAGTGCCTAGCTACGAGAAGTTAAGAGCATCAGGAGAAGGCAAGCTGAGAAGCCTAAATGACGGGTTCGTTATCCTTAGGACAATCCTGAATAACATATAAAATTACCGACGCGTCAGTAAACTATTTATATTATAGGAAACAGCAATATTACTGTGATAAAATATGCCAACCCACAAGAAGTCAAGCACAAATGAACAACAACTTAAAGGGTTTTCAATAGATCTGGCCGATGTTAAACTCTCTGAAGAAGTAAGGAAATTGGTCAGAACTATATTTCCTGCAACAAAAATAAAATTTATAGTAGAAGCAAGCAAATATGATATGGGTTCTATTGATAGCAGGATAAGAATGTTAGATGAGGAAACAGAGGAAAGTCTAAATGCCATTACATTAGCAATAAGAGCAGAACTGAAGACCCCAAAACCTTATACTAAAGGCTTTGTTATTTGCGGAGCTAGCATACACTTTCATGATCAATCACAAGATCCTAACGAGTTTGCTGAAGAAACAGCTCTAAATATTATATCAACAAAATTTACCGAGTTGACATTGGCACATGATAGGCATTTGAAATATACAGCAAGAACCAAACATCTGCTGCGCGGTAAACGTAAAAAAGAATGAACTAATTATTTAATTTGTACTATTTGAAGAGGACAAATTCCTTATGTAGTAGAATCCATAGTTATAGTTGAATGCGTTGTATGTTGCTGTTGCTATTGGAACCAATTGGTAAGTTTGATTTACTGACGTGCACTCGTTGTTTGGGGTATGGCACCAATACCCATAATCAAGGACTAAACAACTATACTCGCTTCTGTACTGGTTCACTTGCGTTGAATTGTAAACATTGTCCATTTGCGTTGCTGTCCTGTTGTTTATGTTGAATAGTGTAGGATCATAGGTATATACAATGCAATTAGACGGTATTGTTTTTGAAGTATTGTATACAAAATTCTCGTAGAATCTTGCATCTCCTGCCTGCTGTATTGATGAAGGATTAACGGAAAGAAGCGGCAGCAGAGTGTATATTGGATATATTATAAGCACAATCATTGCAACCAATGCAATGCCGTTTATGAACTTTGCCTTGTCCTTGAATCTTTTTGCATATCTTTCAATTTCCTCAAGAACCATTGCGACTCCGAATCCTCCCATCATTGAAACCTGAGCTATAAGACTCAGCATAAAGCGCCAGTCAACGCCGTACATAACGGATCCTGCATAAAACGCAGCATAGAGCAAGAAGAACACCATAAACCATATCGCGATTGATGCAAGCGTGCGCTTCTTGTATACAAGCATGAAGGCAATTCCTACAAATGCAAGAATGGTGAATATTATCGGCTGCATCACATAGGCGCTTTTATAGTTGTTAAACCAGAAGAGTATATTTCCGCATATGTTAGCATTGAAATTCTGAAGTCCTATCGATGCATTTACGCTTAATGGGGTAAGATTCTTCGTGCATGTGTTCTGTATTATTGTTCCCTGATATCCGTAACCATCAGTAAATGATTCATTTATGGAGTACAATATTGAAGGAACAATTGCAATGAACACGAAGAGAAGTATTATCAGCAATTTTGTATTTAGTATATTTTTCTTTATTGCACTGAATGTTTCCTTTATTGTTTTTGCAATGCTCTTGTCGTTGAGAATAAGATACAACACAATGAAAACAGGTATGAAGAATATCTCGTCAACTTTCATGTAGAAAAGCAGCGAGAACGAGAACAGGAAATTGGAAAGGCTCCATACATTTTTCCTTTCTACGAATATCATGAAAAAGAAGATGCATATCATTGAATAGGCAAGAACTGCAAGATCGGAATTGGTTGGCATCCCCCATACGAGTATTACTGGAGAAAGCGCCATGAGAAATTCCGTGAAATATGCTGCTTTCTTGTTCTTCAAAAGAAGAAGCGACGCAAAGAAGCTCATTATTATTGAAACTACGCCCAGAGCAAACTCGGCACCGTATGCGACATTCCTCTTCACTCCGAAAAGCAGGAATGCTATCGCCATGTTGAATGATAATCCTATCGGCTCATGATAAATCTGGCCGCTGAGGCATGTAGTTGCAGTGCCATAGTTGCACATCCATGCCTGTCCTGTCTTCAGAAGATCAAGAGCCATTCCCTGGTATATTGCATCGTCGAAGAAAAGCAGTTGCGTTGGCTTTATGAAATACAATTCCATGAAAACAAACACAAGAACTATCCCTATTACAAGAATCAAGTCCTTTTTATTGAAGTTATGATCATGGAGCGTTTTCTTTATGTTTTTCCTGTCTTTTATTACGCCTATTATCAATGCTACGAAAGATATCAGTATTCCTATGGTGAAAATATATTCTAGTAAGCCTTGTTGAAGCATCAGATTCCACTCCTATTTGTTACAAAAATACCATTTATAAACATATACTTTGTTTTTGTTGTCTTCATTGTAAGCAACGCATCCTGCGGTGTCATGACTATAGGCATGCCGTGTATGTTGAAGCTCGTATTCAATACGATTCCATAACCTGAATTCTTCTTTAGGTTCTGCAATAATTCCATGTAGGGCTTGTTTTCCTTTCCTACCATGTGCGTTCTTGAAGATCCATCTATATGCACTATTGACTTTTCCCTTTCCAATAACTCCTTTTTCATCATGTACCCAGAGGTCATGAATTTGTCATAGCCTTTGCTGTCGAAATCAAACATTCTTGATGCCTCTTCCTCAAGAAGCGAAGGAGCAAAAGGCTGGAACCATTCCCTTTTCTTGACGTAAAGATTCAAACGCTCCTTTACCTCTTCGGAGTCGCTTGGTGCCAATATGCTCCTGTTTCCCAATGCGCGAGGCCCATATTCCATTCGTCCCTGGAACCAGAAAAGATAATTCCCATCGGAGATAAGCTCTGCCGCATGCCTTGCATTTTCGGATTCACCCTCCAATGTATATTTGAGAGATCTGTCCGATTTTACTATTTTTTCAGTTTCATCCTGAGTATAACTGTCGCCAAGATACGGATTGAATTCATAACTAGAATTTCCTGTCAGTAAATAATTGGTATAGAGTGCTGCACCCAGTGCAATTCCTCCGTCGCCCATGTGCGGAAACACATACCAGTGCTTAAGATTCTCAAGGTTCCTGATTTTCATGTTCGCCTTTATGTTTGCGAAAGTGCCTCCTGCAAATGCCACATCGCTTACATTGTACCTGTCAATTACGTTGCTGGAGAATTTTACGATTATATTCTGAAGCAATTGCTGCGCCATGTAGGCAAATTGCTCTCTTGGCATCTGCCAGGCCATCCTTTGAAGAAGCGAAAACTGCTTTACTGGACTGTACTTCGCAGTTATCTGCGTTCCTGAAACCGTGAAGAAGTCCTTGAATTTATTCTCCTCGAAATCAAAAGGATAGGAATAATCGGCCATGGCCATTACCTTGCCTTCATCTTCCAATTCTCTCATTCCCACTATGTTTGTTACCTGTTCGAAGAATATTCCTATGGAATCGCGCGCTCCTATTGCCATGTGCCTTTCAAGCTTTCCGTTCTTAAGTGTGCTTACTGATCCTGAAAGCCCGTCGCCAAGCCCATCAAGAGTTATGACAAGCGAGTTTTTGAATGGGGCTGTGAATGCTGCCGTTGCGGCATGTGCGGTATGGTGCTCAACCACATGCAATTTGAAGTTATTGAACCCAGCTTTTTTCAATTTGCCTGAAACAATGCTGCTGCTTACTGTATTGCATAATGGCAATATTCCTATGGTTGTGAGCGTGTATTTCAAATTGTGCCTGGCGCTCTCGAACCTCGGCTTGAGCATTTTCCTTCTCCTGAATTGGTAATAGCTTTCCTTCATTCCTGGAAAAACCCTCTCGAGCGTTTTTGTAAATTCCGTAGTTGTAAATGCTATGTGCTCTATATCACCTGGCTTTATCTTTGCGTAGGTCAGAGCAGCATGTATGGAATGATAGGGAAAATCTACCTCTAATTTTCTTTTTGTGAATCTTTCTTCATTGGCGGCGAATATTATCTGCTTGTCCTTTACCAGTGCTGCTCCAGCATCGTGACCATCCCAAACTCCAAGCACATACAAAAAATCACACATTAGTTGATTAATTCTCTATCCTTTATTTCTTTTGAAACCCTTTTTATTAATTCCTCTATTTCAAGGTCATGTTCCTGTTTTCCTGTTCTGTCCCTTATTGTTATCTTGTTCTTTTCCTGTTCCTTCTTGCCAAGTATTATCATGTAGGGCACTTTCTGCATCTGAGCTTCTCTTATCTTGTATTCCAATGTTCTGTCTGATATATCCATATTGGCCCTTATGCCGCTTTCCACAAGTTTCTTGTAAATTGTTTCCGAATATTCGTTCACGTGTTCGGATATTGCAATTACCTTCACCTGCATAGGTGCAAGCCAGGTCGGGAATTTGCCCTGGTAATGTTCGGTGAGCACTCCCATGAACCTTTCAACAGCGCCCAATACTGCACGGTGTATCATTACGGGTCCGTGCTCCTTTCCGTCTTCTCCTGTATATTCCAATCCAAACCTAAGCGGTAACTGGTAATCCAATTGCAATGTTGCACACTGCCATTTTCTTCCAATTGCATCAACCACGTCAAAATCTATTTTTGGTCCGTAGAATGCTCCGTCTTTTTCATTTATTATGTAATCTATTGAATTTGTCTTAAGCGCATTTTTCAGAACTTCCTCTGCCCTTTGCCATAGTGCTTCATCACCCATGTGGTTGTCAGGCATTGTGGATAATTTTGCAGTGAACTTCATGCCAAAAGTGTCATATACCTCTTTTACCATCTTGAGAAGCATTGTGAATTCTTTCTCAAGCTGGCTTTCCATAAGAAATATGTGTCCGTCATCCTGGGTAAATTCTCTCAATCTGAATAATCCCGTCAATGCACCGCTTATCTCATTCCTATACAATCTGTCAAATATTGCTGTTCTGAATGGTAGTTCCCTGTAGCTCCATTTCCTTGATTTGTATATCAGAATTGAGGAAGGACAGTTCATCGGCTTCATTCCTAATTGTTCATTGTCCATATTGGACATGAACATGTTCTCCTTGTAATGGTCTATGTGGCCGCTAACGTGCCATAGTGCAACATTTGCAAGGCTTGGTGTGCTTATTTCATCATAGCCGTATTTTCTCTCAATCTCTCTTACGAATTCAACAATTTGCCTGAAAACTATAAGCCCATTCTTATGCCAGTAAACCATTCCCGGTGAAACTTCCTGGAAGCTGAACATGTCCAATTTTTCGCCTATTGTCCTGTGATCCGTTTCAGGAAGCCCGGACATCTCGCTCTTCCTTACTATTGAGGTATTTACGCTAACGGGCTTGGCTTTTTTGTATATTTTTGTTTCTTCCTTGCCGTAGCTTTTGCCCTGCTCCGCAAGCGGATGGCCCTTCATTTCGAGGCTCAATTTCTTGTTCCAGCCGAAGGGCGCCTTTTTGACTTCCATGCCGTTCCAGGATTCAGCGTTTCTGTACATGTAGTCTATTATATTCATTGCACTTTTCGGATCAGAAAGATTGCTGCTAAGATGTGCAAACGGATAAAGAACAAGCCTCGTCCTCTTGAGCTGGTCCATGAATTTCTTAAGGTCGGATAGCGCCTTGTCCGCAGTGCTTTCATCGTCTTCTTTCTCTATGCTGAGCATCATTACTATTGCATCCTTCATCTCTACTTTCTTCTCGTTTGTATCTTCGTATATGCTTGCCTCCGGCTTAATTAGCTCGTAGCCTATGCTTTCTACATCAAGTAAAAGAATCCTCATGATGTGCCCCCTAATAACTATTATCTATTTACTAAAAGTCTTTATTAAGTTTGCGTAATAACTGCTTTAAAGCTTTATTGGCATTGTATCAACATGGACAGGAAGGTTACACTGATAGCTGTTGGATTGGCGCTTCTTATCTATTCCTATCTTAGATTCTTCAACGGGTTGTATTACCTTTCATTAATTCCATTGATATCAATGCTAGTTGCGGCTCTTGCAGCAGCTATGCTGTTCTTCTTTGCATACCATATCGAGAACAAAAAAACCAAGCCCAAGAAATCAGACATTAAAATCAATCTCTATTTTGTTGCTTGTATAATGCTGTTCTTTATACTGATAATCTTTCAAGTTGTTGGGATTGCCGCAATAGCCTCTGTAGTGGGTTTGTATCTGCTTGGAAAATTTGCAAAGAATAAGGAAAAGCGCAAACTTTACGCTTTGGTTGCAATCGGATTGATAATAACAACTGCCGCAACTGTTGCAATTCTTGCAACTGGACTAAAATTCCTAGGTTCCGATGAAACTGTATATAATTATTACTCTGCCTATCTGCTTATCCACGGTGCAAATCCTTACACTTCAAGCATGCAGCCTGCACTTTCAATGTATGGGCATTCAAGGACCATACTGTTGAACGGGTCCTATGAATACAAGTACAACTATCCGGCATTGAGCATACTTCCAGTGCTTCCTCTGCCATTCTTAACGCCTTTTAATAATCTGAACTTCCTTTATTTCGAGCCCTATGTTGTGTTTCTTTCGCTGCTTGCCTCTTTCATTATATACAGGAAATCGAACTACAACAAAAACGTTCTTCTATTGATAGTGATATGGCTTTTTGCATCCTATGCTGCTGTTGTAACAATTGACCAATACCTTTCAGTTGCTCTTCTTCTTTTGATCGCATATCTGGAAAGGAAGAATACATTACTGTCTGCCATTCTTCTCGGATTGGCGGCAAGCACCATACAATTATCGTGGTTTGCAATACCTTTCTTCTACATTTTGACACTAAGGGAGCAGGGCAAGCGCAAAATGCTG
>JBEKES010000005.1:0-35421 GCA_050013715.1 Candidatus Micrarchaeaceae archaeon
ACCCTATAAATAGGTTTTATATTAGGTCTTTTATCATTTTGTAAATATATTTTGTGATTTATTTTTAGTTTGTTTAATCCAAAATCAATATCTGAAGATAATCCATAGGATATTGTAGAAAATGTAATTGTATTTTTATCTATATATCCATCCGTATCTATAAGCCCTTTTAAAAATCCAACATAAAATTCTTTATTATAATTTATTCTATCTTTTAACCTAATTGTACCAGTTTTATAAGTTTCCCAAGTTAAATAAGTTTTAATGAAATTTAATACATCTTTAGAAATAATTCTTACAATAGTAACATTATTTGGTTTGTAATCATATATCCATGGTTTTTTCCTGAAAAGATGCTTTATTAATTTATTGACATGATTTACATAATTTTTGTATTTAGTATCTAGATGTATGCGGATATCATATCTATAATTTTTATCTAGATAAAAGCTACCATCCCCAGCAAAAATACCTATAAATTCACCAATATCTAAAGTTTTTGCATTATCATTTAATTTGACTCTTTTGATTCGTTTATTAGAAAATTTCCTATACCAATAATAAACAGTTGTTTTAGTTATTTGAAGTTCTTTTGATATTTCGTTAAGGCTTTTACCATTCCTAACTTTATCTTTAATTTGTTGTACAATGACTGTACTTAGTCTCATCATGAATAAATTTTATGACTATTAAGTTATTTAACTGTTTAAGGAAGCAGTCTTTTCCTGTCTCTTGGGAATAAGGAGCATTCCCTTATGTTTTTTGCGCCTGTTATTTTCATTGCGAACCTTTCCAATCCGATGCTCCAACCTGCATGTGGCGGCGCACCATACCTAAATGAATCGATGTAGAATTCGAAGTCCTTTGGATTGAGCCCCTTCTTCTTTACAGCTTCAATGAGAAGTTCTGGAATATGAATACGCTGTGCTCCGCTGCTTATTTCCAAGCCTTTGTAAAGAAAGTCGTAGCTCTTTGACATTTCAGGATTGCCCTCTTTCGGCATGCTGTAGAATGCCCTTACTGCCGTAGGATATTCCCTTATTATCAATCCGTCACCGTATATCTGCGCCAGCTTTTCCTCTGCTTCCCTTGAGAAGTCATCTCCAAGTTTCATTGGATGTCCATTCTTGTTAAGCGCAGCAACTGCATCAGTATAAGTTACAATCTTGACATCAGGAATCTTCAATTCAACTCCAAGAGTCTTGAGGTCCTCGCTGTTGTTTTCGATTACCTTTTTGATTATGTAAACTACAATCTCTGAAAGCAACTTTATAGCATCATTGTCATCTGCAAATGCAATTTCGATATCCATTTGGGTTGATTCTGTAAGGTGGAATATTGTATTTGATTTCTCTGCTCTGAAAACAGGTACAATCATGAATACTTTGTCCATTCCTCCAACTAGAGCAAATTGCTTGTAGAATTGAGGTGATTGAACAAGAAACGCTTCTCTTTCAAAATATTTTACTGCAAAAACATCAGCACCACCTTCTGTTGCCGCTTCCACAAGAGTAGGAGTTCTTATCTCACTGAATTTGCGTTCTATGAAGAAGTTCCTGAAGCTTTGCAATATGGTAGATTCAATCTTGAAGATCGCAGTTGTTTCCAATCTTCTTAGATCAACATACCTGTGATTTAATCGCACGTCGATTTCTGCTGGAACCTTTCCAGTAACTTCAAATGGGATTTGCTTTGATAATGGATTTAAATCAATTATTTCAGTTAATGTTATTTCAAAGCCCTTTTTGGCTTCCTTGTTTTTTCTCACTATTCCTTTTATTTCTACTACGCTTTCCTTTGGAAGGGCCATTTTCTTTAAAAGTCCATCTGAGATTTCTTCCTTTTTCCCTATTACTTGAACAATACCTGTGCTATCCCTTAAAATAAGAAAGGTTATTTTTGCGGTTTCTCTTACTTCATGAACCCAGCCAGCTAGAACTACCTCTTTGCCATCCATGGCTTCGCTTAATTCATTTATCATATGAGTGCGGATCACTGAATCACATAGGTTGATTATATATTGTATAGAGCATCTTTTTAATTTAAGTGTATAAATAAGAATCCCTTGGGGTGGGTTTACAAAAATGTCAATCCACACCTTATATAAGTTTAATAGAATTATTTTATGTTATATTTTTCCGCTAACTTACGAATTTCATAGGTAAATTCAATCCATTTTCTTTCTGCTTCACTTGCACTCTCTTTGCTATAATCATAAAAACCTTTTGCAGTTGTAATACCTTCTGCACCACTTTCTACCATCTTACGCATAAGTTCTGGAACCTCTGTTGAGTTACTTAGTTTTGGAAGCAACCCTTCCATAACTGTTGCATATGCAGGAATACCTGTTAGATCCATCCATCTGAATGGGCCTGCAATAGTAGCCCAATATCCTATATCATTGCGGAAAGATCTGTCTACTGTTTCAACATCAGCTATGCCAGATTCTACCAAGTGGATTGCTTCACGGATCATTGCATACATCAAACGATTTGATATAAAACCCTGAATATCTTGTTTCAAAAGTGTTGGTTCTTTTCCACATATGTCACCTAAAGCTAATGTACGTTCAATAGTTTCGTTTGATGTCTTCTCTCCAGGAACAACTTCAAGATATCTCATAATCTCTGCTGGTTCACCCCAATGCATTCCTATAAAACGTTCTGGATGTTTCATTTCTGCTTGTAGTGTTGTTATAGGTAAACTGGAAGTATTAGATGCAATTATAGTTGTAGATGGTACAATGTCTTCCATAATTTTATACACTTCACGCTTATTGGAAAGATTCTCATCGATAGATTCTATCAAAAAGGTCGTGCTGTCTAATTCTATAGGTGATATTAAAATATGTAAGCGGGATTGGTAATTTTTCAACATTATTTTGGGTACAATTTCTCTGCGACCAAGTTCGTATAATGTTGATTCAATATGTTTACGGCTCTCCACTGCTTTATTGGAATTTTTATCGTAAGCATGAACTTCCAAACCACGTGATAGTAAACAAGCAGCAATGCCTCTACCCATAAATCCTACTCCAATTAAGCCAACTCGTTCATTTCTTAAATGCGTTGTATTTTCTTCTGTTTTTGTGGTCATTTTATCGTAAGTATATTATGAATTTTTAGATATAAATAGGTTCCTACAAATTTACCGTCGATTTGACGTCATATTTTATCTAAAGTACGGGATTGAACACCCAACCTTCGACGACAAACTAAATTTGACGTCGAGAAATCCCGTTGGGGTGAATTGAACACCCAACCTGTCGCTTTCTGGCATTGTGCCATGCATTCCAAACTACAGGCGACCGCTCTAGCCATTGAGCTACAACGGGATATTTGATATTTAAGCATTAATATTTAATATCCTTTAGAGATGTATCAGTTTAATTAGGAACGCTTATTTAACTTTATTACTAGAGTTAAGTAGAAGAAAATATATTAATGATTGGATGGTTGACCAGGAAGAGAGCGACAATGTAAACATATCTGGAAGCATTTCCCAGGACGTCATAAGGAAATACCATAGAACTCCTATTGCATTCTATCGCTTGAAAGACATGTATGTAGAGGTAATTGAGAATCCTAATTTTCTTGATGCATTGCTTATAATCGCTTCGCTTCTTGCCTTTGCCGCGGCTTTTCCATTCTATCCGTTGCTGATACTTCCAATACTTGCGATAATTCTTCTTGTAGTTGGATTAAGGCATGCCTTCCTGGGTCTTATCGTCTTGATGGTATTCATATTCCCAATGCTCATGTTCCAGACACCAGCTCTTGCATACCTTTTCATAATGATTATGTCACTTTGGCTGGTCTTCGGATACAGGCACTATAGAACGCTCATATTCTCATTGATACTCACGCCATTGGCGCTGTCACCTTTGGGCTACATGTTCGCAATACCCGCATTGATAATAAGCGTATTGATAGTTGGCTACAAGCGAGCCTCGGTCCTTGCGGTCATATTCGTAATAAGCGTTGTTATGCTCTCTGCAGTTACTGGCGTTCAGAACAGCGCTTATATAATATATGATGCAGGTTTGGCTCATTCGCAGATATCGAACCTTGCGGCCCTGAATTATTCTGTGCCAAACAAGAAGCCCCCAACATTAGCTACATTTGGAAGTGCATTTGGCGCAGTTGGAACGAATTTTGGAAACGAGTACATAGCCGGTTCCATATACACTGAATTTAATGCTCTGTTCTCATCATTGACAGTAAAGCCGTTGCAGTACCTTATTGACATGTTCGGCATAATAGCGATTGTAACCATAATAGACATGTCGGCAGTTGCGAGCAGATCCATGTACAAGGGAACAGAGGCAAGCCTTATAGGGCTTGCATATCCGCTTCTTTACTTCGGTCTTGCATTGCTATTCCATTATAATTTCACGATATTGGTGCCGCTTGTGGGCTTCCTCATAGCGCCAGCGTTTCTCTATGTGCTTGAATTGTACAGAATAGACATAGTCAAGGCATTGGACATAAGAAAAGAGGACATTCGCCTCAAATTCGGAGAGGCATTCGAGGATTTGTTTGCGACAAGCCCAACAGAGAAGTTCGGGGACATAGGAGACTACGAAGCAACAAAGAAGGAACTCAAGGAGGCAATTGTATCCCCAATTGAGGAAAAGGGAGTTTCAAGAGCCTACAACATAAAGCCAGTTAAGGGTGTATTGCTGTTCGGACCTCCAGGAACCGGAAAGACCATGATGATGAGAGCCATAGCAAATGACATAAGAGCAGGATTCTATTCGGTAAAGACATCAAATCTAATATCTCCGTATGCTGGTGAAACAGAGAGAAGATTAGTCAACATATTTACAACTGCAAAGAAGAATGCACCTTGCATACTGTTCCTTGATGAAATAGACTCGATAGCAAGAAACAGGTCAGCAACAAATGTTGATGAAACGCACAGGCAAATCTTATCGTCGCTTCTTGTGGAAATGGATGGCTTCCAAAGCATGAAGAATGTTGTATTGGTAGGTGCTACAAACGTGCCCAATCTTATAGACCCTGCACTTCTAAGACCGGGAAGAATGGACCGCGCAATCTACATGCCGCTTCCTGACTTCTACGGAAGAAAGGAAATATTCAAAATATACTTGAAGAAATTGCCAGTTTCAAAGGACATAAACTTTGATGATCTTGCCAAAATGACAGAGAGGTTTTCCGGCGCCGACATAAAAGGGTTGTGCGACAATGTCGCGCAGCAGGTAGCACAGGAAGCTGCGGAGAAGCACAAAGTATTGGAGATAGGCCTTGATGACATAAAAAGCGCAATAACCGCAACAAAGGCATCGACAACCATTTCGCAATTGAAAGAATACGATAGATTCAAGATAGACTTCGAAAGAAGGACACTCAAGCAGGAAACGGTAGAGAAATCAAAGAATGTTTCAATGGACGAGGTGATAGGCCTTGAGGAGGTAAAGAGAGCTGTTATAGATGCTGTTAAAACACCATTGGAGCATCCTGAACTATTGAAAAAATACAACGTAAAAAGCATAAAGGGAATATTGATGTTCGGCCCTCCAGGAAACGGAAAGACACTGCTCATGAAAGCGATAAGCAACGATCTCAAGGATGTCACTATGCTTGAAATAAACGGAGCTGATCTGGCGCAGCAGGATCTGGACAAAGCATTGGCAAACATAAAGGAAATGTTCAACAGAGCCATAGAGAATGCGCCTTCCATACTGTTCATAGATGAAATAGACGGCATTTCGCCAAAGAGAAAGAGCGCAAGCGAATTCGGAGTTCAATTGACTTCGGAATTATTGCAGGAAATGGACGGCTTCAGGGAAACTCCTGGAGTTGTATTGGTATGTGCAACAAACAGGCCAAGCGCACTTGACCCTGCAATGCTAAGACCTGGAAGATTCGATAAGCTAATATTTGTAGAACCACCAGATGAGCCAAGCCGGGCAGCGCTCTTCAAGTTCTATTTGAAAGATGTACCTACAAATGATGACATAGACTTCAAGAAATTGGCAAAGGAGACAGAAGGATATACCGGTGCTGACATAGGCAACATATGCAGGGAAGCCAAGAGCATTGCACTGGACGAGAACATAAAAACAGGAAAGGAGGCACAGGTAACAATGGAAAGCCTAGAAGATGTAATAGGAAAAACAAAACCATCTGCGCCGGACAGCATGATCAGATCATATAAAGCATTTTTAGACAAGTACGGCCAGAGATAATTACTTGTTGGCAATTCTGCCAGCAAATACTTTTCCTGTTGCTATTCTTGAGGAATCATTTGCATATATTTGAAGTTTTCCTTCACGAACCCTAACATCGCAGAATTCTATCTTTATGAAGTCGTTTGTTTTCATTGAAGCGGTTCTTATTGCAGAGGAGCCCCAGAAGGATGCATCAACACTGTTCCTGCCATCAGTTATCGTGCATGAGGCAACGGCAATCTGACCAGTTGAACCTAATCGTGTTACATGCCTTATGGTTCCTATCTCAAGTACTCTTCCGATAACATCAACTTTTCGCAGATCTTCCTTTATGGATGAATAATCTGTTATGGGAACTCTTTTTGAAGGGGTTATTTTATTGATAACAGTATGGACAGTTGATTTGAGCTCGGCACTGGAATTGTCAAATATTGCATTGCTAACAGCAACAACATCCCCACGCTCGAATCCGTTTATGTCTATGAATTCGGAGGCATTGCCCTTGAGGTTGAATCGAACCGTTGAGCCCTCTTCTCCAAGTATTATGTATCTTCTGGTTATGTCTTTTCCATTTACGGTATTTGTAGTGGAATTGAAAATGCGATAGATTTGGTCCTTTATGTTTATCGTTTCATCTGCATCTTTTGCATCGTCTAGCATTCTATTTGCATTCATTCCTGCTTTGATGTTGTTGAGCAGTTCTTTCACGTTTATTGTTGTAGGTGCCTTTTTTACAGGTCTTGGCGCATCATTAGCTTCAGACTTAAGGATTTTTTCAGCCTGCTCTTTAGTTATGAACCCAGAGAACTTGTCAACAAGCTTATCTGCATCGATCATTTTATCAATTAATTTAGAATAATTAGAAATAGAAGCCTATGCTTTTGTTGAAGATTTGATGAATTACCAAATTATATCAGTAACATATTTATCTGTTTATGGCAAATAACTACCATGGGGGCTTTGGAATTGCTTAGGTCAGAGCAAAGCCAGTTGTGTTTTGTGACATCTAATCATAGCAAGGCAGTATCTGCAAATACAACGCTTATGGCATTTGGCTTTCCTGTAGCGCAGCTAAATAGAAAGATAGAGGAACCTTACCACACCAATAGTCCAGTAGCCATAGCTACTGAAAAAATAAGGAGAGCAGCAAAACTGCATGATATTCAAATAATATGCTTTGACGGCAGGCAAATAGAAGTAGAAAGGCTTTCAGAACTTCCAATAATCTGCGAAGATGGAGGATTCTTTGTCAATGCACTTAACGGAAGGCCAGGAGTTCAGATAAATCCATATTTGGAAGAGAAAGGCGTTGAAGGACTTCTTGAAGAAATGAGAGGCAGGAGCGACAGAAGCGCACATTTCTGGGAAGTACTAGCATATAAAGACCCGCTCATGGAAAAGCCAGAATATTTTGAGAGTATAGTACATGGAGTAGTCGCAGATGAGAAAAGAGGCAAAATGCAGGATTTCAACTGGTCTAAGTTGCATTTGGTATTTGTAGCAAATGGTTACACCAAAACATGGGCAGAAATGAATGCTAGAGAATACAAAGATTACGATTTAAGGGAAAGGTCAAGATGGAATAGACTTGGAGAATTCCTACGCAGAAGAAGTGAATTGGTTAAACTTAAATCAGTTATGTAGAATAACCAAATGGGCCCGCGGAGAATCGAACTCCGGTCTTCAGCGTGTAAGGCTGACGTCGTACCATTGGACCACAGGCCCTTATTTTGAATATGCTTTGCAGAAATCATTTATCTTATTTATAGAATAGTCTAATATCTCTTTCGGAGGAAGGGCCACTAATCTTATATGTGAAGGTGATCCGAAGCCAGAGCCTCTTGTTAGTTGTATGCCTTCTTTCTGGAGAAGCAGCTTGACAAATTCTTCATCATTTTTTATTTTCATTTTTGTAAGATCAACATGAGGGAACACATAAAATGCGCCATTCGGCTTAACCGTTTCCAAAATAGGATTCTCGTTGAAGAGTTTTGTTGCGTAGTTTGCCCTCTTTGCTATTTCCTTTACCATGGAGCTTATTGCCCTTTTATGCTGAACAAGATTCCCAATAGCCTCAGCAGCAGCATATTGTGCCGGGGCATTGACTGAAAGTCTCATTTGAGCATAGTCGCATATTTTCTTCTTTAAAATTTCGGAAATCTTGTCCTTTTCAGGAATTATTACAAAACCTATCCTAAACCCAGTAGAATCATAGTCTTTTGACATTCCATTAAGTATTACATACGGTATTCCTTTAGCAAGCTGTGAAATGCTTGTGAATTTTGCCCCATTGTAAACTATTTCGTCATATATTTCATCGCTTATAAGCAATTTGCCATATTCATTTGCAATATCTACGACTTCCCTAAGTATTGACTTCTCAAGAACAGTTCCTGTTGGATTGTTCGGATTTGTTATAAGAATATATTTTACTTTTCTTAGCTTACCATTTGTCTTCAGCTTTTTCAATGATTTTTCCAAATTATCTACATTAATGTTCCAGTTATTTGATTCATCGTAATCCTCGAATATAGGAATACCCCCATTCAATTTTAAGAGAGGAGAATAAATAGCAAAATATGGTTTGAACAGTATTGCCATTTCCGAATCATTTATCAATGCACTGTTCAGGAAAAGCAACGCTTCTGAAACGCCCGCAGTTACTATTATGTCATCGTTTTCCAATTTCAATTTGTAAAGACTAGAATACCTTTTTGCTATTGCCTTTTTCAAGGATTCTGTACCATCAGCAGCAGTATATGATGTAATGCCCTTCTCAAGTGCAGTTTTGTAGGCTTTTATTATATATTTAGGAGTAGGAAAATACTTTGGCGGGTCTCCTCTATTCAATCGGTATATCTTTTTGCCTGATTTTTCCAACTTGTCGGCAAGCTTGTCCGCCTCTTCTATAGAATTATGCATGTATTTGCTTCTATCAGACAATATCATAAATAAAACCAGTATTAAATGTATGTCAAGATTAAACTATTTATCTGTCAGTTTAGCTTCATCTATTACGTATCTTCCAACACTGCCAGACCAATCGATATGGCTTTTTAGCACTTCTATCTTTTTCTTGAAAAGAGGAGCATCAAGAACAAATGATTCAGCTTCGCCTCCTTCAAAAAGCATGTTTATTTTATATTTTTCATTTATTTTTTTTAATTTTTCTATTAATTCGCTGTCGATTCTTGCACCAAGGAAGCTTTTATCAAACCCCTCAGCTGCAATTTGAGTTACTATCACATTATAATTTTCTGAAAGCTCTGATAATTCAGCAATAGGATCAATATGCCATATTGGAGATATTGCCTTTATCGAAAGTCTTTCGCATATTTTTTCTATCCTATCCTTTTGATAAACACTTGCAACTGCCCCAGTTACCAATTCAGTAACATTATTCTCTTTTAATGATTTTTCTATATCGTCCAGTTCTTTTTCCTTCTCTCCTTTTGTTTTGTATATTACTTGCCTTATCTGAAGGGCTTCTGCTTGCATCGATGACAAATTTATATTTGGTTTATGAAACATGTAACTGAATTCATTTTCAGATATCATTGTTATTAGTAACCCAACATCTTTTCCTTGCTCATGAACTTTATGCAAGGCTAATGTTGAATCCTTGCCACCACTAAAAAGACATGCAATCATTTAATCACTTCGAATTACTTGAAGGGCAAATATTCTTGAGCACACATTCATTGCAATATTTTGTTCTTGCTGTGCAGGTATCCCTTCCCAATGCAATAAATAAATGAGTTAAATTTCCCCAATCCTTTTCATCAATAATTTTCATTAGTTTCTCTTCGATTTTCTTGGGATTATTTGTATTAGCAAGTTTTAATCTATTTGCAACAGTAATGCAGTGAGTATCTATTGCTATCCCTTCATTTATGCCGAATGCATTTGCAAGAACTACATTTGCAGTTTTTCTTCCAACTCCGTCAAGAGTTATAAGTTGGTCTATAGTTTTTGGCACTTGCATGTTGAAGTTTTGCTTGATGGTTTTTGCTGTTTTAATTATGTTTTTTGATTTACTTTTGTATAATCCTATGCTGCTTATATAAGGATAAAGCTGTTGTGGTTTTAATTTTGAGAAAGAATCTATTGTACTGTATTTTCTAAATAGAGGAGCAGTTATTTTGTTAACTTGCTTATCTTGCGATTGCGCAGAAAGCATTGTGGCAACAAGGAGCTCCCAAGGATTTGAATGGTAAAGTGAAGTATTCATTTCTGATTTGTACCTTTTCTTTAGAAGTTTCAGTATGGTACCGATCTTTTCTTTATCGTTTTTCTTGTTCATTAGAATACCATTTGAAAAAAGAGTCGAATGCTTTTGCCCTGTGTGATAATGTGTTTTTTTCTGCTAACCCTATTTCTCCGAAGCTTTTTCCATCATAACCATCTGGAGAGAATATAGGATCAAAACCGAAACCATGTTTTCCCTTCTCTTCTTGTATTATAGTTCCATGTACTTTTTCTGCAAAAGAGATTAAATTTGAACCATCGTAAAAACTGACACAACATTCGAAATAAGCCTTTCTGTCATTTATGCCCCGCATCAACTTCAATAATCCTTTATTACCTATTGTTGGTACTACATATGCAGAGTATACACCTGGAAAACCATTAAGTGAATTTACAAATAATCCAGAATCATCTACAACTAGCGGTTTCCTGATTTTTCCGTATGCATTAAGCGCGCTGAATTGTGAAACCTCTTCCAATGAATCGGCTTGTATCTCAAGCTTTTCTGTACCGTTTTTGGGCATTTCTAATCTTATGCCATACTTTTTAGCTATATCATTGGCCTCAGCTAACTTTCCGCTGTTGTGTGTAACTAACACTAGAGTCTTCATAAAATCAGATATAGTTATTAGTTAATGATAAATATTTATACTACTATATTTGTCATATGGGGGAAGATAAACTGCTTAGTTCTAAGGAGGCAAATCAATTAGCAGAAAAACTAAGTAGCAAATACAAAGATGCGCATTACTACCTTAATTTTAAAACACCAATAGATTTGGTAGTAGCTGCTATACTATCTGCACAGACAAGAGATGAAGTAGTAAATAAGATTACACCTGCTTTGTTTGGCAAATACAAGACAGCAAAGGACTATGCAAATGCAGATGTTGATGAATTAGTTGGTTATATAAAAAGCGTAAGCTTTGCTGGCAACAAGGCTAAAAACATAATCAATACCTGTAAAGAGATATCCAACAAGTACAATGGCAAAGTGCCCAACAAGATGGAAGAGCTTGAGGAGCTTCCTGGCATTGGAAGAAAAACAGCTAATACAATATTGATAAACGCTTACGGCATAGTGGAAGGCATTCCTGTAGATACGTGGGTGATAAAGCTCTCTTACAGGCTTGGCCTAAGCTTGAATAAGGATCCTGAAAAGATAGAAAGTGATCTTAAGTCAAAGATACCAAAAGAATACTGGAGCAAGTTTGCATATGTACTCAAGATGCACGGAAAGGCAGTATGCCAGACAATTCCTTATTGCAGCAAATGCCCAGTAGAAAGTATGTGCCCAAAAAACGGAGTTACAAAGAAATTGTGATAAAATGCAAGTTATAGCTGATTTTCATACACATTCAAGATTCGCTATGGCGTGCAGCTCCTCAATTACCATAAAGGGAATGGAAACAGCTGCATTTGAGAAAGGAATCAATCTAATAGGAACAAGCGATTTCACGCATGGAGCGTGGCTTGATGAATTGAAAGCCAATATGGAAAAAGATAATGAAACAAACTTCTTCAAAATAAAAAATTCTAATTCAAATGTAAGATTTGTGTTAAGCGGAGAAGTATCGACAATTTTCACAGGAAATGACAAAAGAACAAAGAAAATCCATAATATAATTCTGCTTCCTGATTTTGAATCACTTAATTCATTAAGAGATGTTCTGAAAAGATATGGAAACCTAGAAAGCGATGGAAGACCGCAGCTTTCTATGAGTGCAGCTTCGCTTGTTGAGGAAGTATTCAAAGTAAACAAGAACGCATTTGTCTTCCCTGCACACGCATGGACTCCATATTTTGGAGTATTTGGTTCATTGTCAGGTTTTGATTCAATGAAAGATGCTTATGAAGATCAGGAGAAGCACATACATGCCTTGGAGACGGGACTCTCTTCAGATCCTCCATTAAATTGGAGAATATCTGGATTAGACAAATATACTCTTTTGTCAAACAGTGATATGCATTCTCTTCCGAAACTAGGAAGAGAGGCAAACGTGTTCGAAATTGATGAGGGTAAATTGGATTACAGCAACATTACAGAAATAATAAAACAAAAAGATAGCAAACATTTGAAAAGCACAATTGAATTCTATCCAGAAGAGGGAAAATATCATTTTGATGGACATAAGGAATGCAAATTCTCTGTTGATCCATCAAACAGCAAAATCAGCGTTTGCAAGATATGTGGTAAAAAATTAGTAATAGGAGTTGTACACAGAGTTAATGATCTTGCAGATAGGCCAGTCGGATATGTTCCGAAAAATTCAATACCTTACGTTAATATTGTACCACTAATAGAGGTAGTTGCTTATTCCATGAGAAAGACAACTTATTCTCCAATAGTAATTACGCAATACAGAACACTTCTAGAAAAGGTCGGAAAGGAATTTGATATATTAATGAACATTGATTTGGAAAGAATTGCGGAAAGTTCAACAAAAGAGATTGCACAAGCAATAAGCAACGTACGAGAAAACAAAATCCACATAATCCCAGGATATGCTGGAGTTTTTGGAGAGATAGACTTACTGAATAGGGAAAAGGACCATAGCAACGTAATAAGGCAGAAAAGCCTTTTTGACTAAACAATTTTGCTTTTCAGTTAGGTTTATATATTTAGAAATTCATAACATATAATGTGATAATATGAGGGCAACGTATTATGCAAAAGGCATTTTGAAAGCCAAAAGTATTCAAGAAAAATCATCTTTGCTCACAGCATTTTTAAGAAATGGACACAATATAAATGAACCTATTGGTTGGTTCAGAAGAGAGACGCTAATGCATAAAGCAGCACGTTCAAACGATGTCCAGTTAGGTAGACTATTACGCGAGAATGGTGCAGCGATAGACAAACAGAACCGCTTTGGTAAGACACCCCGTAATCTTGCGTATTCTCCAGTTGTAATGCTTGATTTCATGGATTTCTTAGACGAAGTAGAGGCGACAGCTAGTCTTTAAGATAAATAAAGTGCGATCCATAGCAAGGATTATATATCTATTCGATTATAATCAATATGTAAATCATACGATTTAGTATAGGATTTCTATAAAAAGGTCGAATTTTCATGAAGAAAAATCCTTTAAAAGATAAATTAATAGCAGTTGTAAGAATCAGAGGCAGGGTCAACGTAAGGTCAGACATAACTGAGACGCTCAACAGATTGAATCTTAAGAGAGTCAGCAACTGCGTTCTATTGAAAGTTACCGATTCCTATAATGGAATGCTATTGAAGTGCAGCAATTATGTTGCATTTGGAGAAATAGACGAACCTACACTTTCGAAACTGCTGGAGAAACATGCAAATGGATTGAAGGCAAAGGAAGTGTTGGAAGGCAGGGACTCCGAGAAATTGAAGGAATTGCTTCCTTTCAGGTTGCATCCCCCACGTCATGGCTACAAGAGCACCAAGCTTAATTTCAAGCAGGGTGGCTCTCTCGGCTATTCAGGTGCAGAGATAAACAAGCTCATAGAGCGCATGGTGTAGTAATGGTAGTAAGGCAGGAGAAAAGAAACAGAAAATACTTGGGAACAAGAAGATGGGGAAAGGGCAACATAAAGAATGCAAGAGGAAAGGGAGACAAGGGAGGAGTAGGCAAGGGAGGCAAGAAGCACAAATGGACCTGGGTAACTGCCAAGGCTCCAGAAACCATAAGAACCATAGGCTTCAAGCCATGGAGGCCAAGAAAGCCAAAGGAAATCAATCTTCGTATTATAAATGAGCTTGTAATCAAGTCAAAGGAAGCTAAGGCGACCATTGAGCTCAAGAACTACAAAGTGCTTAGCAACGGCTCATTGAGCAAGCCTGCAATAATAAGGGCAAGCAGCTTCTCCAAGAGCGCTCTGGAAAAGATAAAGAGTGCTGGAGGCGAGGCAATTAAGATATAAATTAAGGCAAGTAAATGACAGAATCACTGAATATCGCTTTTTATACTGATACTTTTTTGCCAGCAGTTGACGGAGTTGTAATCTCAATATTAAACGCAAAGAAGGAATTGGAGAAACGAGGGCACCATGTTTATATTTTCGCCAGCGGAACAGAGAAAACTAAGGAAATGGTGAAAAACGACAAAAGCATCGTAGTTGTTCCTGGCATAAAGTTCAAGAAATACCCGCAATACAGCCTTGCGCTCTTCCCCATGGCATCAACGCTTAAATTAAGGAACGTGAAAATGGACATAAACCACGCGCATACGCCATTCATGCTTGGCATTCATTCGCTCATGCTTTCAAGGATAGACAGAAAGCCCATCGTGGGATCATTCCATACTCTTTTCACAGACAGCTCAGTGATAAAGGAATACGTAAGCGACAGCGAATTCCTGAGAAAGACGCTTATCAGCTATTCATGGAAATATGCAGAACTATTCTACAATAGATGCGACAGCGTAATTGCACCCAGCACAGCGATACAGCAAATGCTCGTTAAGAAGAGCATAAGGAACGTCAGCGTAATACCCAATGGCGTTGATACCAAGAAGTTCAATCCAAAAATAAATGGAGATAGGATACGCAAAAAGCTTGTGAAAAACGATAAAGAGAAATTAGTCATGTACGTAGGCAGGTTAAGCAGGGAAAAGAACATAGACACGCTGATAAAGGCGGCGCAGATACTCAAGAAAGAGAACATAAGGTTTGCGCTTGTGGGAAGCGGCCCTGCCCATTCGTATTATGAGAAAATGGTGCACAAAATGCATCTGAATGACAGGGTCAAGTTCGTAGGTTTCATAGACAACATGGAGCTTCCAAAATACTATGCTGCATGCGACGCGTTCTGCATACCCTCTACGTTTGAAACGCAGGGTGTTGTTTCGCTGGAGGCAATGGCATCAGGAAAGCCGGTAATAGGAGCAGATTACCTTGCCCTCAAAGAGCTGATAAAAAACGGGAAGAATGGCGAGAAGTTCAAGCCAAGGAACAGTAAAGACTGTGCAGATAAAATAAAGAAGGTTATATATAATATTGACTCATATAAAGAAATGGCAGATACGGCAAAAACATACTCCATAGAGAGGACAACCACAGACCTATTAGATTTATATAAAGGATTAATCAAATGATAGATTATACAAACAACATTAGTGATATCCAAGGCGATTGACTGGAAAACAAGATACAAGAAATACAGAATGAAGGCAAAGCTCCAACAAGGGCAGGGCGTGGCGCATCCGATGCTAGATACAAAGAGGACCCTAACAAACAATCTTTGAATACGCTCATAAAAGAGTCGAATAATCCTGCAGCCATGACCATCAAGAAAGACATAGACGACCTAAGAAAGGAGCGCACCAAGCTCATCATAAGGGTAAAAGACTCAAGAAGAAGATTAAGCTACAAGGAAGCGGAGGAAGCCGCAATAAACAAGCTATTGCAGATGAAGAAAGAGGAGGACAAGGACGGCTCGAAAAGAAAGAGAGTAGGCTACCTCAAGCACATGAAGCAGAAGTTCGAATTCAAGATATCAACTGAGGCATCATCACTATCGCAGGAGAAGGAGATAATTAGGAAGATAAACGAGATAAACCAGGAGCTGGACGAGGCTCTTGCATCTGTTAGGCTTGAAAGGAAATTAGGCTTCATAAAGAAAGATGTTGAAGATTACCAGAAGGGCATAACAGATATAAACAAGAGAATCGAGGAATTGGATGCAAAGCTCGATGGTTTATACGTAAATCTGAGAAAAACATTAGGCATAGGAAGCTGGCAGAACAAGCAGAAGCAACAGCAGAAGAAAGTGCAGCAGCAACAGCAGGATGTCAATCTGGAGGACATAGCTGTCATAAAGAAAAAGACAAAACAGAAACCAGAAGAATAAAAGAAAATAAAAAAACAAAAAATAAAAACAAAGAACAAATAAAAAAGTGAAAACAGTGAAAGTTACATTTTACGGTGGAGCAAAGGAAGTCGGCAGGAGCTGCGTAATGATAAGCACAGAGAAGACAAGAATTCTTCTCGATGCTGGCATTAAGCTAGGCGAAGTCGAAGAGCATCCACTGATACAGGACAAGGATTTAAACAGAATAGACGGTATTTTCATATCGCACGCGCATCTTGACCACATAGGTTATTTGCCGCACATATACAGCGCAGGATACAAAGGACACATATACACCACAAAACCAACCATGGAGCTTACGAACGTTCTGATAAGCGACTACATGAGGATATCTAATCCCCAGGATGTCACAAAGGACGGATTGAACAGACTTCAGAAAAGCTACAAGGTAGTTGAATTCAAAGAAGATGTAAGATTGAATGACCTTACCATAAGGTTCATACCTTCTGGGCACATAGTAGGAAGCTCGATGATAACGGTAAGCGACGGAAAGAGCACTCTGATATACAGCGGTGACTTGAATCTGTCCAAGACAAAATTACTGGAAGGAGCGGATACCAAGAACATTACGGCAAAGACGCTCATCATAGAAAGCACCTACGGAGGGAGAAAGGACATATTCCCGAATGAGGGAGTAGTTGCACAGAAAACACTCAAGAGCATCAATGAAACGCTGAAACTGGGAGGCAAGGTCATAATACCATCTTTCGCGGTTGGCAGAGCACAGGAGATATTGCTGATGCTTGACGATTACATAAATTCAGGGCTATTGCCAAAGGTGCCAATATACGTTGACGGAATGATAAACAAGGCAATGCGAATTCATAGGCATAATGTAATATACTGCAGAAAGGAATTGCAGAGAAGAATCTTAATGAGCGATTATGATCCATTCAAGAGCAGCAACTTCATACCAATAGAGAGCAAGACCCAGCGAGCAAAGGCAGTTTCAACAGATGAAAGCTGCATAATAGTCACTACAAGCGGAATGCTTACTGGAGGTCCAGTGATTTTCTACCTTTCGAAGCTTGCGGGAATCTCAACAAACAAGGTAATATTAGTTGGATATCAGGCAGAAGGAACACCTGGAAGGCAGTTGCAGGAAGGGGCAAAAAGAATCAGATTCGACAAGACAGTTATAAACATAGGTCTTACGGTTGAATCGCAGCATTTGTCCGCACATGCAGACAGGCCGCAGCTTGAACTAATGATAAAGAAGATCAACGGATTGAAGAATGTCTTCATAATGCACGGTGAGAAGAGCAAATCAGAAGAACTACGAGAGGACATATCATCAAAGTACAAGGCGATAGTTCCAAAGAATGAAGAGTCATTTGAAGTATAAAGATTGTTTCTATGTTAAGGCTTGGAAAGGGTAAACGCGCAATTGGAACCATAAAAAGCAGCGCAGATGACTTCAGAGTAGAGGAGATAACAAATACGGGTCATATTCTTGAAATAGGGAAGCAATACACTCCTGAATTGCTGGGATTTAACACCCAGCAAGAGGGCAAGTTCGCTATTTTTGTAATGCAGAAGAAAGATTGGAACACAGCACAGGCATTGAAGACAATAGCAAGAAAGTTCAGAAGAGGCATAAAATCAACAAGCTTTGCAGGAACAAAAGATAGAACATCAATTTCAACGCAATTGTGCGGAATATTCGGAGTAAAACCAGAACAATTCAACGGATTCCACGTAAAGGACATAACAATTAACGGAGCATGGACGGGATCAGAAAAGATAAGGATGGGAGATCTCATCGGCAACAGGTTTGGCATAACAGTAAGGGATTTAGAATATTACGAGAATATCAAGTCCATAATAAATGAATTGGATGGATTTTTCCCCAATTATTTCGGCGAGCAGAGAT
Organism: Candidatus Micrarchaeaceae archaeon; assembly: GCA_050013715.1. Lineage (GTDB taxonomy): Archaea > Micrarchaeota > Micrarchaeia > Micrarchaeales > Micrarchaeaceae > UBA12276. Next base: position 18,158 of record JBEKES010000005.1, read on the forward strand.
TCGGCAACAGAAAGACAAACGTAGATATTGGAGTTAGCATTTTGAAAGGGGATTTCAAAAAAGCGGCATTGAATTTCCTCACGGAAACGCAGAACGAGACTAATGAAGACTCGAAGGCAGCAAGGGAAAGGCTGGCAAATGAATTGGACTTCAACGAAGCGATGAAATACTTCCCAGAATACTTGAAATATGAAAGGATGATGCTTGAGTATCTGGCAAAGTATCCAGATAATTATGCAAACGCGATAAGGAAACTGCCAAGGTCCATATCGCTCATGTTCATACATTCAGTCGAAGACTATATATTCAACAAAGAACTTGAGGAAAGAATATCAAATAAGGAAACAGAACCGAAAAGCGGAGAAAACATATGCTATGAAAACAGCTATGGATTCCCAGATATTTCAAAAACAGGTAAATTTGATGAAAATGATAATAAAAAAGCATTCACATTGGGCAACATCATAGGTTTTGACACAGAATCAATTACAGAAATAGAGCAGAGAATACTTGAAGAGCTTGGATTGACTCTTGAATCATTTAAAGTGAAAGGCCTTAACGAACTTAATTCGAAGGGCACTTACAGAACATTGTTTGCACCTTTCAAAGATTTCTCGCACAAATATGAAGAAAATACTTGTGAAATGAATTTCTCTCTTCCTGCTGGTTCGTACGCAACAGTATTTCTTGACGAGATTCTGGAGAACAAAACATAAGTATTATTTCGACTTATTCCTTTTACTTTTAAATCTAGATAATTTCCTGTATTTTAGAATTAGGAATATGAAAAGAACAATTATGGCGCCTATGAAAAGTATAGCATAGAAGAAGCCGCTGCATACAAACAGAATCGCCAATATGGCAAGTACACTTTCAAGTAAGTCTTGACTGGTCATTGCCTTGTCAATCGCAAGTTCATTGACTATTGCTTTTTTATTTGCCATACGTAGTTTAGAATGCGATACTATTTATCTGTTCCAGATATTAAGATCGTAATCGCCAGTATATGTATTATAAACTAAAATTAAGCACATAGTTTCTTATGCTTCTTTGCGCAATGTGCTTTCAGTTTGCTGTAATGTACTGGAATCTGTATTTGTATCTACTTTGATACCAACCACAAGTGAAGCAACATCTTCAGGATTAAGATTTGCACCAAGGCAAAATCTGTCATTACCATAATCAAAACCACTAAAACTAAAGTACAAATGCCCATTGCCTTTTCTTGTGCTTACGCTTTGATACCATTCAAGAGACCATATACTTTCAATTTTGGCAAGTTCACCTTTTTCATCTATCCTAAATGATTTAGTTTGTTCTAAACCTTCTCCCTCAATCCAGAACCATTTTCCCTTCAAAATTTTCCTTAATTCAGGATCTTGTGATAAATGAATAAGTACTTCCTGCTTTGTCATTGCACGATACCCGTTACTAATTAATTCTCTCATTGAACCTGAAAAATCTTCCTTTTCTTCTAATATGCCTATTGTTTTACCTAGACTTTGTATTTCTCTAAATTGTGCTTTTCTTTCTAGTAAGCTAGTAGTTGCCATTTTATCACGATATAATTATATTTATTATTAAATATGTAAATGTTCCTACCTAATTTACAGTTGATTTGTCATCAGATTTTATACCACTAACTCTTCTTACGAAATCCATCCAGACACCTAATGGTCTCGCATAAAACAAATCAATAACAGCACCACCTCCCACTCCCAAAAGTGTTTTTTTGATATTTCCACTTGTAGCAATTGCAAGTTGGGCTGTATAGATAGCACTCCAGTAAAGCTCAGTTACTGCTATATCTGCAACGAACTTTACACGTTCGCTTGTGTTTTCGTTTATTTTCATTTTTTTAAAACACCAATCCCTAAATATCCCATAGGGCCTACTTGTGAAAGTACATAACACTAAACCTAATGCTCTTTGTTTAAGTAGCTCTTTGCCACTTATATGTGCTATAAATAATTCATTTGCTCCAAATACGACAGTACTTAAACTACTAACAGAGAAGGTATCAACAAGAAAATTATAACCTTTGCTCTTTCTAATTGATGAGTCTTCACTAATTCTAAGCATTGTAAGAAAATCAAAGTTGTTAACCTTCCTAATAAATCCTCTTGATTTTGTTTCTTTATTAGTACCATTAACTTGTTTAGTTTCTATCTGCACTTTACCACAATATAATTACAAATTAGAAGATATATATAATTAACTAAATCAAAAAATGGGATCCGAACCCTAATTTCTTAGACGTGTTACTTCGAACCGCCGGGATAGGTCTCATATTCTAAGGTTAAGAGCCTAGTCTTTGTCTTATGATAAGGAATAGGGAATTCCTAAACAGAAAATAAAGGTGGTTCATCCAAACCACTAGCCCATTTGAGAAGTTGACTCCTTGCTTTAGCTTCAAATAAAAATGATGGTTGTGATCCTAAGGTATCAGACCATGTTTGCTTAAATTCAAGTGAATAGTATAATTCTTTTGCACTCATATTTCTTACAATATCTTCCATATCTGGTCTAATCGCTTGTAATGATTTTATTATATAACTATGTGCTGCAACATAATTGCCTTCGTAAGCGTATAAAAGTCCAATGCTTTCTAAATCTGAACTTAAATTCAATCTAGCTTCATAGAAAGGTATGCCAGAACCATCTTTTGCTTGTTTTTTTAGTTCTTTTTTGTCTATGTCTACTGCCCTTTTTAGAGTTCCAATGCTTTTGTCTAGTTTATCTTTGTCAGTTGAAACAAGCCTGATAAGTAGTTCTCTTGCCTCTTTAAATTTACCTTTTTCTTCCAGGTTTGTTACTTCCCTATCGATTTTTTGAGGATCTATTTTAGTGTAGAAATGTTTCGTTGGCATTTTTATCTTATAAACTTATGACTAATACCCTTTAATAAGTTTGTTTAGATTGGGTTATTAACCTTAAACTATGCGCCGGGATAGGTATTATACTCTAAGGTTAAGAGCCTAGTCTTTGTCTTATGATAAGGGATAGGGAATACTAAATCTTTTTAATAAAAGAAGAACTTATTACCAAACAATTATATTATATTTATTACATTTAGTATTATGGGTGTAATTATACTTTTTGGAGAGCCAGGATCGGGTAAGTCAACTATAGCTAAGGAGTTAAGAAAACAAATAAAGAACTCTAAAGTTGTTGAGGCTTCAAATTTAATTTATTCTGTTTCAGTATTTTACCCATATTTACCTAATTCTACTCAAGTATTACTACATAAACTCAAAAACCAAAATTTTGAATTAAACAGTGTAAAAACAAATAGAGAAAAAGCCAGAAATATTAATTCAAAGTTACAAAGTAAATATTCAAAGGATTTTATAGGAAAAGCTTTAGATTACCTTTATATTAGCAATAACAAGGGCACTTTAATCCTTTCTGGAGCTAGAGGCTATGATACTGCAAAATATTTCAAAAATAAAGGTTATTTTGTAGTTTTTCTGAAAACCAAACACAATATTTTGATAAATAGATTAGCTAAAAAATACAATTATTCGAAAAATATGGCGATAGAGGAACTTGAAGAAGAAGATAGATTGTATTCGACTCAAAATATAGAGAAAATAGCAGATCTTGTTATAGATACATCTAAAGCTAAACTTGGAGAAACTACACTTAAAATAATAAATGCTATTCCTAAAGAAATAATTGAATGTAAAAGATGTGTTAATACAAATCAAAACCCAACCATAACCTTCAATAAAAATGGTTATTGCAATGTATGTGATTCATACTTTAAGAATTACGATAAAAAAGTACTAGCCAATGAACTCAAATTTGTAAAATCTTTTATTGGAAAGGGTAAATACAAATGGGATGCTATGGTTGGGGTTTCTGGTGGCAAAGATAGCACAAATACTTTGTATGAAACGTTGAAAATGGGTTTTAAACCACTTGCATTTACATTTGCAATAGGTTATTACCCTAGACATATACTACGAAGAGGGCAAAGTATAGCTAAACATTTTGGAGTAGAACATGAAGTAATTGTTGTAAAGAAGTATATGAGAAAATGTGATCTTAAATCTTACAAGAAAACTGCTGAATTATATGATAGACCAGAATCAGAAGAACTTAAAAAGAGATTTAGGAATTTGTATATCGAAGGACGTAGACATTACTCAATAAAATGCAAACATGCATTGCCTTTCGTAAGAACGTGTCAACTTTGTAGACGTTTAGTGATACGCGGCTATTATGCAGAAGCATTAAAGCATGGAGTTAATTTAGTTATTATAGGTATAAACGAATGGGCAGGTTTTAGTCAACTTTATTCTAAAAATGAATTTAAAATGTCAGGGATCAGAAAACTCAAACCTTACAAGAATAAACCAGCAGTTTATGTTATTCATTTACCATTTTTATTACAACAAAATTCTAAAAAGGTAGCTAAAGCACTCAAAGAATTAAATTGGAAATTACCTAGAGGAGAAGAATTAATTGAATCAAATCCAAATTCTTGCTTATTTGCCAGAGCTGCACAATACAAAGCCGCAAGGATGTTAGGATTCAATCCAGATACAACTAGACTTGCCAGAGAAGTAACTGTAGGTTTTATAAGCAAAAATCAAGCAAGAAGTGCGTTACAAAAAGTAACAAAATATAGATATTCTGTTTCTCATGTACTTAAAAAAGCAAAAATAATAATGTAATCAAATTTTTATTTATTGATTCCACAAATTTGTAATTAGATTAATTCGAAAATAGGATATGAACCTTAAATCTATCGCCGGGATAGAGCGGTAGTACCAGAGGGGCTATGTCTCATAAGTTTAGACATAGTATTACCATATTTAATAAGAAGCCATATTTTGTATCAATTCACAATGCATATGACTTAATGTACAAACGTATCTTGAAAATAAAAATATGTAAATTCTTAATTATTTTCTTAAACTCATTTTCCATATATTCATTCTTTTTGTTGCTTCATCAACTTCTCTTATTTTATCTGGATCAGTAAATAGTTTTCTTGTAGAAGATAAATCAGAAACAAGCTCGCCCATAGAGTATATTTCATAAACAAATCCTAACCGTGTAAAGAATTCGTGGCTTTCTTCACGATCTGTAAAGTAAAAAGATTCTAAATCTCTACTGAACTTTCTAGTCCAATTCTTTTTTTGTTCTTCTGATCTGGCTCCCAGCTTATTCCATTCTGCCATCTCCTCTTTATGATGAATATCTGGTGTGATGTAGAATCCACCATATTTCTCTAAAAGCATCTTTGCATTTATAGCTATTTTTTCTTTTGTTGGATGTGGATAATAAGTATAAAGTCCCTCATGAACGACAGCTATTGGAGCATGTATGCTTAAGTTTTGTGTAATGTTTTCAAATCCTTCGCCCGAAATTGCATCAAATCCAACAAAAGCAGGCATTCTACCTTGCTTAGTTAAAAGCTTCTTTGCATAGCACCACATCTGTTCTAATGCTTCTGGATCTTGATCAGTATGCACGAAATTCCATTGTGGATTAATTATGCCCCTTAATGATCTGCCTGCTGCAAATTCAACAACCTGATCAACTCCACTTGATTTTATCAATGTATCAATCGCTTTGTAGCGTGCCTCAAACCAAGGAATTCTTGTTTCTATGTTGCCCATTATGGCTTTGTCTTGCTCATATGCTTCTTCTGCTCTAATTAATTTAGCAAATTCCGCAGCTAAAGGGATATCAGAAAAACTCCTAAAATAAGTAGTATATAAGTTTGTATTTTGAACTACTTTTGAAGGTTTTTCAATTTCTGCAGATGCGGTACTCTGTTTATTATTTGATATATTCATTTTACCACATTTAAATTTGCTTTATTAGATATTTATACCTTGCGTAGGCTTTTACAGTCGATTTGTCGTCGGACCGCCGGGATAGGGATTTGAACCCTAATTTCCTTGCGGAAACCAGATCTCGAGTTTCGCCTATTTATCTGGCGCGTTACCGGATTCCGCCATCCCGGCATGTGTAACACTTAAATATGAGTGATTAATAATACTTTAAATGTATAGATAATTCGTGAATAAATGATTTATATAAAAATCCACAACACAGACAATGGAGACATTGTTGCCATGTGTGATTCTTCGCTCATAGACAAGGTATTGGCAGAGGGAGAGGTGGAAATAAACATAAAGGACTATTCTGAGTTTTATAAAGGAGAATTAGTCGAAGCAGGCAAAGTCCCAAAGATGATAAATTTAGGGCATCTTTTTTCTGCAAACATTGTGGGCAAGGAATCAGTTGATGCGGCAATAAAATGCAGCATAATAGACAAGAACAACGTATTGAAAGTCAATAAAATTCCTTACGCCAACGCATTCAGATTGAAGTACTAATTTTTCTCTTCAGTTAGATCAATAATAGTCTGCGCTATGTCGCCATTGTTTTTTTCTAACGCTTCTTTTATGTGCTCTTTATCTTCAATACCAGTTCTCTCCGCAACAAGCGACACATCTTCATCAGTTATTGTAGGTGCAGTATTCTTCTGGACTTCTTTTATATCGCCGCTTATCTGAAAGCTAATTGTTCCCTGTGCTTCTATCTTCGTTATTTGCGGATTGTCTATTATTATGTTGACTTCGCTGGTTTCTATCACAACTCTCTCCGCAGGTATCTCCGATGATTTGATACCCATTTTTGCCATTAGGTTTCGCATCGTCCTAGGATCCATATTCGGCATCATAAGTATCACAAATTACTAGTAGTAATTTACCATTTAATTATTATTAAGGTTTCTTTTGGATAGTTTTTTTACAAATATTATTTTAAATATTGATTGATAATTAATTCTGATATTATGGATAAAAAAGTCAAAACCAAGAACATAAGGCAATCTGTAGTTTTTGATGCAGAGCCGAAAGAGGTTTATGAGCTAATAATGGATTCGAAGAAGCACGTTGCATTTTCAGAGGGTGCCGCAAAAATTAGCAGGAAGGTTGGAGGGAATTTCACAGCCTATGACGGTTGGATAACCGGCAAAAACATAAGAATAGCTCCGAATAAGCTGATAGTGCAGAAATGGAGGGGCGACGACTGGCCAAAGGGGCATTATTCCATTGTAACGTTTAAATTCATAAAAAAAGGAAAGGGCACAAAGCTTGAATTTACTCAGAAAGGAGTTCCTTCAGATAAATACAAGGACATAACAAGCGGATGGAAGGAGCATTACTGGGAAAAGATGAAGAATTATTTGAAGGAGTAGCTCACTTGCCGTATATATCTGTCTTTCCCCTTAGTGCTGATGCTATTGCACCCAGCAGCGAAAGTGCTGCGGCAAAGTACAGTACTATTTTTATGCCCTGAGTAAATGATTGGGATATCAGCATTGGGAAGAATGTTGTTCCTGTTATTGTGGCTGCCTGCTTTGCCGTAAGATTTGAAAGCAATGATTGAGGTAACAGAGTCTTCAATGGATTATAGCCAAGAAATGCTGCGAACAATGCAGATGTAGGAGGAATCTTCGACGCTGCAAGCGCCCGCGCACTGTTTACACCTTGACCTACAAGGCCATTGTATATCGATGTCGACATGGTAGCAGTCAATCCAGTTACAAGCAACGTGAAGAATATTATTATGCTGAACATCATTGACATGTAACCGAATGTCCTTGCCATTCCTGAACCTGCTCCCCGCTGCTCGGGGGGCAATGAATTCATTATGCTTGCGGCATTTGGCGAGAGGAACATTCCCTGTCCTATACCCATTAGAAGAGTTATGGGTATGAAGTAGAATATGTTGAAATTAGTTGGAAGTGTGGAAAGCCATAGGAACGCAACAACGTTTATGAGCATTCCTCCAGTTGCCAATAGCGTAGGTCCGTATTTGTCAGATAATTTGCCGGATATGGGTCCAAATATCAGGAATGCGATTGTCAAAGGCAATAGATAAAGCGCTGCTACGAATGGTGTTCTCTCAAAGCTCACCCCATGCAAGGGAAGCCATATGCCCTGCAGCCATATTATTATCATGAACTCAAGGCCCCATCTTGCTACCCCAGCAAGGAAATTGCTTGACATGGCAAGGGAAAATGCCTTGTGCTTGAAGAGCTTCAAATTAAACATTGGGTCTTCCACTCGCAACTCTATGGCAATAAATGCAAAGAATAGGATAATTCCAGTTATCAATCCGCCTAGTACGAACGGATTGCTCCAGCCAGTTTGCGAAGTGCCGTAAGGTATAAGCGAGTATGTTATTGATATCAGTATAAAGGCAAGAGCCAATGCAAAGGTAATGTTTCCAGGTATGTCCAGCTTTCTGCCTTTCTTTATTGTAGCTATTTCATGCAATGCAAGATATGACCATATAGCTCCTACTATTCCTATGGGAACGCTTATGAGGAAGATCAGATGCCAGTCTATTGCTGCAAGAACTCCTCCCACAAGAAGGCCTATGGCGCTTCCTCCTGCAAATGCTACTCCGTTTATTCCCAGTGCCATTCCTCGTTCATTGTGAGGGAACGCATCGGTAAGCATTGCGGCGCTGTTTGCTATAAGGAAGCTGCCGCCAAATGCTTGAAGCAATCTTAGTATTATTATTGCAAGCGCGCCATTCGTCCCGTGAATCAAATAGGATGAAGCATAAATCAGCGTTGAAGTAAGTGCAAATATCATGAATCCGAAGTTGTAGAGCTTTACTCTTCCGTAGGTATCTGCGAATCGTCCTATGGAAACTATCAGCACCGCTGACATTATTATATAACCGAGAAGAATCCATAGAAGAAGACCTATATTTGAAGGTATTAGAGGATTTACACCCAAACCAGTGAATATTGCTGGCAATGAGATTAGAACAATAGAGCTGTCAATCGAAGCCATAAGAGAGCCAAGTGTTGTATTGGAAAGCACAATCCATTTGTAATTCACACCGAACTTCTTCTCCTTTTCGCGTGCGCTTTCATCGTACTTGAGAGCATCCTTGCCACTAACTTCAACGGGTTCAAAGCTCTCCATATGCTAAAAGTTTGTTGCAACAGTTATAAATTCTGATGCGTAGGAAAAGAGAAGACAAGGAAAATTATCTCAACCGTATTTCTTGTTGTAAAAATCAAGTGCCTTTTGGGCCAAAGCCTCATCGGCATTTACTCCGAGTGATCCTACCAGCTTAACAATATTTTTTATGCTATGTTCTTTTCCTAATATTACCAAAAAGTATATGGAGTAAACATATATCACAACATTTTCATTATTTACGTCTAGTAAAACATTCATTAGCTTTTCGTCTGGTTTTATTCCAATCGCATTCAATACTTTCGACATATTTTCTGTATTGATGTCCCTGCCGAGCAAATTAAGAAATCCGGAAAGATACAGATAAGGCTGTATTTTCTTCTCATTGATGTGCTTGATTACAGTTTCATCATCCAATAATTTCCCGGCACCATCCAGTAATACATCGGAAGAAACAGTAGATATTTGCTCGATTATGCTTTTGAACAACTGCATGTATATTTTCTTTTTGCTTTCCTCACTATCCATCAAATCTTAGAAGATTTCTAATGGAAGATTTAATAATGTTGCTTTTAGTAATGGACTCGCGGACTTACGAGAGTGGGTTTGTAGTAGAAACATAGTCAAATAGCATTAAACGATGCTATATTCCGCTTAGGATTTCTTAAGTTTTTTGCTTCTTCTCGAAGTGCCACCAAACCAAATTCGCCATGTACACGAATGGGTCTTAAAAATCTTTTAGTGTTTTCATCCGATGGTCCTTTGATTACTCTCCTAACATGCCTTAGAGCTTTCCTTATATCACTGATTTTTCTTGCCATGTCATTTCGCGTAGTTAGAGTATCAGCCATAAATTACCACTAATTAGATATTGCTTGTGTTTTTATTTAAAACTTTATGTAATGGGAGTGAATTTGCCTTCCCAGATAACTGAAAATGGACTCTGCGTACCTCTCACATCACGTAGGAATTAACTTATGGTATAAAATGACATACTTTGATACCTTTTGATATATTCTATTGAAAGATACTTATAAATATTTCCTGAAACATATTATTTTGAGTGAGAAAATGGCAACAACAAAACCTATATTCGAAAAAGATATACCAGTAGGTGCAAGCGTTATAATGCGAAAATATCCTAGAAATAGTGATGACATGGCGACTTATGTTTTCGGGACGTATTTTGATGATTTGAGAGCTGTTCGTGTGCTATACAGAAAAAATGAACATATTATTAATTTTGCAATAGAACCTGAGGATCACGAAAAATACTTTCCAGGAGTAGTTCTTGAAGCAGATACACGCCATCCGAAAATAATATTAGCAAAATCAGCTGGTGTTGGTTCATTTAATCATGATTCATCTCAGGGTTCATTATATATTTCAGCACATCAGCTAATGTTTCATTTTCCTAAGAATGATTCACCAGTAGTCCAACTAGTTGATTTCTTAAGAAGCCTGCAAGATCGACAGATAGATCAACTTCAAAGTGAACATACTCTACAGCAACAGGCAGGGCTGGCATTAAATCTAAAAATAGTTAGTACTTTGATAAATTTTGTATCGAGTGAAGTAGAAACACATCAAAAAGACACTATTAGTTTAATTAAAAGAGAAGTTGAGTAGCTAAGATTTCTTGTTTTTTCTTATTTGCATCCATCCCACCCTGATTCTCGAGGTGACACATCGAAACTGGACTCTGCGTTCTTAGGGCTTTTGTTTCTGATTCTAATCCTACATTAAAATAGCATAACTTCGGAATAATATACACTACTATTAATAAAAATAGTACAGTGGGCTTTGTAGGAAAACTCTGACTTTTCCAACAAAATAATTAGTTTTCCGACAAGTTGCAGTTCTATACGAAATAGAATAAATGTTCTTATATTATGAACAATAAAATGATATTGATAAAAATGGTAGTAACTAAGCCAAACCCCCGTAAAATTTTAATAACTGGACTACCAGGAAGCGGAAAAAGTAGGTTGCATAAATTCCTTCAAAGTAAAGGATACAATTCTGTAGATGCTGATGATACATTTTTATCATATAATGGAAAGAAATTACCTGTTGGTGCAAGTATGAAGTGGCTCTTACAAAATCCACCAATGTGGAATGAAGAGAAACTTGGTGCCATTTTTGAAAAGAATAAAGACAAAGACTTATATGTAGTTGGAGTAGCACCAAATATGTTAAAATTCCTCAAGCATTTTGATGAGGTATATTATCTTGATGCAGATAGAGAAACACTAACATATAGGCTAAAAGCACAAAGAAGTAACCCCTACGGAACTACAAAAGCTCAGAGAAGATTAGCAATATTAACCCTGCCTGTTGCAGTCATTGCATCAAAAATTGCAGGATTCAAATTCGTTGATGCATCTTTACCAACAGAACAAATATTCAATAAAATTTCAAACTCTAACGAAAATGCCTGAATACTTATTAAACTTTCTTACTTAATGCTTTAGAGAATGAAGTATTCATTTCTTCTACATCAGAATAGAATAGTGTAGCTATGGTGATAGTAATCATTACCGATGCAAAAAAGAGATATGTTTCAACGTCAGCACCACAATATGTTCAAATTGCTTCAATAGATATAAAAGCTCCATAACAGATAAACCGAACTTAAAGTACAATAGACTTAAAGTCCATTTTGACGAGTTTTTGATGAGTTTGTCGTCTAATAAATGTGACCTAGTTTCTGGACTCTGCGTACTTCTCACATCACGTAGGAATTAACTTATGACATAATTTGATATACGTTGATACCTTTTGATATCACCTGAATTTGAAAGATATCTATAAATATTTCCTGAAAGAGAATATGTTGAGTGATATGTTTGCCAGAAAAAGAAGTTCCTCAAAAAGCTAGACACGAGATATTGTTTAGTTCTAGATATAAAGAGACGGCCTTTTTATCAAATTTTTACCCATGCGTAATAAATATAGATGGTAAGACATATGCTAGTGTAGAGCATTATTATCAAAGTCAAAAAACTTTAGACCCAACATTAAGTGAATGGATGAGAAATGCACCTTCTGCACTTTATGTAAAGAAACTTACAGAAGTTTTGAGACGTAAAGATGTAAGAACTGACTGGCAAGAGGTCAAAGTAGGAATCATGAGAAGAGCAATACGTGCTAAGTTTACTCAAAACGAAAATCTAAAAAAGAAATTACTCGATACTGGTGATGCTGTATTGCATGAAGATGTTCCTGATGAACTATTTTGGGGAATGGCAGGACAGGATATGCTTGGCAAAATGTTAATGGAATTAAGAGAAGAACTAAGATAAATTTAATATTTTTCTCAAAATCTTTTTCTTTAATTTTCATAAAATATTTACCTTTTAAAAGAGAGAATCGCACCCCAACTCTCGAGGTGTAACGTCGGAACTGGACTCTGCGGGGATCGCACCCGCGACCTTCCGCTTTTTTGGGTTTACTTTTGATTAATTTTCAAAAGTTTACTTGCAAAGCGGACGCTCTACTACTGAGCCAAGAGCCCATATAAGTAGAATGATATTTCACATTAAGATTATTAACGCTTCTTTTTGCCCTTTGATTTCTGTGCCTTTTGGGGCTTTGCCTTTGATGCCTTTTTCATTGGCGCTTGCTTTTTAGCATTAGCTACCTGCTTAGCTGTAAGCTCTGCCTTTGCGTTCTTGCTCCTTATGCTGTTGATTATGTTCTTTTTGGTATTCTGCGCTGTGAGGCTTTCTATTATTTCAAGATCCCTATGTGCATTCTTGTTGAGGTTCAACTCATCAAGCATGTTATCTACTACGTTGTCGTTGACAGTTTCTGAATCTTTTGAAGTATTGGTAAGCGCTGCATTCTCTATGTCGCTTTTCTTTAATACTTCCTTTATCGCATTCAATTCTTTGAGCTTGGCAAGTTCGTTTGCGTATTTGCCACTGCTTCTTTTTTTGCTTTTCATTCCCAGCTACCCTTTTCACTACCCTTTCGATGCTTTATTTAATGTATAAATTATTATGCTTTCTGGTTGGTTAAGGAATTGTAATTCCAAATCGCAGCTTTACTTTAGAACATTTTCATTTTTCTTCCTCTGTTAGTGGGCTTGTAAACTGGTTGCTGCTTCTCCTGTTGTGGAGGAATTGCGCTTCCATTGCGTTGCTCGTAGCCGCGCAGGAATTCTGAATGAGGAGTATCTTTAAATTTCCCGTCGCTTTGTCTTTCCCTTGCCCTATCTGATGGAAAACGCCCCTCAGGCTGCGTTTTGTCCTTTGCAGGTATAACACCCATTTCAACCAGTTTTCTAGAGATATGCTCGCTTCCGAACATGGCCGATTGGTGCAGTGCATTAAGTCCGAATTTCCTGCTCGTCAAATTTAAATCAAAACCAGGCACGGATATGAATTCACCGAACATCGCATTTCTTATACCATCATCCTTAACTTTAATTATCTCAAAGAATATTGGATTTCCCTCATCTGTAAAGCCATTTGCAAGTGATGTGTTTTTATCAGCATCAGGAGAATGCAGCAGTTCGTGAACTTTAGCTAAGTCTGGAATCCTCACGGCTAAGATTAATTGCTCTCTTCCGGTTGTATGCAAATATGATAAAGGTTCAACAGCCATCTCATCACAAAGTAAATTCTTTATTCTAAATATTTATGTGTTTTGTATGGAACCCTAATTTTTTAAGAGAAGGTTTATTTTTGTTGGGACTTCTGCATTTTCTATAATTTCAGAATCAACAAGTAGACAACTTTTATAGAAAAAGAGGTATTTAGGCAATGATTATAAAAGATAGTTTCTTACTATATAAGATCGAATGTACGGAAAAACTATTTACTTGCAAGGAATGCAGTCCATTATTGGCAGCGGTGCAACCTCCGAGGCAGTAACACCGCCCAAGATAGAAGGGCTTATACGGCTTGGAACACGTAGATTAAGACTTATGAATGTGGATGGCAATACACTCCAATCCATTGCTGCCGACGGGACCCAAACCCTGCAGTGGCCAGTAACTTTGACCTATCCGCTTAAGCTATGCAAACAGAATCATTGGATTCCTCATATAATTATTGGCAACGTTGTACCTGCCGCGCTGGCAAAAGTTGATGCCTCTGGCAGAAAGTACGGTCCAACTTCCTGGGATTCTTATGACAAGTACATCAATGCGTTCATTAAATATGTAGTCGTTGATCAGGGTTTTGCAGAAACGGAATGGGAAGTTGGCAATGAGATGAATAGTGCATCAGAAAACTGGGCAGCTGATGAGAAGCCAAAAGCAACTACAGATGAATACGGATTCAATGCCTATGCGGTTCTGTATTCGCATATAGCAAAAGATATTGATGAATTTAGACATCAGAATCCTAATGTGCATATTCGGGTAGGAGGACCCGCAGAAGGTTATAACAACCAGGTTGCACCGCCATTAGATTGGACAACACGTTTTGTCCGCTACAATGCAGCTAACAATATGCCCATGGATTTCGTAAGCTTTCATACATATGGCAATAGCGTTACCAGTGCAACGCTTGGCAATTTAATTGGTGAGATACGTAAAGAACTAGTGAATGTAAACAGCGCCGCAAGCATCTTCATTACCGAATGGGGCCCTAGCTACGAGGCCACTCCGGGATTGAACTATGAACCAATTTCTGGTGCATTCGCACTGGATTTTGTTGCCAAGATGGCATTGTTTGGCGTGCATGATACAATCTTTCTTTCGCTTTCAAAGTTTCCCACATTGGAATGGCCTGCACTGTACAAGCTTGACGGCTCGCCATCGCACATAATGCTTGCATTGCTAAGTATTATGGACCTTAAAGGTGCAGCAGTGCCTTGCGTTGGCACAGATGGTGCATCTGGCGTAGCAGTAAAAGATGCAAATGGCAATATTGACGTTGTTTTCTGGAATTTTAATTGGGAAACGGATAAATTCCCGACAGTTATGCCTGCAAAAGGTGAAAGTACGCATACATTTGTTATGACAGAAGCTAATGGAAATTGGACTGGTAATTATGATTTGGTTGAAGCAAAACTGAACTCTGAATCATGGGAGATAAATGCCCAATCTCCTTTTGCAAATTGCAAAGGATCAGAATTAACTTTTTCATTGGTTCTGCCCTATGGAAGTTACGGTTACCTGCAACTCACTCCGCACGTTTAGAAAATTATTTGCAATTATATATTTTATGCCCATCTAATGTATCCTGTGTTTTGTATATGTTACTATGGCCTTAAGAGAAGAGTTATTTCCGTAATATCTTCTGCATTTCCTATAATTTCAGAATCAACATGGAATGCCCTTATCAGTTGTTCTGCAAATTCTGCACCATCACGAACACCAGAATTAAAGTATTTAACAAGCTCGAAAATTGCTGCATTTGTCTTCTCTCCATTTACAGTATAATTTTCCAAAATCTCTCTCCCATGCTCAATTAATGCAGGTGAGACGCAGCCCTCCTTAATGAATAGTTCTTTGAATGCTAATACCGCAAGATCTTGTATATGAGTATCGTCCTGTTTCAAAAATTTTCCTATTTTTGCAGCTTTAAGATGTTCTCCTTTACGCAAGCAGTCTTTCTGATGTTCTCTAAGTTCCTCTAACTTTAACTCTCTAGTACTTCCTAAGTATGCTTTTAAATTAGGCGAATCGCGTTCAATTGCTTTTGCCTTAAGTGAATTTTTTACCATCTTACCACAAGAGAATTGAGCATTTGGTAATATATAAACTTTTACCTCAAAAAAAGCAGAATGTATATATACCTTTGGAAGTAAACTAATAAACGGTGCTATTATGGCAGCAAGAGCAATCTAGAGGCTCCTGTATTTAGAAAGCTTATTTTTGAATTGGCTTGATGAAAATACTTAAATGAGAGCTAATGCTCTGTGTTGCGTATAATGCTGATGATGTCGTGAATTTTCGCGATTGATTATAGGAGAAGAAGCTTGCATAACATTTTAAACCATCTAGGGGATGGCTTGGCTATAGCAGCGATGAAGGCCGTGGCAAGCTGCGATAAGCCCAGGGTAGCCGCAAGTCGGGCTTTGAACCTGGGATCGCCTTAATTGTGTAGCAATACATGCATACGCGGGGAACTGAAATGTCTTAGTACCCGCAGGAAAAGAAAGAAATTCGATGCGGCTAATAACGCGAGTGAACGCCGTAGAGGGCAAACTGAATCCCTGCTTGCAAAAGCGTGGGAGATGTGGTATAGGAGGAATCCAAATCATGAGTTGAACATTCTGGAAAGAATGGCCATAGAGAGTGACAGCCTCGTAAATTAAGTGAAATGGAAATTACTATAATAGAGTAGTTCTGCTTGATTATGTAGAATGAATACGGGTGCATTAAAACCCAACCCTAAATATTGGCTATAGACCGATAGAGAACAAGTAGCGTGAGCGAAAGCTGAAAAGAACCCACACGCGTGGGATTGAAAAGATCTGAAACTAGATGGTGAAACGAAGGTAAGGCATGAAAGTTATGATAGCTGGTGAAGCTGAAAATCGAAAGATTTATGCGAACCAGAAGGAACAGTGTCTTATCATTCTTCTTGAAGCAAGAACCAGGGAGTATATAGGAGTGGCAAGTCGAAAGACGAAGCGAAAGCGAGTGCGCGCAATTTATGAGGCGCAGGGTATGAAAATGCCTTAGTCACTTTTATATGACCCGAAGCCGTTGTGAACTACGCGCGACCAAGGCGAAGCTAGACTAATGTCTGGTGGAGGCCTGCAACCTGTCATGGCATGTCCTGTTGGGTGAGTTGCGGGTAGCGGCGATATACCACTCGAACACGGCAATAGCGGGTCCCCTCTGAAGTATCTTTAGGATAGCTCCAGGCGAGCTTGCATATGCGGTAGAGCTACCGAATAATTGGCACGGAATCGAAAGGTTCCACCAATTTATCAAACTCCGAATGCATATGCTGCGTAGACCCTGGGAGTCGACCAGTTTGGGTAAGCCAGACTGGTGAGACTGCAAAGATAGTGACTGAGGTTAAGGTCCCCAAATCCTAATTAAGTGTCTTGAAAGTAGGACACGTCATAGACAGCTGGGAGGTAGGCTCAGAAGCAGCCATCCTTTAAAAAACGCGTAATAGCGTACCAGTTGAGATGTATCTTACTGAAGATATACGGGGCTAAATTAGGTACCGAGACCTCAGAGTCTGAATAAGACTGGTAAGGGGGCATTTGGCATGGCAAGAAGTACGTTCGAAAGGACGTATGGACCGTGTCATAGGGAAAATCCTGGTATTAGTAACAGCATATATGGGCGAGAATCCCATACACCGAAAGCACAAGGTT
>JBEKES010000006.1:0-30835 GCA_050013715.1 Candidatus Micrarchaeaceae archaeon
CAATAAAAACTTACGTCGTAAAATAAATTTACTTATCAGAGGGCCTTTGCACTTCTGGCGTATAACGGCGAGGGCGGTTCATTTTCTTATAGTAAGTTGTGCTAATTTTGATAAATTTTGACAGATTTTGTATAAGAAATCTTACTGCTCACTTCTTCGAGATAACACGTCTAGAAGTAAAGTAAGGGATTTGAACCGGCAATCCAAACTCACATTTTTCATAAAAGTGAAACTATAAATACTATCTAAAACAGAGATAAAATGTTGATAACATGGTAGAAACGGTTAAAAGGACTGGTAAAGTATTTGAACTTGGAAATCCTTACCTTAATGAAGGTGGCTCTTGTTATTTTTGGCCTAGTGGCAACCGCGAATCTAATGTGGCTCTTTTTAGAAATAAAAAAGATGCTTTAGGGGAGCACCTTGTTACAATGATAAGAGAATATAACAAAAGCTTAGAAACTAGAATGGAAGAGCCACATTATCCTAGATTACAATTAGCAGATGAGAGCATAACAATCCATATAGGTAACGGTGGAAGATGGTTCGGATTGGGTTATGATATTGGTGGTGGTATTATGTCAATGCATAACCTCGATTCATATGTTGATAGAATTCTGGCATTTAATGTAACTTCAGATTGCCTAGAGTTTTTGCACAAAGATATGAAAGCACCTAAAATAATACCTGAAGGAAATGAAATATATAAAATTGAATATCCGTTGCCAGAGGGTTATAGTTTACTACCAATGAATAGTCCATTTTTACTTAATAGAGATTTGCTAAAACGGATTTGTAATGTATCTAAAATAGGATTTTTGGGCATTAAAGAACAAAAAACCAAACAAGAAGTATTACTTGATGGTGCTAAAGTAAATATAGAAGATGGCATTTGTATTGGAGAGGGCTTTAAAAGATGGGGTGTTCCACGCTCTACATATTTACTGGCAAAATTAGTAGACTCCTGTACTTTTAACTAAATGTCAACGGTTCAAATAATTTTGTGTCGTAAATATTATTGGAATAAAGCTTGTTTATTATAGAGATTTTGAATAAGTTTTCATAAAATAATTAAATCTTCTATAAGAAAAGGGGTGTCCGATAAATAGGTAAATTGAAACCCATTTATCAGTATCATTATTTTGACTGGTTCAGAAAACGAATTTTGCGTTTGGAACTTTGAATACATTATGTATATTCACTCTTGTAATCAGTTCCTTTTGTCTCATTTCTTTAAGTTTTGAAGAGATTCCTTCACCAAACGTCTTTTTGAAACTCCAAATTTCACTCTCTATGTGCGGTCGTTTGTTGTAACCTGATTTTTGTTTCCATTTCTTCTGATTTATCATTCTATGTCTATTTTCTGTTTGCATATGCAAAACAGATTCTCTCCCAGGTCCATCTCGCAATCCAAATTGTTCTACAACATGTTTCTTACGAATACCTCTACATTTTATCATTGAATTTCTACGTACTGGTATTACCGCCACAATACCATTTCTCTCCAGATACCTGAATGTTTTTTCAGAGTCAAATGCACCATCTGCCAATAACTTTTCTAATATTCCCAGAAAAGGATCCAACAACCTTTTTACTACTTTATTATCATGTATGTATTCTTTTGTTTGTACCATGTTCAATATCTGACCTGTTTTGTCATCTATAAAGAAATGCGTCTTTATCCAACTTTTACGCACTCTGTATCGCTTACCGCACCATTCATTACTACCTGTTTTCTTCAATCCTGTTGAATCTATTATTCCTACTATTTTATCCTTGGTAAAATTAGAGAATAATCTAAATTTGATCCCAAATTTTTCCATTTTATTAATTCTCCACCATAATGTCCTAAAATCTGGAATTTTTGGTACTTTCAACTTATCCTTTATCATTTCCATAAATCCAGTTACCTGTCTATAACCGTATCTCAACATTGATTTTGCGGTAAATCCTAATAAAATCAGATACGGATTGTAACTAAAAGGCCTGCCTCTCTTCTTTTTGTTGTTTGATAAAAGGACTTCTTCTGCCATCTGCAAAGATTCTTCCGAAATGTACAGGGTAAAATTACCCCTATTTACTAACATCTGGTTATATAATTTCCAATTTCTAGGTGTTCTCATTCTGGTCGCCAAAGTCCAGAATACTCCTAAGGTTTTATACCTTAGGGTTTAGTGGAATTATTGGACACCCCTATAAGAAAAGTAAGATACATATAAGGGCTTCAATCCGCCGGATTGAAGATCGGCGAGGGCGGACTTCGACGTGTCGCAGTCGAAATTAGCCGAGTTCAAATCCCTTAATTTTTGTAAAAATAAACACATAAATATCTAATAAAACAAAGTAAATTAAGTGATAGAAATGCCAAGAGGAAACTTAATGGTAGTTACGTTGAAGCAACATCTATTTCCAAGTGAAATAGAGCTTAGAAGAAACGCAACTTTAGATAAACCTTCAAAGAAAATTCCAGCTACGCTATGGTTAGATAAGCGTGATCATGATCCAGAATACATATGGTTGGGTGTACCAACAGGTATTACTTCAGAAGCTTATAATGGCGTAAATAAAGGTAAAAATACAACTTTTGCTTGTCTCGATCGCAAAGAAGTAATTGCATTAAAAAGAGAATTGGTTTAATTTCCCAGAAAAGAGGAAAAAGGAAGACGTAAGAGATTGGCCATAAATAGAAGAGGACTTAAACTTAATGATTTGCGTAGAAAAGAAATAGAGCAACAACAAACAGAAGAATTGAAACTACACCACGAGAGAATAACTCAAACACAGGGAAGAATGAGGGATAGAATACATTTTTGAGTGAGTAAATGGCAATTCAAACGAAACCAAAAGTACCTATCGATACTCAAAGAGTTGGGAATATTATAGATGATTGGGCAAGAAAAACTGGAAATGGCAATCTCTTAGTTCTTGGGGTATTATCTGCTGCAAGATTAAACAATTATTTATATGAATTAGAACATGTAAAAAAACAAATTGTAAAGGGAGATTTAAACAAGAGAGATATTAAAAACGCATTAAAAATTGGAATTATAAGAATAGGTATGATTCAATCAGATCATATACATCAACTTTCATTATCAGGAGAAAATGAACTTGTGATATATTTACCAATATTAAGATATTCGGAAGAGTTAAACTCGTATTTCGGAATTACACCACAAGAACTTAGAGAGGTATTGATTGATGGTGTAGTTGGTATATTAAGATTTGGAGACGCTCGTTCAGCACAAATTATTGCTACGGTTGCAAACTTGAGCAACGAAGAATTAGGTGCTGGATTAAAGAGGGCAGAGTCTGATAAAACCATCAAGCTTAGAAGTGAGTGATACGCTTCTTTCCATAATGAAGTAGTAATGTGTCAAATGACATACAATGCCATACAAAGGGAAGTTGGTATCACGATACCAGTTCTCGGCGAGGGCGGACTTCGACGTCATTTCGACTGTAAGAGGGAGTGATACACGGTTCAATCTCTTACCTTTTCGAAAAGGCACATATAAATATCTAATAAAACAGAGTATTTTGAGTGAGTAAATGACAACAAAAAATTATCCATTGGTAAAAGATACGGATTACAAATTAACAAATCTTTCACAGTTGTTCGAAGTCCCAAAAACTGAGAATGTGGTTGTTATACATCATAGAGATTCACTTTTTGTACTAAAAAGGATAAGCAGCACTATGTTTTGGGAAACCAACGTACTTAGAACTTAACAAATTAGTTTTATCTTCATAAAGATTAGCGGAATAAACAGTTTCTTATAGGGAAGTTACAAATATGATACTCAAATAATTAAGTTCTATATAAGCTCCATAAGAAATCAATAAGGGCTTCAATCCGACGGATTAAATATCGGCGAGGGCGTCTTCCTTTTTGTAAAGCCCCCACCTAAAGAAATAAGACATGTCATATCGAAGACAGAGAGTTCAAATCCCATACTGGGCGCATGCTATTAGGGTTCAAATCCTAATTAAAAGAGTAAAACTTCAGATATTTAATACCTTAATTCTTAATTTAGATTATGAAATCCAAGATAAAGTCATTTTTAATTTTTAAAAATAGCAAAGTAAGGAAAATTCCTAAAGAATTCCAATCTGACGATAATCGTAATCCAGAAAGTTTAGTTGCATACTTCTTGAAAGAATTTACTAAAAAAGGAGATACTGTTTTTGACCCGTTTACAGGTTTAGGTACAACTTTGATAGTAAGTGAACAGATGGGTAGAATTCCATTTGGTATAGAATTAGATAAAAAGAGGACAAATTATGTTAAATCTCAAATAAAAAATAAACAAAATTTAATTAATGGTAATTCAAAAAATTTAAGTTCATATAAATTACCTTTATTTGATTTCTGTTTTACCTCACCATTATACACGCATAATAATGGTAAACCTTACAAACGATATTTAAAGAATATATATGAAATTTTTGCTCAGCTAAAAAACCTAATGAAAAAGAATTCTTACTTAGTTATTGAAGTATCTAACCTAAAAGATAAAGATGTTACGACCCTTGCATGGGATATAGAAAAAGAAGTTTCTAAAGTTCTCCATTTTGAAGGTGAAATAGTTATTGGTTGGAAAGGAAAAGATAGTTATGACGATGATGGAAGTTATGGCTATGGATACGACCATAGTTACTGTCTTATCTTTAGAAATGTAAAATAATTATAAATCCTTTACCTTTATCTAAGACAAAGAGTAGGTGTTAAACATATGATTAAAGAACGGCGAGGGCGGACTTAGACGTGTCGCAGTCGGAGAACGCAGGCTTCAAAGCCATAAAAAAACACAATATAAATATCTAATAAAACAAAATATAATTGTGATAAAAATGTCTGAATATATAAAATCTCAACGTACTGAAAGAACTCAATTACCAGTGCATACGAGTTCAGAAACTTTTACAGTAAAAGATCAGAAGTATGTGGTTCTTAGATATCCTGAAAATAAAGGACCAAATTTAAAACAGGCAATAGAGATAGAAAACAGCATTCCAGGAAAGAAGTTGCTTACAGGACAAGAAGCAAGAGAAATAATAAGCAATGATGAATTAAAAGTCGCATTTGAACATATATTGAAAATAGGCGAATGGACATATGTTCGTGATTCGGGAACTGAATCGCAGTCTCGAGCCGCTTACCTAATTTTCCTTAGATTCCGTTGTGGTGTGCACTTCGACAGTCTGGATAGTATTGCTTCTCCAGTGGTAATTTTAAAAGAAACCAGCAAAGACATCGTCGCACCAAAAGATCCCGAACTGCTTAGAAAAACAGAAGCATGAGCCCAAAATAATTAATACTAATCTTTACATAACTTTACATAAAAGTATGTAGTTTAGGGATTTGGCCACAAAATTAGCGGAATTAACACGTTTCTTATATGAGTGTAGCAGATTTGTTACGAAAATAATTAAGTTTCATATAAGCTCCATAAGAAATTAATAAAGGCTTCAATCCGACGAATTGAATATCGGCGAGGGCGAACTTCGACCCACCGGTGGTAAAAAGCAAACAGTTAAATAGTTTAACTGTTCAACTGTTATACTGTGATTAATATGGAAGAAGAATTAGTTAAAATGTCTGAAAAAGGCCAATTGGTAGTGCCAAGAAAAATACGACAAAAGGAAGGCTTCAAAAACAGTGACAGATTCATTGCAATAGGTGTTAAAGATGGCGTTCTATTCAAAAAGATAAATATACCGAAGGTCAAGATAGAATTTGAATCGTTATCTAAAGAGATACAAGCCCATTTCAAAAAAGAAGGCATCACAAAAGCAGATGTCGCAGAGGCAGTTAAATGGGCAAGAGAAAGATAGTACTTGATACAAACATACTTATCTCAGCTCTTGGCTGGGAAGGTAATCTAAGCAAGATACTGGATAAAGTTGTGGATGGAGAGCTTGAGTTTTTCATATCTTATGATCAATTCAATGAGTTCTTAAGGGTTATTAACTACCCGAGATTGAAATTTAGCGAAGAACAAAAGGCAAGATTTGAGGCACTCATATCTAACCTGGCAACGTTTGTAAAAACACAAGATATACTTGACGTAATAAAAGATGATCCTTCGGACAACATGATTTTGGAATGTGCTTTAGTTGCGAATGCAGACTATATTGTATCCGGAGACCTAAAGCATGTTCTTCCAATTAAAAAACTTGGGAGAATAAAGATTGTTACTGCAAAAGAGTTTCTTAAATTACTGAAATAAATATATATAATATCATTTAATATCAAACAATAGTATCTGGGAAGTTTACTTAAAGTCACGCTTCCGGCGAGGGCACCTGCTAAATTACACGTCTAAGAATTGGGGTTTAGATCCTGTTTAGAGATGAGAACACTCAAGGGCTAGTAAAGCATAATTTAAACTATCTTCTTTTCATCCGCTACGAATATCCAGTGCCGATGGAATTTATCATACATCTGCCCGTACATTCCAAAATGCATCTGGTGCATTTCTTGGAACCTATCTTTCTCTGCCCCAACCGCAAGCTTATCAAATACAGACTTTACCTCTTCATAATTGCCAGTGACAAATATAGCATACATCTCTCCAAGTATGGGTTCATACTGGGGTGCAGCCATCCAGTCGGTAGCTGATATTTCTATAATGCCACTTTTCAGATACGCATTTATTATCCGATTATGTTTCTCTTTTGGTATCATTTCTTTCATGGGCGTGTCGCCAAGCTTTGTCAATCTCAATTCTCCTCCGAAGCATTCGTGGTAGAAGGTCATCGCTTCAGCACAGTTACCGTCAAACAGAAGAAATGGCGTAGTCTTTAACATATTTTTCACCCTTTCTTATCTAATACATAAATCAAAAGATAATACTTTTGCCCAGTTAAGATTCAGCCTTATTTTTTCTTACCCCTTTACCAAGCACCAAGGGAGAGATGTTATCATAAGGCAAGAAGACCGGCGAGGGCGTTTCTTATATGTTGCTCCATTTTCATATTATCCACCAATTGCGATATTTCTAAGCAAAGTCGAAATTCTTACTGCAGAAGCTCTTTCTTGACCTAGCTTTCTAGATATTTTCTTGCTAGCCTCTATTAATTTTATAATGCTTTTGATCTCTTCTGATCCAACAATCCTCTTGGTACAGACCTCTAAACACCGAATTGCATCTGCTCTTTGTCCAAATTTTATGTAAACATCTGCAAGATCTACCAAACTTGGTAACGTACTTTCAAATGAACTAGTATTTCCTGGTCTAATCTCCCAGTAATAATTTGCAAGTCCCAAAGCCATTTCTTTATTATCTAGTTCAGTCCAGATTTTCGCAAGCCTTACTACGGTATCCAAATCATTAGCATCATAAGCTCTATAACCACCTGCAGATCCCCCACCGAAGCCTAGCCAACCACCTCCTGTTGTATGTCCGAACTCCAGTGTTCTTGCTTCCTTTGCTAAGCTTTCTGCTATACTTTTCTTCCCAACTTTAAGGCAAAGCTCTGCCGCTTTTGCAATATGGGAACTCCATTTATGATCCTTATATCCATTTGCGATCTTTTGGGCGCAGTCTTCTGCCTTGCTAACAAGCCCAAGCCCCAAGTATATAGAACCTGCATCATAAAGATCGAAGTAATCTCTACTAGCAAGAACATCTGCGCAGAGCTTTGCTCTTTTTCTATCGCCAGTCTTAAGCCATCTATGGCCTGCCTCTGCATAGTTTCTATTTATATTCAGTTTCAGTTCCTCTATCTGGGCGCTTGTTAGCTTATCTTCCATTCTAATATGTGCTTCTTTTATTGCTTTATTTCTCATGTTCATCACCTATTAATTTTAATATAAGTATACCGAGTTCTGTTAGGTCAACAGTTCCGTTCCATTCTAAAAGGCCCTGTTTCTTAAGAATTTGTGCGTTCAGTTTAAGAGTAGAAAGAGGCACATTGTAATATTTTGATAGATTCCTAAGCAATGCTGTTATATTCTTGTTCCCATCAACACTTGAAAGAATTAGCAACTGGTTTTCATTCAGTGATTTTCTTACGATTGATCCTAAGCCTGCTTTCTGTTTTGCAGATATGTAAATTGGCTTGGCATCATCTCACTTTTGTTTGTAGTATCTTTACTAATTATATAGTTATTTAAAGCAATTGGACAGTTTTAGCTGACCAAACATGCAGAGAGCCTAGACCAAATTCCTCTGCCTTTACAGAAAACAACAGGTTTATATACTAGTTAGTACATATATATTACTAATTAGTACATAAAAATGATTGAAATGGCGAAAATGATTATGGTACAAAGACTCAAGTATGCACCTACACTTAATACAGTCATTATGGTAGAAAATGTCATAAAAAATTCTAAAAATTCCGTAATAACTATACCTGAAATAAAAAGAGCACTACCAAAGCAGGTAAACCATGCAAAGCTTAAGATAATACTTGAGTATCTTGAAGAGAGTAATAAGATAGCTGTTACCATGAAAGGCATAACTTGGATACATAATACAAACCCTAAATTAAAAAAGGCTATTGAAAGAGGCATGGAAGTATGAAACCTGTACGAGTGATTCTTTCAGAAGATGCAAGTGAAGTCTACAAATACCTTAATAGTAGGGCGTCAGATTCTAAAGTAGAGAGGAGCATATTGAAATCAGTTAAGAGCAAATTGGAATTGATAAAAGTAAATACACATTATGGTGAACCAATACCAAAACAATTAATTCCGAACGAATATAAAGTTAAGTATGGGATAACAAACTTATTTCATGTTGAACTATCTAATTTTTGGAGAATGTTATATACATTGACAAATGATGAGGAAGAAGTAGAAATAATCGCATTTGTACTTGATATTACAGATCACGAAACTTACAATAAGAAGTTTGGATATAAGAGACATTAACAAATGCTTATATCTGATATCATCTAATAGTATTCGACATCATTTAACATCATACGGGAAGCACTCCTGAAGCTGGGCTTCCGGCGAGGGCGTTACACTGCCGGGTTGAAGCCCTGATCATAGTCCTAATGGTAAGTCAAAA
This sequence comes from Candidatus Micrarchaeaceae archaeon, assembly GCA_050013715.1. GTDB lineage: Archaea > Micrarchaeota > Micrarchaeia > Micrarchaeales > Micrarchaeaceae > UBA12276. Next base: position 9,027 of record JBEKES010000006.1, read on the forward strand.
AATCCAGTTTAAATTCTTGAAAAGGATTTGGACTAAAAAAGAACATATAAATATCTAATAAAACAGAGTATTTTGAGTGAGTAAATGACTAATCATGATAATTTGTCACGAAGAGCAAAGACAATACATTCAACATTAGACAATAGCAAATTAGTGCTTGGAATATTTACAGTTTCAGGTGAACAATCAAGGTTGTCAATTCGTATGGGACAAGGACCTAACGGAGCTAGCGGAACTTTTAGTGTTGAAGGAGCAGAATCAATGAACAATTTTCTCAATAACTTTCTTAGGCAAGGAAGTGAATTTAAATTGATTATCCTATCCGAAAGATTAAGTGAAAGAACAGCAAGACTCATTCAAAATAAAGCAAACTTGTTAGAATGCTATTTAGATGAAGATATTCTTAGAAATATCAAAACTAGACGTGTATTATTTATAGATTATTGCGATGCACCAAAAGAAGTCGGTTGGTATTTTGTAGATAAAAATAATAAAACATTTCAAAGTATTTCTGAAGCTGAGTATAATGAGTTAGCATGGAATGAAAGATTATATGTTTATCCTCAAGCTTCTAAGGCAATTGAAGAAAAACGCCCATTAGTATTTGGTTATACTTGTACAAGAACTACGTTGCAAAATGGGGTTCTATTTCTTGGAGATAATTTTAATACTGATGATGCCGCTCAAGTAGTTTTGAAGTTAAGTAGCTAAAAATTAATTATAAAACAGAGTACACTCTTTACATAAAAGTATGTAGTTTGGGGCTTTAGCGCAAAAAGCTAATGCTCGGCGAGGGCGGACTTCAACGTGTCGCAGTCGAAGAAATAAGGCTTCAAAGCTATAAAAAAGTACAATATAAATATCTAATAAAACAGAGTATTTTGAGTGGTATTATGACAACTAAAATAGGGTCGCGGCTAAGTACGGCTGCAAAAGAAAGATTATGTGAAACTTTCGGTAAATATTTGAACAAAAGAGATCCAGATATGGGTCATACTGCTGCAGATTTTATCATAAATAGTATGCTTGACAGCAAGATATTGCAAAACCAAACTTTAACAAATAAATTTGTAGAAATTGTTACAAAAAATTATGGATCTTATCCAGAAGCAGCAATGAATTTATCAGTGCCTCTTGATAATGATGTATATAATATGGGAGAAAAAGAATTTGATAATTATTTATTTATAATAAGTAGCCCTAACTTTTTGACAGGATTAATATCCTTTGAGAACATGAGCAATGTAATTCATCATTTTTCAGAAAGGATGGCATTCAGGGCAGCAGACAAGGCAACAGATGCAAAAGATGAGTTATATGCGGTCCTTGATTCTTTAAAAGACCCAAATGTCATATCATTAGTGCATGGGATTATTGGTAGTCCTGCCGAAGATGGGGTTTTAGAAATAATTTCTTATGCTCTTCAATATGGTATTGAACCAACTAAAAAAGTTGGTGAGATATTAACAATTATGAAAGACACACCAAGAGCAGTTGAAGCTATACGTAAAATTAGTGATGAATTCGCTAAATACGTTGCTGACGATGTTAAAGCTAAATCAGAAAATATGGGATTATCTAGAAAATAAAGTGATATAAATGCCCACTGTAAATATCTATTATAAAACCAAAAGAGACGGTGCAACTCTAAAACCTGTTATACCAAAGCTAAAGACGTACCTAGCCAAGAAACTAACCTGTGGCGAAATTAAGCTAAGGCAAGATGAAATAAGCGTGAGACCCATTAAAGTTGAAGGTAATGGGATGCTTGGTAGGGTAGAAGTTGATATTGTTGCTCATGAATTTGCTGAAAGAGTAAAGAATCAGGATAAGATATGTTTTGATACTAAGCAATGGCTAGAAAAAGAAGCTAGACCAATAGATAATTTCAGAGTCTGGCTTAATCTAGGACAATTAGGACATGATGTACTGCCTACTTAATTTCCTTGTACCTTTACTAAGTAGCAAGGGAGAAATGTTATCGTAACGATTGAAGACCGGCGAGGGCAACTGAGACGTTACACATCTAGGAATTGGGGTTAAAAGCCCTCATTTTCTAGAGATAAAATCGATTGTAATCTAAAAATAGCTTTATATATTTAAAACTCCATAATTGAATAGTGATTGAATAGTCTTAATAAGCAGAAATATTGAAAATGAACATGAAAGAGCAGTAGTTTGGGGTGTTAACCCTGCATTATGCATGCCAAAAGTTAGTGGAAGGCAAAAATTATTAAATGATAATTTACGAATAGCTGCAATTAATGGTAATATTGAAGGCGTAAAAGTAGCCATTAAGGATGGTGCAAATGTGAATGCAGTAGACCCAAATAATGGAACAGCTTTGGTAGATGCTGCATCCCGAAATTATGTTGAAATAGTAAATGTACTTTTGGATAATAAGGCTGATGTTAATGTGGCTACTTACCCTAATCGGATGACTGCTTTGATGTACGCATCAAATAATGGATATACTGAAATTGTTAGGGCACTACTTGATAAAAATGCTGATGTTGAACGAAGAAACTGGGATGGCAATAATGCAATAAATTTTGCAAGAGAAAATAGCCATGGCAAAATCTTAACTTTGTTAGAATCGCATCTACTTAGAAAAACTAATTAAGTACAAATCATAAACCATTATCATATTGCGGGCTTTTTCTTTTTATGGCGTAAATGAAAAAGCTCGGCGAGGGCGTGTCTCAAAAAGGTTTTTCATCTACATATATAAAAAATATTTGAGTGAAAATTTAGTTGCATGCAACTCCGAAATTGTAACTAGCGTAGGTCGCGTTAGAAACATTCAAGGATTGTCCTAAATTAGATATCTGCAACTGGCCCTCCAAAGTATACATGCTAGAAAAATTCTTCCCATAAGTTCCATTCAAAAATAGAGGATTTTGAAACCCTACCGGGAAGTACTTGCATATGAAAGCTATGCTTGTTATGTTGCTTGTCTGAATAGGTACATAGGTGAACCTGCTGCCACGCCCATTAAAATTTGGTATAACTATAAAAGTACTGGTTTGATTTTGATTAGGTATGGTAGTGCTTGAAGATGTGGTGCTAACAGAAGTGGTTATGGAAGTAGTAGTTCTAAAGATGGTTGTAGAAATTGTGGTTGTTGGTATTGTAGTTCTACGTGTTGTAGTTCTTGGTATTGTACTCGTGCCCCTTACGGTGCTTATGAAAGTCGTAGTTGTTGTGCTTGAGGTTGTTTTTGCTGAAGTAGTTGCAACTGTTAAAGAGGTTATTTCGCTATTAATGGGCAGATCCATAATACGAAACAAAACAAGAGTTACTATTACAGCTAACACTATTACCAAGATGGCTATGATGTATTTGTAAATATTGTGCTTCTTCTTTTTCATTATATCAGTTTATCAATACGGATTATTAAGGTTGATAAAAATAATTGCGTAAAATGTAATTTCTTGATGCGATTTTGACTTTATAAAGTGAAATATACTTCTATTTAATGTAGTTTAATTTAGTAAAGGTTTAAATACTCTACTTGAGCATATATACTATGGCAAAGCAAGAAACGACAACCACTAAAACAACCATAAACAACAGCAGAAGGAATCCGGTAACAACAACCACAACTACTAAAACGACAACCATAAATAAAAGGAGGAGGACACCAGCGCCTAAACCTGAAAAGAAAGGTAATGGGGGCACTATAGCAGGTATACTTATTATTTTAATATTATTGGCTGTGTTAGCTTACTTTTTCCTGAATCCGCCATTAACTTTACAACAGCAGCAAAGCCAATTCGCTAATCAACTTTCCATGCTGCAGAATAATAATCAGAATCTTACGCTTTTTTACCTTGCCAATGCGGCAAATTACAATCTGAATGTAAACAAGAGCTGGTCGATACAGGTTACTGACAAGAACTATGCAAACGTTACTATTGGACAGCTCACAATTAGCTGGAACGGGCAATATAAGAACCTCTCCATAGAGAACGGTATAGTAAATACAGACATATCACCTACTTATGCAGTGACACTACCGCATTCTGAATTTATGTCCTTCTCAAATGCTGCAATTGCAAGGAACACAGCGGCTGCATTTGCTGATTATACTACCTACTATCTAACTGGAAAATTAAATTATGTAAGGATAAAATAATCCTTTTACCTATTTACTATCTAAAAGATACTACAAATCAGGTTACAACAATAACTGGAAGTGGAGTGGTATCCTAGTACCAATTCTCTGTTAATGTGCGTTGGCCCTATGTCGATGGTGCTAAAGTAAGCGTTTTCTTTTTAACTCGAAATAATTGCCTCCAAATCCTCCTAGAATTCCTATTACTATTATGATTATTAATACACCAAGCCATTCAAAGCCCAGTATAGCGGCATCAAAATATGTTAATAGTAAAATTAAACCTATTGTAGAAAATACTCCTGCCAAAATTCCTTGTTTTGTACTTCCTTTGGCCTTGATGCCTGTAATTACAGCACCGATTAATCCGCTTAATACTATAAGAAAAAGCGTAAAAACACTTGTATGATTTTCAAAAGTGAAGATAATCAATCCAATAATAAATCCTATGATATTGCTTATAATTATGCTTATTGCAAATCTAAGATTAGGTTTAAATGATAACTTCTTTTTCTGCACTTTGGTTGGCGTTATGATCCACCTAAGCCGCTTCAAGTTCGCTGAGGTCCAAGCTTTTCTTAAGCTCTTTCACACTTGCCTTCGCCATTTCGGAAAACATACTATCCTGTATGTTATTTAGCTCAGTTTTTGTTTTTTTATTCTCCATTTTCTCACCATTAATAATCATAAGAGTCCTGAAATCCTAAGTTCAAGAAATTAGGTAGTTTAATCAACCACATTATGGATCCTTTGATAGGTTGTAACGCTCCCATCCGAAGATTACGGAAAAATTAGGAAGACAAGAAATTCTTCTTGTTTGAACTCATTTCATCCTTCTCTACTGTATTATATATTACACTTAAAGACATATAGATGTTCCACATTGCTTTTTGGGCATTTTTAAGGCGATGCAAAGCATTTAAGCATTATTTCAATATTGCATCCATGCCTAGAAATCTTCCGTATCTTTCTGCTTCTTCTCTGATTCCTTTCATGTTATCTTTGTTCAATTTTACGTAATGCTTTAGTGCAACTACAACCTTGTCCTTCACGATCTTCCTGCTCCATGTGCCTACTACTTCTCCATTAACAACTATCACAGGGACGAATATTCCGTTGCTGTAGATGATTGCAGGTTTTTTATAATCATTTATCGTATTTTTCAATGTTCTCTGAAGTTCAGGATTGGAAAGCATTGCGCTTCTATCGGCATAGCTTACGAGATATTCGTCAAAAGCAGGCAAAAGATGCACCGAATTATCATTACTACGCAGTTTTGGAATATGCTTTGGCATGTAGTATGTAATGCCATCTATGCTTTCTTCGGCAAGCTTTGATTTCATGTGTTCTATGCCAATCCTTGCATCGCTGACCTTTAAACCTGACCACCATACATAATCCTTGATTGTTGCTGGGCCATGGCTTGAAAAGTCCCTAAGGGCAAGCTCGGCGTTCGCCTGCTCCTGAGAAAGCTCGTTCCTCCTTGTTATGTGCTCGTCCAGCAGCACAAACGTCTGCTCCCTGCCTTCATATGGTCCGAAGCATATGAGGCCGTCCCAGGCCGCCCTATAGAGCATATGGTAGCCAAGGTTGGATCCCAGCCCATTATTGGACTTGATTCCTGCTTTCTCAAGAACCTTATACATTTCTTTCCGTGTGAGATGCTTTCCTCCCTTCAGCGCATTGTAGAACATTGTCTTTGTCTTCTCCACAACTTTGTCGCTCAGCCCCAGGTGTCTGTCCCTTACCATTGCCGTGCTTAGAAGCCTAGGTGCAAAGAGCTTCAGCATCCAGTGTATATCGGAGGAAGTAGCAAAATGCAGGGTGCCCCTCATGAGCCATGTCCTTGAGATTTTCCTTTTGGCTATCGCATTTTCAATGTCCTTAATTGTGGTGCCGTCTTTGCATCTTAGCCCCATGGCCCACAGCGAAGCGGGGTAATCCTGAGCCTGCATTGCTCCCATGGAATTCAACACCTCTTCAGGTGTATTTAGTCCATTGCCGATGTGCTGAGATGAAAGCCTATAATTAATAATATCTGAGATATCCATGGTAGAGTAATGAACAAAAAGAAATTAAAGCCTTGGGAATAACATACCTTTATAGCATCACTAAGACAATACTTATCATGGCAAAGAAAGACAAATTCAAAGTTGGAATATCATAGTACATGGAAACAGGAATGCAAAGATGACAAGAAAAAAATATGATTAAATGAAAACCTTAAAAATTGATGTTAAAAGCGGCGAAAAAGCTTCAAGACTTGAGCTTTTTGTAAGGATTCTTTGGCTTATAGTTGGTGGAATAATACTCTGGTTCTACAGCATAATTGCAATTGTGTGCATAATAGTGCATTGGTTTTTCATTCTCATAACAGGAAAGAGAAACAAAACCTTGAATAATGTTCTAAGAGTTTATCTTTACTATAAGACAAAATTCGAGGCGTATCTTATAATGTTAACTGATGAGAGGAGTCCGCTTCTGCCTGAAGATTAAGTATCTGAACTGCAAATAATTTGTGATAAACCTATGAAAATAATAAAAGTGGAATACACTGCCAGGGAAGATTTTGTTAAAACCAACAAGGAGAACATACGCGCTGTTATGGATGAACTAAGGGGCCTAAATGCCGATGTAAAGTATTTTGTCTCCCTAAAGGAAAATGGGAGGACATTTGTTCACATTGCAATGTCTCGTGATGAAGAAGCCAGCAACATAATTCCAAATCTTGAATCCTTTAAGAAATTCAAGGAACAGCTTGCAACGGGTGTTGAATCCCAACCAAATTCAGAAAATTTGGATATTGTAAATTCGTCTTTTGATATTTTTAATACATCCGAAGTGTAAAAATTCATCTCTAAAAATAATCACAGTAAAGTAGGAATGATATCTAAAAGATTGAGGGAGATTATTCTAATATATTGATTCTGAAGACTGAATATGAATAATATTTTTATATTTCAGCAGAAAATTATTATCTGATCCACTGCTCTTTAGAGAATCTGCTGAATGTTTTTATATCGTTAAATTTTCCCCTTAGCTTCAGCAGGAAATGACCTGTCCCTCCAACACTAAACCCGACAAGATCCTGAGTCATGTCTCTAGCTATATTTTGATGCATGTTATCAAAATAGCCGCTCATAAAATAGCATGCTATGCCGGTACCAATTGCAATAGCTGTAAGAATACCGTATTGTACTGCTTTTTCTGTGTATTCTAAAAGTTTTCTATTAAGGTATTCTTTTGTTGCTGCAGTAAGAGGCAATTTTACATTAGAATCTCCATTAGTATCATTCATTTCCTTTCCGGTTAATTCCCTTAGGTCATCGATTACGCCTGTCCTATGGTGTCTTATCAAGCCTCTGAGGCCTTCTCTTGCTTCTGGCGTTGTTCCTTCTATATTATCTATCACATTTTCAGCATGATCATATCTCAATTTTGCTGCAAGTAAATTTATTATTTTTTGATCCGGATCTTTTGCTTTCCATCCCTCTATGTGATTTAATGTCGCACCTATTGCATGTGATTTGAATGATATGTCTTGCTCAAATTTGCTCTGCCTCTCAATTCCCAGCAATCCAACTATTGTGCTTGGTTTCACCAATCCCCTAAGTGCCGATAAGATTACTTTACCTTTAGGCTGTTCATCTGAATCTAAATTGCATAAAGGTCCTGCCTTTGGCATATGCAGTTTAACCATATGGTGTCTTTGAGGTCTGAGTTGTTTATTATGCTCTGTAGTTACCATTTTATCACACAATAATTACTGGTTTCCTAATATTTATACGTTGCTTTTTGTGGTTTTTCAGGAGCGCATTGCGATATTACTGTCCATTGAAGAAGTGAATAATGTATTTATATTTTGTTATATCAACTATTATGGGTGAATTCATGTCAAGTTATGAAGTCAAGAATATGTCAGAGTCTAAGGAAACTAGGGAAATGGATCGCGTTAAGCTAGAATCGGTAGATGTTGCAGGTGCTAAAGTTGCGCGTTTCGTACTAAAAAAGGGTTGGAAGTGGTCCATTGACATCAAGCCGATGGTTAAAACTGAATGGTGCGAGGCTCCCCATTTCCAATATCAGATTTCAGGAATATTGCACGTAAAACTCAAAGACGGGACCGAATTTGAACTAGGTCCTGGTGATGTATCTTCTGTGCCTGCGGGGCATGATGCATGGGTTGTTGGAGACGAATCTGTTACAGGGATAGAGTGGACCGCTGCAGGAATTACCAAAGAGCTTTCAAAGGCCGATTAGGCAACGTGCGCCTAAGCAAGATGCAAGCTGGGCAATGTTTATAAGGATTATTTTCCCTATAGAAAAGGGTTTTTTGATGGATACGAATAGTATAATAAAAGCTGGAATATTGGGAGGAGTGATAATAATAGTAATAGAGCTTCTGGTGGGCATTGCAGCCCCTAGCATAGCCTATGCATTCAGCATAATAGCGTTGCTGGTTGGGGGATTCATAGCCGGCTGGATGGTAAAGGGAAAGACTACAGATGGTATCGTTGCTGGAGGGGCAGCAGGAATTGTGTATGGGATTCTCGGATTATTGATACTCTATCCATTGCTATCCTCTAGATTTAGGCATGCTCCAGCTGTTTACGTTGTTGAAATAATCGTAAGCATCGTAATTGCTGCAATAGGTGGATTAATCGGCAAATATCTTGCATCTAATAAAAAGTCAAGCAATTCTCAACGCAGAAAAAAATAGGCAGAAATGCAGAATATATAATTAATATTCATGCAAATTCTGGAAAACAAATAATCCATGGATTATTACTTGCTGCAATTGCAGTCCTTGCCTCCGCAACCGCAGGATTCACCCTTGCAGGAAGAATTTTCACTGCAACTTCCACAATCGCATCCATTCAATGCCTTCAATTGCTTGAAAACCATTCTCTCTGCCATCATGTAGCCTTTAATGAATGCACGAAGTTCCTTATCACTCATTGAGTTTAAAAGTTCCTCTTTCATTTTCCACATCTGCATCTTTCTTTCATAAAATTCGTTTTTCTCATCTGTCATATAACCACTATATATAATTAGGCAGTTGAGGCTTATATATCCAACACACTATCTTCATGTCTTTTGAGTTTAAAATAGAAAAGCAGAATATTTGCCAGAACATTTGTTTTTAGGAAATATTATATAATTACAAAACAGAAACACTCCATATCATAAAATAATGTATCGTAAAAGAATAGTGCTTTACTTTGTACTGGAAAGCGCATCCTGAAGCGCATTCGCCAGCTTTATTACCTTTCTGCCTTTTTCTGTCGTATTATATGCTATTATCCTTCTTCCTGTTTTCGATTTATACACCACCGCCTCTACTGCTTTTACCTCGATAAGCTCATGAAGCCTTTTGGCTACGGTTGCAGAGCTCAATCTCCTTTTCTTGATTGTTATCTTTGTAAAATCGTTAAAGTTTTTGGGTTCGCTGCTGTCAGCCATCTCTAATATTTCCAAGTACCCTCTTATCATTACCATGGTAATAAATTGAAACGATACATATATAAAGTAAGCAGGTTTATAATACTTTAATTTCTAAAGTTTAATTTAAATATATCTTTTTTTAATAGAACTAAAGTATAATTTAAAATAGGAAAGTAATATATACGAACGTATGGTATATATTTATAGGGGGGAGTATATGGGGGAGAAACTAGATAAGGAAACGAAAACCAGGAAAAAGAGCAACAAAATGCGTAGTGATGGAATAACGCAGAATGATGACGGCAAATATCAATGCCAATTCTGTAATAGAGAGACAAATAGTTCCGTAGAAGCCATGGTGCATCTGCTTGACCATGATACTGTCAATTACGACGCCGCAGAGTTTTTGGAAGATTATGAACTGGGACAAAAGCCTGAATATCAGAAAAGGAAAAGGCAAATGAGAGACATATAATCAAATGCAATGGTTCAAACGCTAAACTAACTGTTTAATGATTCTTCACGCTTGAAAAGCTTTCAGGAAAATAGTGGATGGAAATGGATTTTGAAACGGTTTGCTTGTGGTTTTATATACCAGTAAAATTCTTGCACCGTTTCTAAATCATGTTTTATTTGTGCTGATTTAACATTGCTTGATGATTTTTTAAATCATGAATTAGGTAATTATTGTTTAGTGGTTATAATGGTGAAAGAACCTGTAGATATGCTTAGCAAAAGCCGAATAGAAGCTCTTACTGACAGTTTATTCGCAACTGTAATGACAATCCTTGTGTTAAGCCTTGTCGTTCCGATAATAATAACAGGATCCAATACGAACATACTGCTTATCTCATCAATAATATCAATGCTTCCCGGCATTCTTGTTTATGTGACCAGTTTTATAATTCTTGGAGTAATATGGATAGAGCACAACAACATTTTCCGTTATGTTCATGAAGTGGACAACAGAACACAATGGATAACAATATTCTTCCTATTAAGCGTAGGCATTATACCGTTTAGCACCGCATTCCTGGGACGATATCCTCTGCAGCAGCCCGCAATAATATTATATTCCATAAATTTCATCATAATTGCGCTCATGTTTAACCTCATTGCATACCATGTTATGCATTACCAGAAAAAGAGAAACATACGCCGCATCAGTAGGGCAGCAAGAAGCACATCGATATCGCTCATAATATATGCAATAGCAATACCTGTTTCCTATCTAAATTCCTACATAAGCCTTGGCCTATTTGTTATAGTGCCTGCATATTACATAATCTCTGGACTGCGCAACCCATCCTGATAGTTGTAATCAAGAAGCAGTTCTGTATTAATTATATGACATTCAAGCAAAAGTTAGAAAAACTCAAGCTAGTTTGATTATAAAAGCGCCTATTATAAAGAGGAACATTGAATCAACAAGGCCGATGCCTGCCTGTTTTAGGAAAAGAAGGGGTCCGAATCCAAGCGATGCCACTGCTCCTCCAACGCCTATCCCTATCAGCAAAGCTCCCAATGCAGTGCCGTATATCTTGGATTGTTTTCTTGGAGTTGTTATCTCCTCTACTGCTATGACCTTATTGTTCTTTACCACATAGGCAACTGGCATTTCTGATTCATCTCTTGGATGAATATTCTTTTCATCGTATGGAACATGGGCTTCATGAGTTTCGTTGTATTCTATTGAAGAATCTGGTGCTATTTTTGCGTTTTGCGTTTCACTTCTGCCTTCAACTACCCTTCCTATTGTGTTTGTTGCCTTTACTGCATCATATATCCTCAATCCTGGTATGTCCCACTCGTATTTTGTCGAGCCCCTTGTAGGTTCAACGTAACCTAGTACTCTAAGTCTTACCGTTGCAAGTATCTTTCCCTGCACTATGGAGACGCTCATCACATTCTTGAATGGCACTATGCTCATTTCTGTGTGGCTTATCATGTCAAATTTTGTGTATAATCCCCAGAAAGACTGATGTACAATTATTACCCTTCGGTCTGTTACTACTACGGAATCTGGAGAAATTGAAGACAAAAGACTCTGCCTTAGGATGAGATCTATGGTTTCACTAGGGCTAATGATAGTATTTATCTCTTCCTTTATGCGATTTCTTATGCTGAACATGTTATCCTCTCCTGTCCTATTTGTACTGATTTCTGAACTTGAATCTAAAAAGAAGAAAGAGCCGAACAACCTGACTTTTCCCTATGCTGCTAGCTAAACCCAATGTTGCGGTAATCTTTACCATTACCGCAACCAACGTAATGGATTTATTATGTGCTCATAATTCTTTTTCCTGCCGGGCGGTTTTTGACCATACGTGGATGTTTATTCTTATCTCCTTTTCCGTAGTTTGCAGCGCGTTTTTTAGCTGCAGTCATTCTCCCTCCTCTGCTTTTCTTTGCCATATCCTATTCACCTCTTATCATGAATTTTACTTATTGTGTGATTACTGTTGCATGTGAATATGCAACATGATTCTCCAGTTCACCAATGGTTCTGAATTTTCCACTGCATGCACCGCATTCAAAACCGTCTATTTTTTGTCTATGGTATACATTTACAAGATGATCCGTCAGCTCATTCCTATTCCCAAACTTTACGCAGCATATGCTGCATTCGTAATTTCCCATTGTGTTCACCCATTAATGTTAACTTTCTGATGCCATGGCAATCATTGTGATCATTGCTTAATCACAATAAATGCTGTGGACATATTCGCATAGGATACTCCTCCTCCTACGTTTAATTCATACTTTGCCCATATGGAGCCTGTTATGTTTGTGCCTACTGATACAGGGCCTGAAGTTATTGGTATATTTACGTACCTTACAGTATCATTTAGCAATCCACCTGTTACATTAACTGCTCCTGGAGGCGACCATGAAAGCTCTGGCACTCCGTGTGAGTAAATAGCATTCGAAGGCACGAACCTAACTGTTACGCTGGTCCAATTATATCCCGAGCTCTGGCTTATTGCAATGGTCAGAATACCTGTGGTATAATTAAATACAGGGTTTTCGCACTTGTATGTATAGAGCCCGAAGCATGTGGCATTTACCACCAAGCCTGGCGAACTAACTATAGAAGTCGAAGGCACGTACCCTGTCGCTACTACTGTGGGTTTTGGGCCTATTACTCCAAGCAAAGGTATTATTGGACCCTTGTTGATTATAATAGAGGCGCCTAGTAGTAATCCCACTATTATCAATATCAAGATTGTAGAAAAAACTAATCTTGCAGAAACTGTATAAAACTTTTCTCTTTTTTCAGTCATATTTTCACCAATTAAACATAAATCATATTGAAATCCCTATCAGTTTTAGGATTATTATTATCGCAACAGCAGGCAATCCGAATATGGCGACTACGATTATAGTTAGCAAATTGTACACTATGCCTAAACTGAAAAGTGTATTTACCAAATATATGGCAATCAGGCCGAGTATGCTGTTTAGTATAAGTCCGATTAAGAATTTTCCGAGCTTGAGTATAATAAATAACACAAGCAAAATTGCTGCTATTATGATTAATTCAGAAACAGCAGATCCTATTGTTATAGCTAGCAACATAATACCACATTATTTCTTTTCATTTCCCACACCGAGCAAATTCAATATTATTAGAATAGCAACTGCAAGCAACCCGAATATTGCAACAAAAACGATTACGAGCAAATCATACTTTATCCCTAATCCAAAAATGCCATTTACCAAGAATATGACTATAAATCCAATTATGGTATTGGCAAGCAACGAGTAGAGCAGTCCTCCGCTAAGCGGCAGAATGTAAAAGAATATCAACGCTATCAAAACTATAGTCAAGAATAATCCTATTCCGTGTCCTGCTTGTATTGCCATATAATCGCTTTTTACTTAATAATCTGAATTTCATACTTTAGTTGGAATTATGTAGGTGCTTTAAGGGATGCACGTATTATTGGCATCCCTTTTATAGCCAGTTCTGATTCCTCATAACCCCCCTACAGAATAATTACTTGCTGTCTTTTGTCTTGTCATTTCGTTTGCTGGATTTTATTCTAGCTGCACCGCTTTGGCTTTGCTTGCCTCTTTCTCTGAATAAACCCCTGTCAACAGATTCAAATAAACCTATTGAGTTTCCCTCTGGATCTGTGCCTATTGCTGTCCATCCGTGGTTTTCTATTCCTTTCTTGCCTACAGTTATGTGACCGCCTGCACGTTCCACCTCTGCCATTGATTCGTCTATGTCTGGTGTGCTTATGTAATTTACGGGCGTCTGATTTTCGCTGCCCTTCTTATATAGTCCACCATTTACTCCAGGAAGATGTTTTGTTCCTGTAGTTATGTTCCAATATTGCATATTTTGCTCTGCAGAATTTTTAAATTTCCAACCGAACACGTCAGTATAGAATTTTCTTAACTTTTCAGGATCCCTTGCAGGAATCTCAAAATGGCTTATTTCGTTTATCTCATTTTTCATATTTCACACCCTTAAGTATCTATTAGTTTATTATACTATATAATACTTTGCTATTTTAAATGATACTTTACTTCTATTAGGAATAAATATATTTAAAATAAACTTTAGAAACTAAAGTATTATATATGTGAAGCTCCTATTTATATCAATATGGTGCTTACTTGAATTCACACAAATCGCTGGGAATGTTCCTGGTTTGTTTGGGTTACCTGATCAGCGGACTTCTATTCATACCATTTACAATAGGTGCGTTTGGTTCCTATAACTCCGGAGTACCTAATTCAAATAGCGTTATGCAACTGGGTGCAATAGTTCTTGTGCTCGTGCTTATACCTATTGTTCTTGCATTTGGTTTGTGGAAAGGCTATAAATTTGCCTGGGCACTTGCGATATTATTTGCCGCATTTGACATAGTGCTTTATCTGATTACATTTTCCTCTCTAAACATAAAACTGTCAAACGGTGTATTAATAAGCAGTTCCATAATAGGCCCGTTGGGCTATGCCATAGCATACGGAATAGTCTATATTGGTACCTATCTTCTAGTAATTATAGAAATAATCCTCAATTCAAGCCTAATCTATTATCTTACGAGAAAGAAAACAAAGGAATATTTCGGATTATAATTAGGATTTCACTTGCAAATCCATTATAATTTGTTTACGCTGTTAATGTTTGTTGCAATCTCTGGTTTAAATTGAACCTTATGACCAAGTGAATGAACTTCAAATTGGCTGAATGCCTTGCAGGTAAATAGAAATCTTAGCCATATGTTATATTCTGGCTTGTTTATAAATTTGTCATTTTTGGTTAATGTGAGTATAAGTTTACTTCCATGTCTCATTAAATAGCGTGTCATAAAATCATTTCCCCACATTGCTCATATAAAAAATAAAAATAAACTCAAATTTAGGAAAGGAATAGTATGTTGCAAATTAAAGAATGCAAGCATACTATTCCTAAACCTAACCTACTCTCATACCCCTTTAAAGTTCTGTACGACCTTTTTCTGCATTTTTCCCTAAACCATCGCTAGTAAAGGAAAAAATTTACAAGAAGTTTACTTTGCCTCCTGAACTGCTATTATTCTTTTGTCTTTCTGGGCGTTTGCTATATCTGCACTTAATTTTGCATCTACCCTTGCTCTGTCTTCAGTTGTTACACTTCCAGTCCTTTGGTCTTTTATCAAAGCATTTACTGCATTCAATGCGCTTGATCCATGGTCTAGATAATGAGTTATTGCATCCACAGAGTTCTTTGCTTCTTTACCACAAATTTGGCATTTGTAGCTTTCTTCTTTCATTTCATTGTTGTTCATAATTACACACCCTTACAAATACATATTAGTTTATTATAATATATAATGCTTTGCTATTTTATATATTACTTTACTTCTATTAAATATATTCATATAATTAAAATATACTTTAGTAACTAAAGTATTATATATGTAGAGCTTCAATGTAATAACATGGCAATGATAAGGGGATTTATGGAGATCCTTCAACTGGCTGACGGGAAGGAATCTAAATCATTTAACGATTTTACGAAGATATTGATTAAGAAAAGGAAACTAAGCTCTGCCACTGTCTCAAAAAGACTTGATGAACTTATTAATGTAAAAGCTATAGAAGAAGTAGTGGGCAGGTCAAAAACAGGAAGAAGGACAATAGCATACAGAACAACAGAAAAAGGCAAAATGGTAATGGGGCTGGCAAGGGAGCTTCAAAGGGTAACCACAATACCAAATGTGGCCAAATGATAAAATTGCTAAGTTACTATAATTCTCGATATTAATGCCCTAAAGTTCTAATTATCTAAAATAGTTCTGCAACTTAATTTTCCAATAGCAATTTAAATGCTTCAATACATAAATTATCTGATTCAAATGGAGGAAAATAAGCAAACAACTGTGGAAACCAAGAAGTCCACAAAGTCAAAAAACACCAAACTATATATTTTAGGAATTGTTATAGTGTTGATAATAATCGCTGTTGGTTACTTTGCAATTAGCAGTTCAGCTTCACCTGTGGTAAAAAACGGTGATACAATAAAGGTGAATTATACTGGTACTTTTACGAATGGAACCGTATTTGGCTCCAGTGCAGGAAGCGGTCCATTGCAATTTACTGTAGGTTCAGGCCAAGTGATTCCTGGATTTAGCAATGCAACAATCGGAATGCGATTAAATCAAGAGAAGAATGTAACAATACCTGCAGATCAAGCCTATGGTCCTGTAAATCCTGCTCTGATAATAAGCGTTCCAAAGAAGAATTTTGGAAACGAGAGCGTTCTTGTTGGAATGCATGTGAGCAACAACGTAAGCGGACAAATAGTACAGGGTCTTATAACCAAGGTCAATGCTACAAACGTAACAATAGATTTCAATCCGCCGCTTGCCGGACAAACTCTGATATTCAAGATCATTGTAGTTGCAATACAAAGGAACAGCAGCTCCTAGCGCTAAAATAATACCTGTCTGGGTAGCGCAGAAGCTATATTATACATCAATGACTAATAAATCATAGTAAGATACTAGATGTTCTTATGGATCTTGTAAAAATCAGAAACAACTTCAATATGGCAGTTTACAAGGAACTGATCAAGCCAATATGCTTCTCCTTTGATCCGGAAAAGGTCCACAATACGTTTATAGGATTTGGAAAATTCCTTGGCTCAAATGAATTCACAAAAGGAATAGTCAATATTTCATGCAACTACCAGAATCCTATGCTGGAGCAGAAAATACTCGGCATAAAATTCAGGAACCCTGTGGGTTTATCCGCAGGCTTTGACAAGAATGCAGAGATAATCAGCATAAACGAGGACATAGGCTTCGGATTTGTCGAAGTCGGCAGCATAACAGCAAATCCATCGAAGGGAAACACCGGCAAAAGGCTGGAACGATTCATCAATTACGATGCGCTATGGGTCAACCTAGGCCTGAACAACAAAGGTGCAAAAGAAATATCAAGCAATCTAAGGCACAGGAAGTTTTCCATACCTGTAGGCATAAGTGTTGCCAAGACAAACTGCATGGAAACAACCGACCCAAAGGTAGGCCTTGAGGATTATCTAACAACAGTAAGGCAATTCAGGGACATTGCCGATTATATCGACTTGAACATAAGCTGCCCCAATGCGTTTGGAGGATTGCAATTCTCTGTTCCTAAATTGTACGAAAGCCTTTTGATTGAAACTGACAAGATGAAGTTGAATAAGCCAATATTCATCAAGCTGTCTCCAGATCTCACAAGAAAAAACATAGACGAGATAATAAGAATATCACGCAAGCACAATGTTTCCGGATTCATATGCAGCAATCTGACAAAGAAGCACAACCTTAAAAGCGGAGGGCTATCCGGCAAAGCAGTTGAAGGCAAGGCAAATCAATTATTAAAATATGTATACAGGAAAACTAATGGGAAATTCATACTTATTGGCGTTGGCGGAATATTCAGCGCTGAAGACGCCTATAATAAAATAAAATCTGGCGCAAACCTTGTGCAGCTAATTACCGGAATGGTGTACAGAGGGCCTAACCTAATAGGAGAGATAAACCACGACCTTGTTGCGTTACTTGAGAAAGATGGCTACAAAAGCATAGGCGAGGCTGTTGGCTCCGGCATAAAGGGAAAGCGATTTACCTACAGAAAAGAACCGGAAACAACGGTAGTAAGAAGATAAAAAGCCAATCACGGCAAGGCATAAATAAGCAAAGAGAAAAGCAGTATTGATTATCATGTGCCAGTCTCCAGTTGGTAAAGTAATAAAGGTAAATGATAGTACCATACTTATCGAGCATAAGGGCAAGACAAGGGAGCTTGACTCAAAGCTTGTTGATGTAAAAGTAGGGGAATACGTGATGTTCTCGCTTAATATCGCCATTGACAAAATCGATGAGGAAGAGGCAAAAATGATTCTGGGAGAGCTTTGATGAAGATAGAAGATAGAAAGCTATTTTTAAAATATGCATTGCCCTGCGCAAGCACCTTTGTGACTAGGGGCACCTTGACTCAAGAGCATCTTAATGATTTAATAAGAACTGTTTCTGATGACAATCTTCCAAATGAAAATGTAGAGGAAATGTTCAAGGTTGCAAACGCCATGTGCAAGATCATAGCAATGCGCATGAACAAATCATCAATAGACAGCGAAGTTATAAGGCAGTACTTCCTGCTCGAGCACAGCAAAGTAGTTGATGACAGGTATGAGCTAATGAGAGACTTCAACCCAATAGATTGCAAGACCTATGCTGGCATAGTCACAAAAACGGAGAATGGCCACGCAATTGTAAAGACAAGCCGCGGCGAAAGGGAATATAAGACCCTATTTGCAAAGAATGCAAGGGAAAAGGACATGGTTGTAGTGCACTTTGACTTTATAGTTGAGCTAATAACTGAAGACACATTTAAAAAGATGCAAACGGCTGAGCTAGAATATGGAAAAAGAAACTAAAGGTATTATTCTTGCCTTGCTTGCTGCAATAGTCAGCGGCATATCTATTCCTTTAAACAAATTATTCATAGTAAATCTTGACCCATCCGTATTCACTGCAGTAAGGGCGTTAATAATAGGTTCCGTATTTCTTATGATTGCACTTTACGTATCAAAGACAAATCGCAAACCGTTCAAGAAAGTGTCATGGAAATACCTAATAGCAATAGCGATTATTGGAGGGTCGTTTGCATTCCTGCTATACTTCACAGGATTGCAGCTAACTACTGCAAGCAGGGCTGCATTCCTGCAGAAAACGCTGCCACTGTACACTGCAATATTCGCATACATATTCTTGAAGGAAAAAATATCAAGGAAAATGTCATATGCACTTGCGGCAATGCTGATAGGCACTGTGATAATATACTTCACGCAGGTTACTCCAGGCGCATTCTGGCAGAACCCATCACTTGGAGATCTTCTGATCATTGCAGCAACAATTCTATGGGCAATAGAGGCAGTTATAGCAAAGAAGGCAATGTCTCTTGGAGAATCAAATGTAGTTGTTACATTTGCAAGGATGTTCTTTGGAGGAATAATACTTTTTGGAGTTGTATTGCTGTTCGGAAAGTTTGGTTTATTGCTAACACTTTCCGCGCATCAGTGGGTCAACATAACGATATCCACTATTCTGTTGTTTGCCTATGTATTATTCTGGTACTGGAGCATAAAGTACATCAATGTGACAAAGGCAACAACTTTGCTGCTAGTAGCGTCAGTAATAGCTGTTGTCTTTGCAACTGTGCTCTTTCCAGGGGAACCGCTGCCTCCGCTTCAAATAGTTGGGTCAGCAATAATATTAATCGGTGCATATTTTGTCGGTAGAGAAAAGAGCGAAAAAAGAAAGTAAAAAATATAAAATACTTGTTTTCGGCAATCCAATGCTGAAAGAGGACAGCGTGCCGCTAAAGCTTATTCCAAGACTTGCGAAAGAATTCCCAAACATTGAATTCAAGGAATTCGATCCGAATGACAACCTTGAGAAAGAGGGAAAAGCACTGAATATAATAGACTGCATACAGCAGATCAGAAAAGTTACTATTGTAACTGAAATAGACAAGATTGAAACTGCAAGAATATACACAATGCACGATTTTGATCTTGGCTACAACCTTAAGCTTCTAAAGAAGATGGGTTATCTGGACAGTGTAAGAATATTTGGAGTTCCAATGAAAATGAAGGAAAACGAAGCATTCACGCAGCTAGTCAAAATTATAAATGCAACTTTGGTCTAGATTTTCATAAAATAGTTTCATACAAAACACCGGTTTAGTATCACTTCAACCGATGCTGATTTAGGATTAGTCAAAAATAGATGTTTTAAGAAAGTTTTACTTATTTTATAAATATTTTAAACTTATTACATACAGAACAACGATATCTTGACTTAAATTTACCACCATGAAGAGTTTCAACTCCACCAACCTTTTGCCATTTATGGAATCCTAAAGAGCAGGATAAGTTCATAATTTAACCTCTAAATGGAAAAAATGGTAAATTCCATCTTCAGCTTGGTCTACCACTTCCTGATTAGATACCGGATCTATTATTCGCTTGTAATGCATCTTTTTGTATAACTCAATTGCTTCAGGATTTTTGGTATCCAACACTATATCATCAATTCTTTTTTGCTTTGCTAATTCTTTATAACTGTCAAGCAGTTCTCCAGCTATTTCATGCCTTCTTAATCTATTAGAAACTGCCATTTCAGCAATATAGCCTATGTGGCTATGATTACTATTCTTTAAATAATTAGCTAACACAGGATATTTGTTTTCGTAAAGGTCATATCCCCAAATAAAACCTACTATCTTATCATTTTGCTCGACAACTAGCATTATTGGATTGACCTTCTCAAGAACAGATTCTATACCTCTCCTAATTTCAGAATCAGATAAATCATTATTGTACGGTTCTTCAATCCATATGTCATGCGCCAACTTTACAATTTTTCCAATATCATTTGCTCTAGCAGTTCTAATTATTGAAATTACGCCCTTTTTATCAAAAAATTGTCTTTGGTATTCTGGAATCTTAGAAAGCAAATGCTTGAATGATGTTCTTTCTTCCTTTGCCAAATCAGAATTTAAAGCTTTTGTTGCCATTTAATCATTCATTCAAGTAGAGCGCAGAGCCTTTCTTGTTATTTGATCGATAAACTTCTTTTTTGTCTTTTTATAAATATCACCATTTCCATTAGCTAATTTTGCAGCTTTCTTCTTAATAACAATATATTTCATCCTATCAGTTTTATTATTTATTAGATGGTCTCTAAAAGTTATCATCTCTTTCCAGTCTTTACTTTTAAATTTTACTAAATGTATATGTACTCTAATAAATTTGGTATTATATTTATAATCTTTCCTAAAAAATAGTCTTTTTTGTGTGCCTGCTGTTTCTCTGAACTCATAACCTAGCTTTTCTAGTTGAGTTTTTAATCCTTTTAATTTGCTATGCTTTGATCCTATAACAATATCGAGTATGTTTTTACCGCCTAAATCAGGAATTGCAGTACTTCCAATATGCTCAATAATTATATCTTTATTCAGATTAACAAGTAGTTTTCTCTTCTCAACTTTAAAGAAATTTTTATAGATGATGTTATATTTTCTAAATACATATTTTTTCATGATTACACTAATTTATAGGAATTTACTCATTATCGTAATATCTTCTCCAAATTTAAAATGATTTTTTAGTAAGCCTTCTTTTACAAAACCCTGTTTTTTATAAAATCCGACTTTATCTTTTAATGCAAGAGAATAGAGTTTTCTAAATTTCTCTTTTTTTGCTACTTTGATTATATGAGAAAGCAATTTAAAACCTATTTCATTGTTTTTCCATATTTCATCTCGTATTTCAGCCACATTTTCATAGTATTTTAATAGTGCAATAGTTCCAAGTATCTTACCATTATCTATAAAAACAAATCGTTCTTCTTTCATTTCCGAAGTCATTCCTTTCTTCAAATAATCCTTAGCCCATTTTAGAGATAAGTTCATGTCCCTAGTTTTCCAATAATTAACAAGGAATTTTGCTAACCTTTCTTCATTGTTGCTATTTGATCTTTTTATTTCCATCTATTTCACTTTCCTTCTATTTTTATAACCCATGTAATTCATTTCCTTTCTGAATCCCAATTGTTCGAATATTTTAAGATTAGTATCTGCTGTTATCAGTACAATATTATCAACTCTTGTCAACCAATAAGATGTAAATTTATCTACTAGTAATTTTGCTATTCCCTTTCTTCTAAATTCATTTATAACAAAAATATTCTCT
>JBEKES010000007.1:0-29360 GCA_050013715.1 Candidatus Micrarchaeaceae archaeon
TAACGGAATTGATTTCGCTAGGAAAGGAAGCATATGGTGTGTACAGCAATATTGATGTTGGTTCTATGCTAAAAAGATTCTAATCAAAAGTCGCTTGATTAATTACCAATTCATTATTCCAATTATGCAGCCCAGTATTATCAATACACCCGGAAGGAAGCTAGCCAATTCTATTCTGGATGTTCCTAAAAACGGCACAAGGAATATCAATAATATGCACGTCAGAATCAAATCTATCCCAAGCCATATTTTGGGCCTTTTTGTTTTATCCATCATTAGTATTGCAATTAATATCGACAATACAGCAGATGGCAATAGCATCATCCAGGCGCTTATTGAATAAAACGTAAGGAGAATATTTCCTATGCTGCCACCTATCAATAACCAGAAGAAGGCAAAATTCTTGTTCTTCACTCTTCCCACAAGGCTTTTCGGCATGTTTGATCACGTTGAATTGGATTTGCTATAGGATGAAGATAATAGTTTCTCCTTCAATTTAAGCTGCTGCTTGAAAAGGGATTCTTCACTGAGCTCTTTTGCAGAAGGCTTAATCTTGTATTTTTCGCGTGCAGCTGAAAGCTCTTCAAGTACCTTTAGTGCATTTCCGCAGTCTATAGAAGCCATTACAATATGCGAAGCCTTTACGCTTTTATGGGCGTATAATGCATCATACACCTTTTTCGCTTTAAGTTCATATATCTCTGCAAGACGTAACCTTGCAATTAGCTCTGGATTATGGTTTCCCAAGCGTTCATAGATCTCAATGCTTAGCTTTATTGCATCAATTGCAAAGTCGAATTTTCCATCATGATTAAATGCACCCATCGCACTATTAAATCCAATAAATAAAAAGTTGCTTGCACATTCATTAGCTTTCTTTTTACTCAGTGTAACAAATATCTCAAGTGCCTCTTTACGGCCTTCTTCTCCACCCCTTTTAAGGCATTCCCACGCTGCACGGACCTTCAAATTATCAGAAAATCTTTCCAATCCTATATTTTGCAGGTATTTCGCTGCTCTCAGCTTTCCCGCATGGCCTTTAGGCATTTCCTGTTTTTTCCCAATTTCCATGCTATCAAATAAGCTTACTGATTTTATATATAAAAGACTTGCTTTGCAAGTTTTGAACCTTAAAATGCAATAGTAAATATCTTCGCCAGGGTAGGGATTTGAACCCTAAAGCCCGTGAGGGCACGCGCTTGCAGGTATAATTTCCAGGCGCGCGCGTTACCGGATTCCGCCACCCTGGCATAATTAGGATTTATTGTTGCGATATTTAGATTTAAGCTTTTAGAACGCAAAGATTAATGGCTCCAAGCATATATGTCATGATGTAGTCCCAATCTCAAAAGATGTTCGAGTCTTTCAATATGTTCTTCTCGTTCTTCTCTGGATAACTTTCTAGTGGCTTTTATAACTGCACCAGTAAGTTCCTCTTTGCTGTCTACTCTACGTATTAATATACTGGTCCTTGAAATTTCTGCTAAATTACTTATCAATTCTGGTACTGTTTGTATTAGGTGTACCTGTTTTTGAGCGATCATTATACCATCATAATATACAATTTGCAAAATATTTATGCTTTTGCAAGCAAGAGCGGGCCCGGTGGGATTTGAACCCACGACTTAAAGGTTAAAAGCCTTCCACTCTGGCCAAGCTGAGTTACGGGCCCACGGTTATAGAAATGAAGTCTTATTTATAAAAAGATGACGTTTTGCATCTCTTTATCCTAGTGCATTAGAACCTAGAAAAGGTTATATATCTAAATTACATAATACTATTGTAACTTGAGCGGTGGTTGAAATGATGAAAATTGGACAACGAATTAATGACTTTAAAGTGGATGCCTTAATAGGGGACAAAATAGAAAAAATAAGCTTTTCAGATTATGATGGAAAATGGATGGTATTGATATTCTATCCTGCTGATTTCTCATTTGTGTGCCCTACTGAGCTTGAAGAGGCAGCAAAATACCACGAGGAATTCAAGAAGCTCGGCGCAGAAATACTGAGCATAAGCACCGATACTGCATATGCGCACAAGGCATGGCATGACACTTCACCGGCAATATCAAAGATAAACTATCCTATGGTTGCAGACCCTACAGGAAAACTATGCAGGGAATTCGGCACCTATCTTGATGAGGAAGGACTTTCACTAAGGGGAACTTTCATAATAGATCCCGACGGTGTGCTTCAGGCAATAGAGATCAATGACAATAAACTAGGAAGAAACATATCTGAGACATTAAGAAAATTAAAGGCGGCAATACACGTAAGGGAATTTCCAGGGGAAGTATGTCCTGTAAATTGGTCGCCAGGAAAAGCAACGATAACCAAAAGCGACGAACTCGTGGGAAAGATTTGATAGAAGAATAACCGTAACTTTCCACAAGGTATATATATTAAAACGTCCATAATAGATATAACGACGACAGAAGGTTGGGCCTAAGTTTTACATAAAATAACATTTAGGAGGTATAATGCCTTCTGTCTTAGGGTTAGAGAAAATTACAGGTGATAAATTGCAAGCACAGAGACAAATCAATGATAATGAAATCAGAGCTAATGCAAAACGTTGGAAAAAATTCAGAAGAGAAGGTACAAATAGAATAACAGGTACTGTAGCCACATCTCTTCTAATGACCTCTTTAATTTGTGAGGCAGTAATTCCAGTTGCAATTAGTCTAGAACAAATAAAAAATCATCATAGGGCACCAAAGAATACAATTGTAGAAAACGTAGAATTTGATCAAAGCTATACAAATTATATGAGACCAACAATCCAATACAATTACTCAAAAGTTTTTAAATACAAGGGTTTAATTCAAGAAATGGCAGAAGAATATGATTTGAATCCTGTAATTGTTGCTTCAATAGTTAAAATAGAATCAAATGGAAATCCTTACGGTGTAAGTTCAAAAGGTGCAGTTGGATTGATGGGAATAAAACCTTCAACTGCAGGGCTTAGTGAAGAGGATTTAATGGATCCTAGAAAAAACATGAAAGCCGGAACAAAATACTTTAAACAATTATTGGAAAAATATAATTATATGGATCCGGATGATGCTATGAGATATGCATTAGCAAGCTATGCTGCTGGTCCAAACGCTATAGATACTAAAGAGGGATTGGTGATACCAAAACCTGTACAAGAAAAATATTTGGATCTTTTAGCAGTTTTTTCAAGTGAGATTGCAGAAATATGGAATACTAATTAAGGCGCTGAAAGTTGGTGTTTGGGTAAGCTCCCGGAGCAGGTAAATTGCCAATAAGAAATCTTTAAATATTATCTCTTTCTAGACCTATAATGGTATTCATAGACAATCTTGCCTATTCGCTTTTTGCGATAAGCTTTGCTGGGTTTCTGATCCTTTACACAATAATCTCAATCTATCTTGCATATAGAAAGAAGCAGAAGGATTTCTCCTCATACTTGAAAAGCGCAATAGTGCCGCTTGCATTTATAGGAATTTACATGCTTTTGATGGGTCTATGGGGCCAGTTCACATGGCCGCTTCCTGGAAGCTACAATACGCTGTTCTATGATCCGTTGATATCATTTGGAATATTGCTTCTCACTTTTTCAATTTCTATAAAATATAACGTAAAGCTCCAATATGTGGGGTTTCTCGGCCTCATGGTTGGAATCATGGTGATAGGCTACGGAATAACCGGCTATCAGATAGGATTGACTGCTGCTCCTGTTGCATTGTTGCTTATGTACTTATTTTACGGATTTGCGGGCATATTCTCATATCCAACTGCACTTATAGCTGACAGATTACCCGGATTCAAGAAAAACTTCTGGAAGGGCTGGCACCTGATGCTCATACTGTTCCTTGCTTTTATACTGTTGGCAAGCTGCATCTCAGCATTTGTAGGAGCAGCAGCGCTAACGCAGCATCTCATTACGGCACCATAGCAAATAACCTAATTTAATAATATTAAGTGCCTAATCTATTAGTGATACCAATGATATTCGGCAAGCCGTCAAAGCCAGAAGAAATCCAATATTCAGAAATGGAAAAATTCCTCGATTCCTCATTCGATAAGAAAATTAGCAATCTTGACTCAAGAGGATTAGTTATAACAAAGGATCTTATTCGTGCAAAAGCAGGCTTCGAAGATGCATGTAAAACATTTGAGAAATTGAATGCAGAACCGGAAAAGGAGAATTTCTACATAGACAACACAAGCTCGATAAAAAGCCAGAAGGGCTTCTATTCCAATGCGGTAAGTCACGCAGTAGAGAACTGGGACCTTTCAATTAATGATTCACTAAACTTCTACAACCGATACAATGCAGTATTGTCAGAGACTGAAAAATTCATAGCAGAATTGTCCAAGATAAATTCAAGCTTCAAGAAGGTTCTGTTTTCCTATTCAAGCCATCTTGAATTGTTTAAAAAATCATTCTCGCTTATAGAAAGGCACAGGGACTCTCTAAGAAACGAATTGAATAGAAGAGCATCAGAATACTCGGAATACAAAATACTAAAGGACAAGATAACCGAATTAGATTCAGTAAACGAAAGATTAGCAAGTCTAAACCAGAAAATAAACGATTTAGGCAAGAATATTGGATCAAAAAACGACCAATCAACAAAAGAGGAAGAAAACGAGATCAATGGGAAAATATCTGCAAAAAAAATCGAACTAAACGGCATCGAAAGCCAAATCAGAAACCTGCAGGGCAAAATAAGCCCACTAACTCTTCCATTGGAGAGAGCTGCAAGAAAGTTCGATCATATCTCATCAAAGAAAATACAGTTGCACGTATTTACGGAGAATCCAATAGAAAACATAAAAACAGAACATGAATATGTTCAATTTAAGTCGCTTCTGGAGGAACTGGGCAAAAAAATAGAGGCAAACGAAATAGATGAAAAGAACAACAAGAATATACTGGAAAACATAACTAAAATACTCGATATGGATATGTATTCAATGATAAAGGAACTCAAGCAGTTCAGGGACAAGAAGTCAGAAATGGAACACAATATAAAATTGCTTGAAGCAAACATTACTCGCATTGAAAATAAAAAAAATGATTCAAAGGAGGAACTGGAAAAATTCGAATACATCAAAAAAAGCGCAGGCACCACCGAAACTCAACTAAGGCAAATGAAAAGTGCTGTGGAAGGCCTCTTTTCAAAATACTATAACAGGAAAATATCAATATCTGGATTGATTATTTCCATTTAATCCTGTAAATTACTTTGATCAAATCTCCTATATTTGTGTCAGGTTTTATTCTATATTCATAAGGTATTCCATTATTTTCTATCAAAAATTCAGGATTATAAACAATAATGCCTGCAGTTTTATGATCCTGTGCATATCTGATTATATTACCGCTTTCTTCACCAAACAACTCATCATAAGTTGAGCAAAAAACTATGTCCCTTTTTGATTTCGAATAGCTACCTGTATCTAAAAGCCTGCCCAGGTCTCTCAAACTAAAAGATGAATAGACAAATTCTCTTGGATTTAATCCCCTCTTTTTTACGTCATCAATCAATATCTCTAACATACTTGTACTGTCCCAGGCTCCAGACAAATCCAATATATCTAATATGGATTTTTGATTAGGCTGCGAGCTCAAATATTCTGTGAGTCTACTAGTTACTGCTTTTTTGCCGGCCTTTTTGCTCGCTTCCATATTATAAATTTGTAAGCAGAAATATAAATACCATTATGTTTAAACTTTAAAAAACAGTTAGGGCACCATACATGTTATATGGACGCCTTTGCAGGGCACTAGAACCAAGCAATCAGTTTCGATGACAAGTTAAGTAAAATAAGTCATTTTTCGCCCGAAGCAAAGGTCATCAGAATACGCGACCCCCTTAACATAGTATTTTAATATCAATTTATTATGTATATTATGAAAATACTAATAACTTCTACTGGGATTACAAATAAATCAATCTCGAATGCACTCAAAGAATTAGTCGGAAAAAATGTAAAGATAAAAATAGCTTTTATTCCAACAGCAGCTAATGAGAGTGACGGGGAAAAAGATTGGCTAATTAAAAATTATAACGAATGTGAAAAAGTAGGTACTGTTGATATTGTAGATATTTCTGCCCTTAAAAAGAAATCATGGTTTCCAAGGCTTAAAGAGGCAAACGTAATTGTAGTTGGTGGAGGATGGACTGCTTACCTTATGGAATGGTTTATTAAATCTGGATTAAAGAACGAACTTCCAAAATTATTAAAGACTCGTGTTTATGTTGGTATAAGTGCTGGAGGTATAATCCTAGCAAAAACAATACAAGCAAGGTCAGAATTCTTGTATGGCGATGAAGTTAATAAAGCTCCTGCAGGTTTAAGTTATATAAATTTTAATTTTAGACCACATTTAAATTCACCCTATTTTCCTAAAGTACGTGATAAATATCTTAAAACAGTTGCAGAAAGATTAACTGGTGATTTATATGCACTGGATGACAATTCTGCTATAATATATATCAATGGAAAGATAAAAGTAGTTTCTGAAGGTAAATGGAAAAAATACAGCAAAAGTAAATAAATATCTTTTTAGCAATTGAGGGGTCGGAATAATCAATAGCGCCAGAAGCAGGGGATATCTTTTTGTGTCGATGCCTGAAAGTACATACTTTTACATACAAATATACGTAGAAGGAAAACTCGAACCGGGCTTGGCTAAGTGGCTAAAAGATAGTAATAAATATTTCCATAAACAGAGTATTTTGAGTGATACAATGGTAACAAAAACAGTTACAGATCTCTCTAGAGTTAAACATGAGAGTGAATCGTTTAATAGTAAGCTTCAAGGTACTGGATTCAGATTTTTAGAACAGATGGAATCTGTTGCAAATGATGCTAGAAAAGAGGGAAAAAGATTACTTTATGCTACTGCATGCCATATTGCAACTATATTTCCTGATTCAGCAAAACCAGAGATAGTTATATTAAGCCTAATAAAAAGAAAGGGATCTTTTGTTGAACAAAATAAGGAACCACGTTTCAATGATAATTCACAAAGGATTATGCTTTATAATTTTCTTTTCGGAGAAAATCTGGAAAGAATAAGTATAAGAGAAGAAAATTTAGAAAAAACATTGCCAAAAAACCTCAAAGATGTAGATATTGAGCCATTCTTGGAAAACCTTAAGGGGGCAGGACTTATACTTAGATATACTATTTGGTCTGCAGAAATACCCGTTGTTGAATTAACTATATTAGGGCATGCTGTCGCCGAAAAAATAGAAGAAGCTAAGAGATGGAAAAGTAAAAAAGTAGAACCAAAAAAACTATTAAGACAACCTACTTAAATTTCTTGGGGTTCTAAAAAGTTGTATGCAACTGCAGCTCTTAGCTATTAAATTTCAGGGATTGAACCTCCGACTATAAGATGCATTCTTTATTTTGATTGCTAGATGACAAAGTTACATGACCGCCCGAAGCAGGCAACAGGATGAGAAGTCCTATGCCCTTTATTTATCTCGGGCATAGTTTTTCACTTATTTTTATTCTATTTTCATATCTACTATATTACTCAATACTTCAAAACCATGATCTTTTGTAAGTAACTTTTCGTTTTTCGAATGGGCAGTAGAAATTATCATCAAATCTGCATCAGCAACAATTTTTCTCATCTGCTTTAATGCACCATATAATCTCGAATACACAAGTACAACATTATCATCTATATCATAAACTTGAAACATCTGCTTTAATAGAACTAAAACTTCTGCCATTCTAGTGTCTGGAGTTCCTCTTATCACTTCCAAAAGAGTTATGGTAGAAATAGAACCGTACTGGTAGTCCTTCTTCTTACGCAACATATCTATTACAATAGAAGTATCAAATAACATTTATTCAGCCAAGTTTGAATTTTGCCCTGAATAATTTATAACTTTTTTCAATGTTTTCAATATCTTTTTTTGTTAAAAGCATCTCTAATTTTTTAAAGGCACTCAAGCCTGCAGCTTCCTTTGCCTTTAGTAAGCGTATATCCTTAACTTCTACTTTTATCTTTCCAGCCATAATCTCACTTGATATAATTAGGAAGTCTATTTATAAAAATGTTAGCAATTAGTAAGCATTACTATGAGAAGTCCTACGCCTTTTTGTGTTGGGCATGGATTTCACTAGTTTATTATTGTATTTAAAATTTATAAGACTTTGCAGTCCTAATTAATATATGCGTGAATTAGATGAGCCATTGCCTTCTTTAGAAGAAGCTAGACGTGAAACTGAAAAACGACTAGAAATAGTTAAAAACCTAAAACCAAAAATCGAAACTTTTGCTGATGCAGCAATTCTTGCTGGATCAGTTGCTATGGGAAAGAATTTTTCCGTAAGGAAGAAATCCGATATAGATCTAATAATTTTAATCAAAAGAGAAAATATAGATTATCTGTTTGAATCAAACATATTTCCAATGACTGAACAGAGAGCAGAAGCAAAGGATTTATTTAAAAGTGGAGAAATTGATCACTTTACTATCATTGAAATCATAAATGAGGTTGAAGTACAATTTCATATATGGGATAAGGAATCCCACTTTAGATCAGAATTACTAGAGTTACCAAATCCAAAGGTATACAATATATGGAAAAATAGAAAATCTCATTTGTCAGGCTATGATTTTGCAGGTAAAGAAAGAACTTCTAAAATAAAAAATTTAGTAGAATACCAATATGGTGATGTTTACGATTATCCACCTTACTTTATCAGTGAAGGTAATTTTGTAACACGGCAGCCCATAAATAACGTAATTATGGATCCTACTTTACTTTTCACAAAAGATTCCAAATTATTAGCTAACATAGATGAACTTTGGACTAAATTAGCTAAACGTTTATTAGAAGAATCCAATGGTAAAATAGATTTAAGCAAAAAAAGTCTTTTCTTGGCAATACCTGGTCGGTGGAATTTTTCAAAGGAATCAAAAATTAAATTTGAAAACAGACAAAGAGAAGAGCTAGTTAAACTTGGTATTCCAGAAAGTCAATTAAACATTATTCCTCAACTTTAATTTATGCTATTAGGGGTCGGACCTGCCGTATATACGCCGCCTCAGGGCGTACAAACTAAGCATTATCTTTCGACGTCAAACTAAGCAAAATAAGCCATTTTCGCCCGAAGCAGGCCGTATAATTTAATTATGAGGCCTTTTCGATATTGTTTAATATTGAATGATGTTGAATAATATTGATGAAAAATTCAAAGTTAATAAATGTTATTGTGATTCATGGCTGTCCTTCGGATGAAGAGAAGGCAGCTAATCCGAAAACGAGAACATACGATAAGCACTGGATACCTTGGATAAAGAAAGAGCTACAATCCAGAGGCATAAAAGTAGACACTCCGCTTATGCCAAAACCTTGGTATCCAGATTATAATAAATTCAAAAGTAAATTTGAGAAATACAAAGTTACAGAAAATACAATACTAATAGGACATAGTTGTGGCTGTGCATTTTTAGTTCGTTGGCTTGGAGATACAAAACAAAAAGTTGATAAGCTTATACTTGTAGCACCTTGGAAGATACCCGATAAGGATGATAAATACAGGAAGGCATTTTATACATATAATATTGACAAAGCAATAAAATCAAGAGTAAAAGAAATTATAATGTTCACAGCTGATAACGAAGAAGACGATGGTAAGAAAAGTTTAGGAATCTTCCATAAAGCTTTAGGTGGAAAGGTTATAGAAATTAAAGGAAGAGGACATTATACATTTGGAGACATGGGAACAGAAGAATTCCCAGAACTATTGAAAGCTATAGAATAAGTAGACCTTGGAACTAACCCGAACTTCAGACGACAAAATAAGGATTAGTGTATGCTCTTCGACGACAAGTTTTATTTACGCCCGAAGCAGGGATCGAACCTGCAACCTATTGGTTAACAGCCAATCGCTCTACCATTGAGCTATTCGGGCATGTAGTTGTTTTGATAAGTATTATCTAATAAGTTTTGTTTTTGATTGAACTTTTCCAAAAGTTTAGAAGAATGGGAATGGTTTTGAAAGATTTATTACTCGTACGTAAACCGCTGACTTGTTGAATGAATCTGAAGGCTCCACTGTGTCATTCATGTAATTGTAGCTTAATGATCCAAACACAGTTCTAATATCTGTTTTTGCATATGTAAATATCTTTGCTCCACTTTCATGGAATAATTCGAATGTTCCTAGTATATGAAAATTGCCGCTGAAGAATGCATACAACTTTGGAGGTGATTCATCCTCATGGAAATTGAGCATCGACCTTATCAATGTGCCTGAATCCTTTATCTCGATGCATTTGACCTTGTCAACTTTCTTGAGTTCCTTTGCCTCCTTGTATGGATTGGTCATCAGCTCCATTATCGGAGCTCTCAATGACTTGAAGTTTCCCTGTTCTGTAATTATCTGATCCTTCATTTCATAATTACCCAACGATTCCGTCGGGTTGTACACAAAGAATTTTCCTATCTTGTCAACTGTCACATAATAAATAAGTCGAATGTCCCCTATTTTTTCCCCTGCTGACATAAGTTTGTATTTGCTTCCCTCTTTCACTGCTTTTATGTGACCTCCGGGATAATCGAAATTCTGTCCAGCGAAGTCGGACATTCCATTCAATTCTATGTAATAGGCAGTTAGCGCATTTTCTACTTTTGACTTTGACTTCGCTTTTCTCATTCATTATCACTTATATTATTATACGTATTTTGCCAGCTCGCTTATTAGGTACATGACTGCATAGGCTGGTGCATATACTATAGGAAAAGTGAGAGCACCCTGGCCCAATGCCGCATAGTCGCTGGCTATTGTTGCCCTTGTGGTAAGCGTTATGTTGCTCTGCTTGTAGATCAATGGGCTTGCTATTGAACTTACGTAAACATTCAAATGGTAAACTCCTGGCTCGTTGTCATATATCTGATAGGGGAAGCTGCCCTGCGTATGGTGCAGTGCGATTACTGTTGTGCTGTAATTCCATGCTGGGAGTCCGTGCACTGTTATGTTGAATGGGGAATCTGAAACTCCCGTATTGTTTATTGTTACATATACTGTTGCAGG
The DNA here is from genome assembly GCA_050013715.1 of Candidatus Micrarchaeaceae archaeon. Taxonomy (GTDB): domain Archaea; phylum Micrarchaeota; class Micrarchaeia; order Micrarchaeales; family Micrarchaeaceae; genus UBA12276. The sequence continues at coordinate 11,046 of JBEKES010000007.1, forward strand.
CTGTCCCGGCCCTGCGCTTATGCTTGTTGGATTAACGTCAAGTTTGAAGACATCTGGAGTTACATTGACATAGGCAGTGAATTTTACTGATCCAAGCTTCGAATAATTGCCTATGTTCGTTGCCGTAAGGTTGAATCTATAGGTGCCGTTCTGCGCATTGGGCGCAACGGTTATTTTTATTGACGGATTAGTATTGTACAATGCGGAATTCTGCGTTATCCAATTGTTTGGCAAACTCGATGCTATGAGCTCGTCCCATCCTATACTGAAGAATGTTCCAGAGCTGTTCTGGGTTGCAGAGGAAATTGTCACATAGAATGTTTGTCCAGGTCCTACCTTTCCCAGATATACTGTTCCGTTGGATTGAATGTAAGATGCATTATAGGGTTCTGTTATATTGACGTAGGGCCTTGGTATTATTGCTGGCGCACCGATGGTGCTGCCTGCCATTGCTATGCCCATTACTGCAAACGCAAGAACCATTATTATTAAAATGTGCTTTGATGACATGCTCTCAACTAATACTTTTAGCTAAACGAATATAAATCCTTTTGTTTTCATGAATATTTCGCTGTGAAGCTTATTACCTGCTGTACGCTGCTGTAGCTGCTGGGCAAATTGCTTATGGTGTAATTTATCCACACAAGTCCCGTATAGGTATTGCCCAGATGCCCTGTAGCTATGCCGCTTGCGGTATAGCAGTTTATGCTGAATCTGGTAAGATTGCTCGGATATACGGTCAATGGGGTTTCAAGGTTCGAATTTGATGGGGGATAATACTGCGGAGTGCGAGAATATGGCAGCACCTGCACATTGCCGTATTCGGGTCCCTCAGAAATTGTGTTGGGCTCCGTTGAGCAGGAAGCTCCGTTTATCCTCATTGTGCCTCCGCTCGACTGTGCAAACACTATTGTTGCTATTCCGTTGGAATTTATCGTGTATTCCGAGCATAGGAATGAGGTTATAGCGCTGCAGGAAATTGGCGCAAGCCTTGCATTGAATATTCCGAGCTGCAATACAACATACATTGCAATTGATATTATGAGTATTGCAATTCCATAGGATATCAGCAAATCAATAGAAGCTTGAGCTTTCTTGATATTTAATCGCATATTAATTCAACTATTTCTTCTCATCATCCTTTTCCTTGCTTACCTGCAACTTAACATCGCTGCCGTTTCTTGTGATCCTTATGTCAAGGCTCTCGTTGCCTATCATTTTCCTTATCTCATCGTAGGTATAGGCTCCTATGTCGTTCTTAGAGGCGCCCTTGCTCTGCAGGATTTTGCTTCTCTGCTCCTTTATGCGCTCTTTCTTGATTTGCTCGTAAACAAGCGAAAGCCTTGGCACCTCTTTTGTCTCGAAGAGATGGTCTATGTCAAGAGCAATTGTCTTGTATCCGTTGTCCTGCAGTATGAATGGAATAACCGCATTGAATTCATTTTTCAAATGTTCCACTTCCATTCCTATGTCTTTCTTGGGACCTGCAATAAGAAACACTTCACTCTCAAGAAATCCGACAAATATGTTCTGCTCGCTGTTTTTTGTTACGTCTTGCAGCAATTGCGATATAAGCCTCAATATTACAAGCGCGGAATCTGCGCCGAACCTGTTGGCGTATTCGCCAAGGTTCCCCACTTTTATTGTTCCTATGGTGTATTCTTCGTTTTCTTTTATCGAATGCTCTATTTCCTTTGATAGTCCTTCCTCATCGGGAAGATCTATGAGTGGATCGAACCTCTTGCCCTTCTTTTTAAGGAATATGGTGACAAGGCTTCGCAGCTCGACAGGATCAAATGGTTTTTTGATATAATAATCGGCACCATACTTAATGCCCTTGAACCTGTTGCTTGTGGGGTCCATGGCGCTTATTAGTATTACAATTGTGCTGCTTATGCTCGGATCGCTCTTTATGGTTTGGCAGATGTCAAGTCCGTCCTTGTGCGGAAGCATTAGATCCAGTATCACAAGGTCAGGCTTGTTCTTTCTCACAAAGGAAATGGCCTCCCCTCCATCATATATTTGGTTTATCTCAAAGCCCCTTCCTATGGAAAGCGCCATAAGCTTGTTGATGTTCTTGTCATCTTCTACTACCAGCACTTTTCTCACTGAACCCTGCTCCTGAAGCGGATAGTAGGTAAGCACTCCCCCTCTGCTTCTCGAGGCAATTACCTTCATTTTTTCTAATTCGGAAAGCGCTTTCTTGAGCCTGTCCTTTTCTATGCCTCTGCTGAATGCCATGTCGCTGAGCTCGTTGAACGAGATCTGCTGGCGCTCGTTTATTACATCGAAAATATCGCTGATGCTTCCAGCATTAGTGTTCTCTCCCATATTGGTCACCTAATATATCATAACAACAATAACAAATATTAGGCTTTTGATGCTTTGATGCTATTGCCGTTCGGAATTTTAGCATACATAACTGCATAGTGTATATATTAAAAAGCTTTATGTCTAATAATAATGATTGGATGGCACTATTCAGCAACAAAAAGAAAAGCAAGCCGCATAAGCAGCATGCACAGGCAAGTGAAGAGAATCCTCAATATCAGGTAAAGAAGAAGCCAAACAACAAGCCCATCATTATAGGAATAATCATAGTTATAATAGCGCTCATAGCGGTTTATTTCCTGTTCGTAGTCAATGTCAACGAATCTGTAATAAATTCCGCAACTACTGTTAATGTAACCCAATCAGGGAATCTATACAGCATAAACTCAAACCAGTATTATATTTCACTGTCGTCAATTTCGCTCACATCCGGGAAGGCATACATACATGTGAGCAAGTTCCCGATATTTGTGAATCCAATACTTAACGTGTCTTTGACGCTCAACAACATAACAAAAATCAACGACGGCACAAATTATGCAAACATTGCCTTCCAATTGCAATCCCTAAGCCCCAGCAGCATATCAGTGAAAATAACACCAACTCCCACAAGCCTTCAGATAGCGCCTGACACGCAGGACATAAGGACCCTTAACGGCAATCTTTATTCTGGCAATCAGAATTCTTATACAACTACAATCCCATCAACCACTACAATACAGGGCAAATCAACCACAAGCACAGTTGGTTCATCCACAACTACCATAGCACAAAACACAACGCTTGCAAACATAACTGCAGCACTTAAAATAGACAGTTACTATCCAATTATGCTGAATTTCAGCAAATTGTATGCAAATACAACGCAGTGCACTCCGGTAATGTACAACACATCCTATATCAAGTCCTTCGGACACGCACCACATGGCCAGGATACCTACTACAATGTGACTCCCTATGTGCCATATAAAATATACAACAATACAACAAGCCTAGGAAACGGCAAATATGAAGTGCTGTTCAAGGTTGAAACCACAGATCCTGGATTCAACAACACTGTTGCGCTTACAATAGCGATTAGCTCTTCAAACAGGAATATCATAAATGACACTCTTAGCGGAATCTTCGAGGACTTGACCCTCAGCGAATGGAAAAGCAGCTATCAAGGTGCATTGTCTGTAGGAAACGCCTGCGGAGTAGTAGTGCCTTAATCTTTTTTCTTCGGGTTCGGTTTTATCTTAAGTGTAAAGCTGAACTTGCTTCCCTTGTTCAATTCTGATTCGCAGAATATGTTGCCTCCGTGAAGTTTTATTATTTCCTTTGTTATGGTGAGGCCAAGTCCTGTGCCGGCACCTTCCTGCTTTACCAGGCCCTTTTTCGGTGCTTCATAGAATTTCTTGAATAGCTTGTGAACATCTTCCTCGCTTATGCCTATTCCCGTATCGATCACATCGCACTGTATTTCTGTCTTGCCCTTTTTGGATATTTTTATTTTTATTTCCCCCTTGTCGGTGAACTTTATTGCATTGCCTATCAAATTTACAAATACCTGCACTAGCTTGTTCTGATCCGCGTTTATTTTGGGAACATCATAATCCACATTCCAGGAGAACCTGAGCCCTTCCTTGGTCGCAGCTTCCCTGAGGGACTGTATTGTTGAATTGTTGTATAGTTCCTTCATGTCCACTTCCCTCAATTCAAGAACCATTTTCTCGGATTCTAGCTTTGCTGCATCTAGCACCTGCTGTATTATGAACATGAACCTGTTTGCCTCTTCTATTATTGTGCCTATGTAATTCAATTGGTCCTGATTCAACGGTCCGAATTCTCCACTATAAAGGAGCTTCGAGAACCCTATTATGTTAGTAAGCGGAGTTTTCAGCTCGTGGGAAATATTGTATATGAATTGCGATTTCAATTTTCCTGTGGAATTGAGCTTTGACACCCTGCCCTTTTCCTTGTCAAGATTCAATTTCAAATCGTTGATCAAATGCTTTGTCTCCAGTTCCTTTATCACTATTATGTAATCTGCAGATTCCGAATCTGTGAATAATCTTATGGAATGCGTCGCATCGATCCTCTGCCCCGACCTTGCAGCCAATGCAACATAGGAATTATCAATCTTGCCTCCATTTCTTACATAGGTTATGTCCCTGTCAAGAACTGCTTGGTCCTGCGTTAAATAAAGATCCTTGAGTTCTTTCCCAACAAGCTCGCTCCTTGAATAGCCAAGCACGTTCTCCACTGGCATGTTGCATGCTTTTATGTAGCCGAGCGTGTCCATCGTTATTACAATATCTGAAGTGTTGTTTATAAAATCGTTGAATGCATTTCTTACGCTTTGCAGATAGCCTTCGGCTTCAGCTTTTGTGAACAGCATTGCATAGTTATTACCCAATTTCAAAAGAGTGAAGTTAAGCCTTGCTGGCAATCCGCTCTCGCTTGCGAAGTCTATGGATCCTTTTACCTTGTCCTTGCTCTGCAGCGAATCAAGCAGCTCCTTCAGTTCGCCCCGCTGTCTCTCAACTGCAAGCTCTATGAGTGTTTTTCCCAGTATCAAATTCTCGTTAAAGCCTATTGCGGATTTTATGCTTTTTGTTGCCTTAGTTACTATAAAATCATTGTCAAAATAGATCACTCCCGCGTTGGACGATTCATCCATTGATTCGATGACCTTGGACAATTGGTATAGTTCGGTTACATCTTGTAGGGAAACGCTCATCAATCTGTCATTTATCTTAGTTGCATTTATTTTGAATAATCTGTTCTTCCTGTCCTTTTCTATTACAACTGTTGAGCCTGCATTGCTTTTTGATAAGTTATCGATTTTCGCAAAGTCAAGGCCTATCAATTCCGATATGGTGCTGTTGCTGTTGTTTATCGTGAATATTTCCTTCTTTGCCTTTTCGTTTACCTTTATTATCTTGCCATCGTGTGAGACTAGGATTTGTGCTATGTCGATGTTGAACGCTCCGTTGAAGTAGCTTGCAAGCTTCAGGTTCCTTTCATTCTCGTACTTGTAAAGAAGTGCAAGAGAAGTGAAGTACGCACCCAAAGATGCGCTGTTGATTAGCTCGTCGCTGAACTTGTTGTCGTTAGTGGAAAGCAGCTCGACTATCGATACCACTTTGCCGCTCACTATTATGGGAACGATCGCACAGCTTCGGAACCCTCTGTTCTTGTAGCCTATGAGCTCAGGAAAAGAGGAGTATTCGCTCAACTGATTGTCAACATATACCTTTTTCGTGTTTATTATGTATCCGTAAAGTTCATTGGGTTTTGAATCTTCGGAATAGGCGCTGTTTATTACTACCTTTTCAAGCCCGAATAAATTTCCTATCGTATTTGAAAATTGCCTCTCTATGTCGGAATCCACAAGGGTGTTGCTTGTTGCGGATACAAGGTCCCTGAGAAGCTTGCCTATAATTAGGTCGTCCTGCATGTGAATCATCGAATCGACATCAGATTTGTCATGAAGTAAATCTATGTTGATTCAGTTATACATATAAACAAGGAAAATATTTAAAGCTAGGGCTAGAAGTTATACTGGGTTGGATATGGGCAGAGTAAGAGAACTAATAGCTAAAGCGACAAAGGACCTAGAGCTAGCTAAAAGGCACAAAAGACAGAAGGAATACGTAACCGCAACTACACTATACAACAGTGCAGTGGAAAAAGTTCTCATGGCTCTCTTCATAAGCAAAAAAAGACACGAACCACCTGCAAACGCAACAACAGAATATCTTGCAAGGCAAACGGGAGTACCGGAAGAGATATCCATATACATAAATTCGGTGCAGGAAAATCTGGACGAGCAGGGTTCAAACGAGTACATAGAACTAGAGCCATATGAAACAAGCAACCTTGAAAGAAGCTCAGAGAGGCAGGCCTTCTATTTGGATGGACTTGCGCAGAGGCTTCTTGATTACGTAAGCATATATGCCAAAATATAACAAGTAAAAAGCAGAAGCAAGCTCGCAGCTCTAGATTCTATGCTATAAAATGGTTTCATACAAAACACCGGTTTAGTACACTTCAACCGATGTTGATTTAGGATTAATCAAAAATAGATGTTTTAAGAAAGTTTTACTTTATTTTCCTATTTATCTTTTTATTACCGTAAATCATCTTTTGTATTTTATTTAAAATGTAAAGAAGATCTGGATCAGAAACCTTCATTTTTGCAGTTAAAAAGAATGTCTCAAATTTCTTTTTATCGTTTTCTTTAGAGTATAAGTAAAGTTGTATTATGTAATCAAGTGCATCTATTTGTTTAACAAGTCTGGCTTCTTTGGAGCTTTGATCATTAAGTTCTTTCCAAAGTTTAGTAAATTCTCCTCTATCTTTCTTTCCTAGATATGAAAGCATTCTTAGATGGTTCTTGTGTTCTATTTCGTGCTTTTTCTTATTACTTACTACTTGTAAACTTTCTTTGTATCTTGTTGCTATATCTCCAGTTATTACTTCATTTATATCATGTGATAAAGCCATTAGCATTGCTTTTGGTGCATTTAGTTTAAGATCTTTTGCAATTATGTAAGTGAAAAGTGCCGTACTGAAAGAATGATCAGCAACACTTTCAGGATCTTTAACTCCTGTACGTACCCAACCAGTTCTTTTGACTCTTTTTAATTTGTCTACTTCTATCATGAAATTAAGAATTTTATCTAGTTGTTCTCTTTTCATATAATCAACTTTTTAGATGCTTATCTAATAGTTCCCAATTTTCTCCTATGACTATTGGTTTAAGTGCAATCAATTCTTCCCGATAACTTATTTGTCTTGGAATATCTTTCATTAAGAATATTGGTATTTCTTTATCAAATGCTTTTCCCATTTCCAATAATGCACCGCCACCTATATATCCTTCTATTCCATTTTTGTCATAATTAGCAACATAGATTGCATTTGACTTATCAATTTTTCTAAAGTGGTCTCTAATTAAATCGTATTGAATCTTAGCAAGAGCAGTTTCTTCCAGATGATGAAAATCTTGCATACTTGGTAAAAATACCTCATATCCTCTTTTTTCAAGTTCTTCCTTAATCTTATATAACTTATCAAAGAATTTTGCACTAGAACATAATGTTATTTTCATAAAATCCCTTCAAACACCATATCATAACTCTTTTTTACAGGACATTCTGCATATTTAGCTACTAGTTTCATTAAGCCTTGAATTCCTAATTTGTTAACAATTCTTTTTGTAGCAAGATAACTGCTTTTATAGAATTCCAGTGCATCATTATTACTTTTTGACTGAATTTTCCATCTTTCCTTTAAAGAAAATGCTAGATATTTTATTTTGGATTTACCTTTCCAACCAAAATTCTTTCCTGTTCCATCAACTAACATTCCTAATCCTTCCAGAAGCCATTGTGGTGTAGGTGCACCAACGAAGTTCTCGTAAAATATATGGTTCATTTCATGTGTAAGTGTTTGATGAAATAGGTGGTTATTATCAGTTAATCTATTCCAAACAGAAGGTGCGAAGATAAATATCCTTCTTTTATCTGAGACTGCAGCTTCCCATTTTCCTGTCTTCCATCCTAATTCTTTGTCGAACTCTTTCCTTGAATAACAAAGAACTATTCTGAAATTTGGAGTTATACCAGAAAACATATTTTGATTTAATTTATATGCTCTGGTAAAATATTTTTTTGTTATGGCGATATCTCTTTTAAAGATCTCCTCTTTTGGAATGCTAGTCGCTTTTATTGAAATATTATTTATTAGAAGTCTTTTTTTGGACATATCAATCTATACAATTTGTACGGTGTTATTTAAAGAATTAGTACCTAAATAATCTTGGTGTTTAAATGACATTACCTCATGATTATAGCAAATTAGTAGAATATTACGAAGTTTTGGAAGAAGGAGGAGCTGATAGAAATTCATTCTTGGAAAAGATCCTCAAAAATTATAAAGCAAATAAAGTTCTAGATTTCACTTGCGGAACTGGTGTACAGACATTGTGGTTAACGAAGAAAGGTTACAATGTAATTGGTTCAGATATTAGCTCTGCAATGTTAAAAATTGCAAAACAAAAGGCAAAAGACGCCAAACTAAATGTGAAATTTTACAAAGGAGACATGAGAAGTTCAAAATTTGGAACTTTCGATGCAGTTATAACAATATTCAACGCAATAGGTCATCTTAGTAAACCAGATTTTGAAAAAACAATTAGAAATATAGGTAACAATTTGAAAAAAGATGGACTGTATATATTTGATATATTTGATCTAGAATATATGAAGAAGAATTTTATAACATATAAATTTTTTGATGTTGCTAAAGAGATAAAAGATACAAAATTGGTAAGGACAAACAACAATAGATTGGATAAAGAGAATGGATTAATGTTAATTAATCAGGAAACTTTCATTCAGGAAGGATTAAGCAAGCCAAAAGTATTCAAAGAACGCTGGACAATGCAAATTTATAGTAAAGCCCAACTAAGAGATATGCTTAAAAAAAATGGATTTGAAGTAATTGGTCAATATGGTATTGATGGGTCTAAAATAAAAGGTATGTATATACTAACTGTTGCTAGGAAAAGGTAACTCTCTATTTCAGTCCAGTTCTACTCGAGTAATAAAGTACACCTCAACTCAAAAAGGTCAAGGAAGTCCAGTTTTTCCCTGCAGGGCAAAAGGTCATCAAAATGGCCTTTAAGGAGTCTAGTTTTTTAACATTAGCCTATAGATATGTAAAAAAACTTTTAAATGAAGTCTAGTTTTTTGGAGTTAGCTATATCCCCCGCTTCTGTAAAGGGACTTAGCCAAAAAGCTAGACTTTTCCTTAGAAACGAATATAAAAATGGAAAAGGCTTCTGGCATTATTTCTCTAGTTTTTGTGTTTGGTTTTCAAATTATATTCCTGCTCCTTCTTCAACCTTGAGAAGCATAGCCGACTTGGCAAATCGCTTCGATAACAAGAAGGATACCAACAAGGATAGCTGGAGCTTTCCAATGCCCAAGATAGACAGCCCAAACCATAGACCCAACGACGATGATGAATAATGCCCATAGTCCAACACGAACTAAACCAGAGAAAAAGACATTATTCATTAAGTTATCCACTTCAGTGGATATTCCACTATAGATTCCAGAAAAGAAATCATATACGAAACTCGGCATTCTCTTACCGATATTATATATGCTCATTTAACTATAAAAAGCCAGTTTATCGTATAACTGTTTTAGATTTATCACCCACAGCCACGCTATCAATCGCATTGTAGAGCTCGCCTTTATCTCCTACCATTTGTGTATTCATATTAATAATTAGTAATCGGTATTTTAAATAGATCCTAAATTCCTAATAATAAAATATAAATACTTAAACTGTAACAATATTGTAAGTGATTTAATGAGTAACCCGTTACAAGAAATAGGAAATGAAATTTGGGGCGCTATTGTATTAGCAATAACAGCAGGATTGTTCATACTTATTTTGAGTACATTAGGTAGTGCTGTTACTAGTGTATCGCCACAGGCAGCGGGTGTAACTAATTATGGTATAATTGCCATAGTGATAATTGCAGGAGGAGCTGGAATTGCTGGCTTCATTAAACTTATACAGATAATATCCGAATCCGCAGGTGAAAGTCTTAATGGTAGAGGATTATAAGTAAATTAAAGGAAAAAAGTGTAATTATATGGGAATTATGGATTATATTAAGAAAGTAAGGAAGAAAATAAAAGAACAGGATTTGGAAGAATCAGCTAAAAAGAGAGCCTGGCAAGAAAGACAACGGGATCTAAAGCATATGGAACAGGATGAATACCACAAAGAAAAGGGTCGCCAGGAAGCTCAATATGATTTTAAGCAAAAAAGGAAAAATTGGAAAAAGGAACTTAAAGACAGTTTTAACTAGTGTTTTGTTAGTATGGACATATTCTTTTAATTACAGGACCTAAATACCCTCCAGCTTCATCTTCAGCGAAGCAACATCATCTATATATTTGTATAAATCAGCTTGCCCTGATATTTATCGTAGCAATCTCAGCATATTGAAAAGTAGAGTTATTAGATGTTGTATATTGAGCCCATATAGTGTTATTTACATTCCCGTTAGAAATAAATGAAACTGGTACTGTTTGCGCTGATAGTAATCCACTTGTTGAATACAATGTATTTATTGGATAAGATGAAAAAGAAGACGTAACAGAGGTTAAATTATTTGGTGTAAAAGCAAAATTTGCACTTGTCCAAGTAGTTCCACTATTTTGGCCTAATCTAACTGTAACAATATTTGTGGTAGAATTCAAAGAAGCATCCTGACAGGAAAATGGTATATAAATTTTTGTACATTGGTAAAAGTAGCTTGTATTATATCTTATGGGTTTATTTGAAAAATGGATTAAAAGTGATATTATCGCTATTATTATTAAAATACTCACAACAAGTATTAAAATTTTTTTATTTGAATTTTTTGATTTAGGCATATAAGACATTATAAATAAACTTTTATATACCTTATTATTAATTAATATATCAGGGTGCTATTCATTAAGAACTTAAGAGTACTTATCATAGTTATATTCTTCTTAATTTTAGCAAATTTACATACTTACTCTCAAAGTGTAAATGTTACCGATACGGCTAGGATTAACTTGTTATCAAATACTTCATTTTGGGAAAGTCAAGGATTTATTGTATATAATATTTCAAACATTTATAATACAAATTCTACAGCTACATTTAAATCCACACCAATATTTGAAACAACAAAGATTTTTTCATTTAATCCTATAAACGCTAATGATATTTTTGGAGGTACAGTAGGAACTTATTATTCTAGTGGTTGGAGTGGATATGTAATTCCAACAAATAGACTTGTTGGTGATGTTTTTGGTTCATGGAAGGTTCAAAATGTTTCAATTTTCGTTACTGGTTCTTCTTCCCAATGGATAGGTGTTGGAGGTATAAGTTCTCTTGGTGATAATACTTTAATACAAGTAGGAACTGAATCTGATGCTCCTAATGATAATACTAATTATTATGCATGGATAGAACTTGTACCGCATAGTGAACAAGAGTTGCCTAATTCGATCGCTCCAGGAGACATTATAAATGCTGTAGTAATGTTTGATGGAAATTATGTAAACGGTACACAAAAATGGTTTGTTTTCATTAATGATACATCTAAAAGATGGACAGATTTTGGTTATTTCCCGTATAATTCTCTTCAGATTAGTGCTGACTTCATAACTGAAGATCCTTGTAGTAGTGCTTATTGTACTCCTGCAAACGAATTACCTTATGCAAAATTTGGATATTCTGATTTTGGTAATGATTTTGCACAATCTAGTGCTAAACTTAATGGAACTATTTTTAGTGCATCAAGTGCTACTATAAATGGGATAAATAAAAATCTAGGTTCTTTTAATAATGATATGATGTGTGTATCACCATCTGGAAATAGCTGTAATTATACTGTAAATAGAATAACACCAGATAATACTAGTTTTAGCGTTACTGATAGCAATGTGCTTGTAACTCTTAATTTTACCTCGAAGACAATAAATAAAAATGCTAAAGTTTCAATGGTTTCAAATGTATTCCGTATAAGTCCTTCTAATGCAATTTATCAATGGTTCACAGCTAATAGTGTTTTTGGACTTAATGCAATTAAAATAGGTGGAAGTGGAGTATTTGGGCACAATGTAACTACATCAAACTTTCTTACTACTGTAAATTCACCTACAATATTCGTAGTTTTTGCAACAGATAGTGGAATTAGTCCAAACCCTCCTATTGCTTATAATTACACCATAATCAAAATAATACCAAATCTAACAATTGTAAATAGCCTTACTTTAGGCCAATCTAATACAATAATTGCAACTTGTGGTAATGGAGACACATGTGAAATTTTGATAAATAATGCTATACAAACTACACAGATAACAACAGCTAATTTTCTATGGACACCTTCCACAACTGGTAATTATCTTGTAAGTGCATTTGACGCAACTGAAGGGCTATATACAAACCAAACTGTAGATGTAACAAATAGTATAAGTAATTCACCCATACTATCAGTAGCTAATACATTATATCTTGGTCAATCAAATACAATTCAAGCAACTTGCTCTATGGGAGATACTTGTGAAATTTTGATAAATAATGCTATACAAACTACACATACAACTACAGCTAATTATGTTTGGAAACCTGCTGCACCTGGCAATTATTTGATAGGTGCATTTGATTCAAATTCTATTTTATACACAAATCAAACAGTAAATGTAATTGCTCCTAAAGTACCTCAAAATGTTACTTCTTATGTACCAATAACATTCTACAATAATCAAAGTATAGGAACTGGATCAAACTTCCAGCAAATATTTTACCTAAATCCTAGCATATATTCTAACTATCTCGATCCTAATCTTAATAATGTGGTTTTCTTTTATGGAAATGGCTCTATTGTAAATTCCTGGCTTGAAGGGGGAAGTTGGCTAAATGGTCAAGTTAATAAGACATCTAGAGAAGCAGATTACTGGTTAAAAATAAATCCTGGAATTCCTTCAAATTCAAACTATACTATTTATATGGGTTTTGCGCCCTTTTCAACAAGTGAATTCAATACCACTACAACAGGAGAAGCACCACAAATAGGGTGTCCCAATGGGAATACTATAAACTGCACTTATGCTAGATATGATGATGGTGCAAATGTATTTAGCTTCTATGAGGACTTTAATGGGAATGTACTAGATAGCAAATGGTCCGGTACTAATTATATAATTGACAACGGAATTACGTCAAATGGGTATGTTGGTTATTTGCATAGCTATTTACAATCCACTTCAAGCTATTCTACATTGAATGTTGCTACTGACTTTTATTTTGGAGGGGGCCTTGGAATCTTCGGAGTATTTGGAAATGGGGTTGGTCAATTAAATAGAAATAACGAATATGATAGTTACGGAACTACTTCAATATATTTCAATTCATCAAACTCTTTAGGAACAACTGATGTTTCTATGAGCATTGGTCCCACAGTTTTTAGTGTTACGGCTAATTCAACATCTGATCACACCTTTGACTATGTAAATGGCTTATACTCACTTACCTCTGGTAGAGATTTGTCAACAATACATACCTTCCTATTCAATTCAACTGGAAATATAGGATTTGTAAATATCAATTCCCCATTATATGTAATTAGACAGAGGGTAAATCCTCCCTATGGGAATATGCCAGGTGAATCAATTGGCAACATGGTAAATGTACCTTACACTAACAATCTAATATCAACATCATATTCACCTAAAACACTATTAAATCCTTACAATGCACCAACCCCAAGAAACTACCAATATGTTATAACAATAAATGGATTAAGTTATGGCAGTTCACCATCTCCATCTTTTGATAATGCATGGTTCACTTACACGAATGGTACTATAATACCTTCATGGTTTGAAGGAAATACCATCAATCCGGGAAATCCATATTATCTGAATGCTTCTGCAAACCTTACTTTTGTGCTTAAATTATCTAATTCAATAGCTGCAAAAGGCAACGTTATAGTTGACCTGAATTTTGGTGCAAAAAACACGATAGCTTTCAACAATAATACTATTGGAGAATCGCCACTTTTGACAGGGACATACGGTTGGTTTGATAATGGAAGAAACATATTCAATTATTACAATAACTTTGCAAACTATAATGGCTTAGAATTTCAAAATGAATCAAATTCATGGAATTCACGTTATGGTTTTTACTATACATTAACCAAGTTTGGTAGAGGGTTAGGACTGGATGCGTCTCATGGTGCAGTAGATTGGCTTGTAATAAATTCAATTTTCAACCAATCCCAAGCAATTGATGAATATATAAATTCGACCTCGACTTCTGCATCTGCCGCAGTGGACATATCTAGCTTTGCCATGAGCAATTCAAGCCAAATGATAAACATAGTGGGTCTTGGTATTGGTTATTATAATGGGATCCAAGAACAATCAAATTTATCGACATTTGGTAATATAATCTACTCCAATTTATCTGCTCCTACTTATTATCCAATAAATTCAATGTTTGTTTATGCTACTACAAATTCACCTCCTAAAAATAGTTATGTAATAACCTACTACCAGCAAAATGTCTATTCGGATTATACAGGAAATATACTTTCAAATTCAAAGAATTACATACCATTTATAAATGGATATCCTGCAATCGTTGTGGCTGACGAGTATAATGGACCTCTAAATAGCCCGGCAGAGGGCATGCAGTATTTCGTAAATTGGATTGATACCAGAGATACACCACCAATTTCAAATACACAGATAAACTCAATTACATTGACAATATCAAATCCTAGCGGAACGGCTTCGCCAACGAATTCACTCCAGCAAATTGTGATAAATAGCTCAAGATATAAAAATTCAGAGGCATCAAACCTTCAAAATATCCAATTTGCTTATTCGAATGGGACCATAATACCTTCCTGGTTGGAATCTGGACCTAGCTTTAATGACATAAGCACTTATTGGTTAAAAATAGGAAAATCCATACCAGCTTCTCCACCAACAAATACGCTTCTAATAAAAATGAACTTTTATAATTACTCATTGGTAAAATTCAATGGAAACAATACTGGACTTGCTCCTCAACTAATAAAAACAGATACAAGGTCATGGGCACAACAATACTATGGCCAATACGACGATGGGAATAATATATTTCCTAAATACTACGATTTCCTGACACTTAATAATTGGTACAACAATAATGGACAATGTGGATATGGTTCTGGCTGTACTGAAACAGGTTCTGTGTATACAACCCAATCTGGAGTTGAATTTTGGGGGCAGGATGCAATTGGTGCTTATGCGGATTCATACCTAATTACTAATATAATATACCAACCTTCTAACATATTTGAGATATTCGTTAATCAAACAAACATTGGCTATAATCAGTCTACCTATCAAAACCTAATAGAGGCAAACAACACCCCAAGCACTAAATCTATTGCAGGAAATGCGTTTGGATTATATGAACCAACAACAAATGTTTTATTAAATTTCCCGGTGTATTCTGTTATATTCAACAGTGTTGAGAACCCCATTAATTATACTAAACCAAACATAACTGCACCTATGGTTATTTCATTGCAAAGTAATTCAATATATAAAAATTACACGAAACTTACTGCCAATTCATTGTATTTGTCAACAACTAACATAACTTTTGAAGATGGGGTTGCTCCTACAAATTCAAGGGCACTGGTGTCGACAGTAGTAAGCTGGATAAGAGTCAGGAAACTGTCTCCATATCCTGTTATAAAAGTTACATAAATTTTAAATAAATGATTGAATGCCACTAAAGAAAAACGAGAAAAGTAAAAGCAAAAAAGGAATGAATACTCTTCCTTTCTACATAGTGATTGCAGTTGTATTTGTGCTTTTTATATATTTCCAGAGCAGCAGGTACATTTCATCCATATTGGGAATAGCCCTTTTCATGATAATAATTGTAGTCATAATAATCGAGCTTTTGAATGGTGTTAAGGAGGAGGGCGTCACAAAAAACATAATAGAAATAATTATTGCTGTTTTTGTTGTATTGGCCCTGTGGTTCGGGCTCAGGTTCTTTTTGCATACGAACAATCCTATAGACATAGTGCCCAGCTGCAGCATGCTCCCTAATCTGAAGAGAGGTGACCTGATAGTGCTGCATGGCGTTACAAACATAAGCGAGGTAAAAGCTCCAATCATAAACATAAGCAAAGCGGATTACAATACGATGCAAAAAAACATAAAAAGCGAGTTCCTCTCGTGCGTTGCCTACAACAGAACAGGCAATGAGATACAAGTGTCCCAATTGATAAAGCCAGGATATTCTGTCGGTCTTTTAAGCCTGAGCAGCACCGGTGGCCAGATAGTCAATCAGCAAAATCAGCAGAATAATCTGATAAAATACGCATGCGGCGCGCAGCAGATTCAATACTCAAACGGAACAACGGCAAGCGAAGCCTATACTACAAGTGTTACAATAAACGGAACGACATTGAATGGCGATCGCAACAACACGATTGTTGTGTATCAGACAATACCACAAGACTATTTCTACCAATTGGGAGATAGCTACATAGTGCACAGGGTCTATGCTGTGCTTAACGTGAGCGGAGTTTACTACATACTTACAAAAGGGGACAACAATCCAGGGCTTGACATGCAGTATGGCAATTATCCGGTAAATCTTACATACATACAGGGCAAAGAGCTGCTCTCTATTCCCTATCTTGGATACATAAAACTAGTTCTTAGCAACAGCTTCAGCGAGCCATCTGGATGCAATTCTACTGTACTGGATAATTAAGGTATCGAATAGCCGCTCGTCCATGCGCTTTCGAAATATACTCCAATCGAATTGCCGTTGTTTCCGTTGCCGCTGTAATCTTTCGTATCTCCATTCAATGGCCACCAGCCAACCAGGTTCTGCAATTGCGTTGGAGGTCCGCCGATTCCCTCTACATAAAGCGCCTTAACGTCGTTGCCCGAAAGTGATGTGTTGTATAATTGTATATTGGAAAGCAAACCGTTCAGCGCGTAGCCGCTTCCTCCTAAGTAACTCCCTATTACTATGTTGGATGTGCTGGGGATCAGCCCTGAAGAGGACGTTGCAACTTGAACTCCGTTTAGATAACTGGTAGTTATTCCTGTTGAAGGATTGAATGTAGATACAAGATTATACCATGTGCCTGTTTGCAGCGCATTGGTGTTGAATAATGTGTTATAGCAGCCTGAAATTCCACAATCTGTGAATTCAGGATCACTTGGGCTTCCCCACATATAAAAGCTTCCTGACGTAAAAGTCAATCCTCTGTCGAATATCATGTACTGCGTGCTTGTTGTAATCTTTACCCAGGCAGAAACTGTTATTGCATTGGCTTGCAAAAGCGATTGGCTCGGCACCGTTATCTGGCCAGCGCCGTTGAATACCGCAACTTCTTTGGGCTCTATGCTGCTGCATACACCCTGCAAATTCACAAGCTGTATTGTTCCAGGACCATAGGGCCTGTACACCTGGCAGCTTCCTGTGGCTGCCTTTCCTGCATAGGTATCAGAGTTGAATACCCCAAGAGCATAGAGTGCGGAAAGCGCGACTATTATTATGAGAATTGCCCATCCGTAGGTGATTAAATACTCCATAGCGCTTTGTGCCTTAAACATAAATTCACCTCCAGGACGAATAGTCTGGTATTAAGATTAAAGTGAATAATTATATACCTTTCTGGTATAATAATTGTAGTCTATTTTATTAGATTCAGTTCTTGCATTTGATTAGTGAATCTTTATGGCTGATTTAGCAAATAATATACGATTAGCAGTTGACAGCGGCACGGCAGCCCTAGGCGTAAACAAAGCATCACAGTCCATACTCTCAAGCAAGGCAAAGCTCGTAATTGTTGCGTCGAAGAACAAGGGAGATAGACTGAGCGACATACTGCACCTTGCAAAGCTTTCGAACATAAGAGTTGAAATATTTGAAGGAACTCCCATAGATTTGGGGGTAGTTTGCGGAAAGCCCTATTCTGTTTCTGTATTATCGATAATAGATCCAGGAAACTCAAAAATACTGAACGAAAATTAAGTGATAATAAATGACAATCCTAGTAAAATCAGAACAAGAAATTAGAGCAAAACCTGATGAACGCATTGCCCGAATATTATTAAGGCAAAGTGATACTCAAGCAAGAGATGTTTTCCTTCTTGACAGATCATCAATGCTATTAAATACAACGCCCTCACTATTGGAAAAAAGAATATTTTTAATAGATGAAGCGTCGTTGCCTAAGCTAAGATCATATTTAGATGATAACAGAGTAGGTTATGAAGTAATAAATTAGAGTGAATACAAATGCCAAATGGAGAATTCGCAGCAAGGAAATTAGTACGTCAAAGAAAGCATCAGCGCTTACTTAAGAAATGGCTAAAAAGAAAACTTTTGAAATTA
>JBEKES010000008.1:0-28726 GCA_050013715.1 Candidatus Micrarchaeaceae archaeon
TGGCTGAAACAAACAATTTATTGTCGAGCGTTACAAGCCAGATAATACTGATACTCGTTTTTGTTGCGATCCTCTTTGCCGTATTCTCGATTGCAATTATATGGCTTTTGGTGCACAACTTCTACGCAGCTAGCTACTATACGATTTCAGCTTTATTTGACGCAAACGGAGAGAATTCGGCAACATTCATCACAGCAGCAATACATGCCTCAAGCTTTGGAGGTGCGTTCTACGAATTGGTAGCTGTGTCGCTGATAGATGGAATTGCAAAGGCAGTAATAGTTGGATTTATACTTGCTGCATTCATAGAGTTATTGTCGAACATAGACATAAAATCAAAGCTTGACATCATAAGTTCGAAAAGGCTCAAGAATCATGTCATAATCTGCGGCTATTCCATGCTTGCGGAAAGATTATGCAAAGATCTCACCAAGCAGAAGGCGCATTTTGTTATAATAGACAACGACTACGAGAAGGTAAACTATCTGAGAGACCTTAGCTATAACGTAATAGATGGCGACTTTACAGAAAAGAAGATCCTTGAGAGCGCATCATTGGGCAACGCAAAGGCGATAATATTCGCAACGGAAAGCGACTTCGTGAATCTGCTAGGCATAGTGACAGCGCATCATATGTATCCAAATGTTAAAATCGTTGCCCGTGCAAGAAGCGAATCAAGCGTAAGAAAATTGCAGAGGGGAGGCGCAGAGCTGTGCCTTGTGCCAGAAGTAGTAGCAGGAATAGAACTAGGTGAAAGAATACTGAAGGTGTAATCATGGCAAATCTAAAAAGGACCCAATATACGATGATCTTGATAATATTGGTATTATTCATTGCTTCCATAATTATAACAATAATCGCTGGGGTAAGCCCATCCGTATCAGTTGTAGATGCAGCGCTTGACGCCCTTGAAGTCAATTACAATCTAATACAGCTTTCCATTGCATCAAATCCGTTGATACTTGCGGCAAAAATTCTCGATGCCATGGTATTCCCGGTGCTTACGGTGCTTCTTGCTGCATGGTTCTTTGACTTCATCAATCATGTAAACATAAAGGAAAAAATCGAAATTTCAAGAATACAAAAGCTGGAGGGCCATGTGATATTGGTGCCCTACAACAATTTCTGCAAAGCCATACTCAAGGAGCTCAAGAATTCAGGAATAAAAACAGTTACAATAGTTGAAAACAAGAAGGAGCTTATGCAGCTCTACAGAAATGGAGAGCTTGCAATACATGGTGATGTTCGATCCATAGAGACGTTCGAGATAGCAAGAATCAGCAAGGCAAGGGCAATAATTGCCTGCAGCAAGGATGACGTCCAAAATGCATTGATAGCAATAACTGCAAAAACTGCAAACCCGCACATAAAGATAATATCAAGAGCAAATGAAGAGGAGAACGTGAAAGGACTCATGAGCGCCGGTGCCTACAAGACATTCATCCCTGAGGACAGCGCAGGGGAAGAGATTGGTAAGGAAATTTCAAGGAGAGTATTGACAAAAAGAACCATGAAAACATAATTCGCCTGCGCCGTAGCGCAGGCGCGTCCCTGAGGTTGACCAAGATCTACTTGGCGCTAATATTAGTGAACATTCAAGTATTTATATCTTATCCTTTAGTATCTATTTATTTATTAAAGTAAACAAATAGATATAAATAAACAAGCAATCAGAATAGTATCAAGAAAGTTGCGCATACCTGCGCCATACAAGTTGGTAACCTGCGATGTGTGGGTGCTTTTTCTGGGGTTGTCTGCAATGTAGCGCAAGGTGCGTTTTCCGAGGTTAGCCGATGGGATCTACAAACAAATGCGAGCGTGAGCTAGAGAGGTGCATTGATGCCATGGTGGATGAAGCGAACAAGGCCTATTCTGCGGAACTGAATGAAAATGCAGAGATAGATGCAAGAATGAGAGACATAGATCTACGAGACAAGCTAGTACAACAAATAAAGGAGGAAATCATTTACAAGAAGATAAGCGAAAGAATGATGCACGAGCAAATGAAGAGCATTGTCTACGAGATTAATGTAAGGATAAGCAGCGAGAATCTGTCATCTGCACTGGTCCGCAAATATGAATAATAGGAATTCTGAACCTGCCATGTTTTTTTTCTTTTTCTTTTTTATTTTTATATTTTCCCTATGATAATCTAGCATGAATGATATTGAGATTAAAAACTGCAGTAATGTTTACGAGCCACGGGAGGATTCCTACCTGCTTGCAAAATGCGTTGAGAAATATGCATTCGGCAACACGCTTGATCTTGGTGCAGGAACAGGAATACAGGGCATAACAGCAGCAGGAAAAGGATGCAAAGTCACTTTTGCAGATATTGACAGGAGTGCAGTACATTGCTGCAAAAGAAATGCAACTTTGAACAAGATTGATGCAAAATTTGTAGTTTCGGATTTGTTTAGCAACATAAATGGCAAATTCAATACCATAATATTCAATCCGCCGTATCTTCCAAGCGATGATAAGAAGCATTTGGCCTACGATGGAGGAAAATCAGGAAGAGACTTGATAAATAGGTTCATGAATTCCTACAAAAGCAAAGTTGCAGAAGATCATGTTGTTCTTTTGCTGGAAAGCTCTTTCAATGATTATGGGAAAGACGTAAAAAAACTAAAGGCAAAAGTGGTAGCAAAGGAGCATTACTTCTTTGAGGATTTGGTTGTGCTGCTTTTTGAATGAGTAGCATCTTTCTTCGAGTAAAATTTGCCCGCTGCGTTGGCCCATAGTCCATTGCTTTTCAGAACATGACCCATTAATCCAAATGCAAGAGATGATTTCTTCTCCTTGATTGAATCCAATGTATTGAGCTTTTCATTTGACAATTTCCAGCCCCAGGCGCCAGCATTTTCCAATACGTGCTGTTTGTCGCTAGCTTTCGGTATGACAACTACCTCCTTTTTTGACAATAACCAATTCAGTGCGACTTGGGCAGGTGTCTTGCCATGCTCTTTTCCTATGCTTTCAAGCACATTCAATACATTAGCGTATTTTGGATCGAAAATGGCGCCATGCGCAAACGGGCTGTATGCTATAATAGTTATCTTGTTCTTCGCACAGAATTCAGTCAATTCGTTTTCTATGTCCCTAACTATTATGCTGTATTCAACCTGATTAGAAACAATATCGTATTTCTTCGTTGATTCCTGGGCTTCCACCATTTCATCAATGTTGAAATTGCTGACCCCGATGTAGCTTATCTTTCCCTGATCCACAAGATCCTCCATCGCATGCATTGTTTCACCTATCGGCACTCTATGATTCGGCCAGTGCAGTTGATAAAGGTCTATGTGGTTAACATTAAGGTTCTTCAGGCTGGCGTTGCAGGATTTGATCACATCATCGTATCTGAAATGGTTTGGAGATACTTTTGTAGCTAGGAATACATCCTCCTCGTTTTTTATTGCATTGGCTACTATCCATTCGGAGCCGTACATTTCTGCAGTGTCAACAAAACGCATTCCAGAAGCAATTGCCGCCTCTATCGCTTCCTGGTCCATCCGTGGATCATTTCCCATTTTCCAGGTGCCAATCCCAATGGAAGGTATTTTCTGGCCGGTCTCGTTAAGCAGCTTATATTCCGCCATACATACAGTTTGCACTTTTACCTATTAATTAGTTTCTAAATTTAGATCAGTAGCATTAGATTTGCATAATCCTAATCGAAGATAATGGTTTTTGAAAACCGAAATGGAATATTAATGCTGTAATTAAATTGCAAAAATTATGAAGTCGTAAAACCGAAATGAAAACCGAAGAGATTTGGTAGGTATTTATAGCCATTAGTTCAATATTTATACATTAGTGGGTGTGTAAAATGACAAAAACCGGAGATACAAAAAAACAGATATTAGAATTACTTAAACACAAAAATGAAACACTAACAGACATAAGCAACATATTGAAACTTGCGCCATCAACAGTGAGCCAGCATCTGCAGGAGCTTGTTGATGCAGGATTGATAAAGCAGGTGGATGACCGTCCAAGGAAATGGAAATACTATGAAATAAATAAAAATTATGTCCAAAACAGTATGAACTTCTCAGTGCATAGATACGTAATACCAACAATTATTGTTTTGGTTATAGCGATATTCGCATTTGGATTTTATCTTTCAGGGAACAGGGGCAATACAGTTAATACGCTATCAACGGTTCCACTTACAACAGCATCGTTGCAGCAGGTATATCTTGCTTCAAATTCTACAGTTCCGCAGGGAAGCACAGTATTCTCAGTCTCTGATGCACCAACATCCTACAATATAACTTCATTGCTGGTAACAGTTGATAGCGCGGAGATACACAGCGTAACAACAGGCCAATGGTATACCATACCTTTGCAGACATCTACGTTCAATCTGATTAAATTAAAGGACATTTCGCAGGTAATTGCAGGCGCAAAGCTCAACCCGGGAATCTATGATCAGATAGTATTCCAAGTGTCCAACGTAACAGCAACAGCCAATGGAACAACTCAGAAAGTATATCTTCCAAACAACATGCTTGACATAAAAGGCGCATTCAACATATCCAACACCACAAACTCAACCAACTGGATAAACATAGACTTCAATCTTGAAAGCTCATTGCACATAGGATCCAACGGTCAGATAATCTTATTGCCAGTATTGTTCGTAAGGCACCTGAGCGACAGCAACTTAAGCGTAAACCAGAGCTCGATAATTATTGCAAGAGGGCCAGGAAATGTACGCGCCTATGCAGAATACGGAATGAGCATAAACGGAAACCTCGTACAGAACTATTCTGAGCCCCAAAACATAAGCATAGCGCCTGACGCGCAGGGCCAGCTAAGGCAGAACGGCTTTGGACCTACTCCGATAATAATAAGGAGCAACGGGGAGCTCTCCATAGGAGGAGATGCAGGCGCATTGCTTAACATAAGCTCGGGAAGCGCAAATGCCACAAATGCAACAAGCTCCAATCTTAGTATAGGAGCATCGGCAATCTTAATAAGAAGGTGCTATTATCTGCCAATCGGTGGCGGAAACGCCAATGCACTGGAAACAGGACCGTACAACACTAACTGCATAAGAGAACCAATCTGCGACGTTCTGATCAATACAGGTAATGGAATAGTGTCGCCTTGCTGCAATAATTGCGAGGCATGCTTAACTGCAGCAAATTCTCAGGGCATTAATGCAACTGGAAACTGCTGCCAAGCAGGAGGACCTTCAAATGCTTTATGCAATAATTGCAAACTAGCCGGGAGCTGCTGCAGACCAGGACCCAATGCAGTAAATGGAAATAATTCAACGGCAAATTCAATATTAAACTGCTGCAATTGGGGAATCGTAGTACCATCTCAGGGCCCATTGAACAACAGTTTGCAGTACAGGAAATGCATACCCATAGCCTATCCGATGTCGGTAAATGCCAATGGGTCAAACAATGCATCGGCAACTGCCTATCCTGGGCCTTCTCCAAGCACCATAATAAGCGCAACTGCGCTTAACAATGGAGCATACATAAACTGGAATTCCGGAAACAACGTGGGCGAAAGCGGGACATTAAGCATAACAAACAACAACAATAGCAATGTAACAACAAATTGCACAGTAAGCAACGGTGCATTGATTTGTGCCTACGGCAACGGATTGACAAGAATCACTATATCAAAAATAGGGGCCAGAACAGTCGGCCCAACTGCAGTAATACCAAATGCATCTGCAAATGGAGTTGTTACCATAAGATAAATTTAGGCCCATTCGTTCCTTCCATCATTTAATTCGAATGGCACGTTCGGTGAATCTTCTGTAAACAGAGTCGTACCGAATATTGGCAGATCCTCTGGATCAATGACAGCATTTCGTAACAGATAGCTACGATTGTTATCCTGGAATTCTTCTGCCATTCTGGTTTTCAATAATACAGATACTGTTTGCCTCAAAAGGTTATCAGGATGATGTTCCAGTGCCCTTAAGTATTTGGTTTCTATTTTTGGAGTTTCGGTATGCTGCAAAATAGACAGCATTAAATCAGCATCTGGGGAATTTTTATCCGCAAAAGGTTTTGAAAGTATATGATTTATAACTCTTATTTTCCGTTCCGGTTCTGAGAATAATTCACTAAGCGCGCTTTGGCGTACACCTACTTCTTGACTAAAAAGGCGTCCCACAAGTGGCATGTCTGTTTCTTTAAGTCCCTTTGGAACTACTATTGGGTCTTTTCCTGTTTGCATATTTATCACATTATTATTGCGTCTTTTCAGATATATATAGGTTTACTATGCTACGTTTATTGTCGATTTGACCTATTATGACCTGCTTTGGCTTTGGGAATTTAAATTTCTTAGGTATTCGGTAGCTATTTCCGAAACATCTTTGTCATCTTTAGCTTCAATCAATGTTTTTTCCACTTCTTTGTAAAATAGCCCTGGTCCGTGGTTTGCCAATGCGAATGCCGCTCTGAACCTAACATATTTATTAGAGTCTTTTATCATCATCAATCGGATTGGAACTCGCAAACTTGTGAATTCGTCAGGGCGCATTTCGGTCTTTTCTATTATGCTCACTGCAAGATCCCTTACATGTTCGTTATTGTCCCTAATTCCTTTGGAGCGAGCCCAGGTGAGAAAATTCCTATCCTTTGCAATTGAAGGCATTACGGAATCAACATAAATCCAATCTTCTTTTTTTGCAGATTCTATCAATTTTTCTATTGTTAATGCACTTTTCGTTGTTGCAGCCATTTTTACCACATACTATTGCAGCTCATAAGATATAATAAATTTAGCTTTGCAATGTGGGATTTGAACCTTAACTTTTGTGGGCTTAGGTTTCAGCTACCATGCAGATACGTGCACATTTAATAACTTTCCAGGATAAATATTTCCTGAGGTTATTAAATGGCAGGAAGTAAATCTGGAAATAATATGATAATGATAGTGGCAGCGGTAGTTGTAGTGATAATTATCGTTGCGGCAGCTGTATTGCTTACTGGCAAGGGCGGCGCGCAGCGATCGACTACGATTGCAACAACCACGGCAGGAACGTCAACACTAGGCAGCACGTCCATTGCAGCTACAACGGTCAATACAACCACGGTAACGCAGCAAAGCAACAACACGTTCTCGTCGTGGGAGGGAAAGAACCTGTCTCTTAACACATTCAGCCAGGAGCTTGGACAGGATACATTCGCAAAGCTGGCTTCGGTTAATGCACTCTATGACTTTAATATCTCGATAACTGAAAGCACAAATACCACGAAATTGAACGGATCATTAATGCAGGAACTCTATCAGAACAGCTCAAGAACCACCACGAATCTAACATACTCTGGCCACAATATACAGACGGTTAGCATATACAACGCATCTTCACACACATCCTACACATGCAGCGGTGCAAGCGGCTCCTACACGTGCTATGTAACAAGCCTTAATGAGAGCATAAGCAACGGCAACAGTGCCATAAACTATGTAATAAGCAAGGGAGGCGCAAACACAACAGTAAACGGGTACTTCAGCAACATACAGGTATCTGACAGCAGCGTCAACGGCCAACCATGCACGCTGATAACCGGCAATCTATACGTCAATGCAGTATCGGCAAAGGGCAGCTATGTGCTGAGCAATGGAATATTGAGCGCCTGCATATCAAATCAGAACAACCTTTCGTTGAAGACAATCTTGGCAGGCACCACCAAGTTGACAACCGGCAGCTCAGCTCAGAACGGAAGTTTCAATTACACTGAAACTTTGATAGGTAGCGGTTCAGCACCAACAGCAGCCATAACGGCACTGCCTGGCCCGGTAACAACATAATCGTTTAGATTTGGCAGATTCGTTCGGATCTGCAATTTCTTTTTCTTTAAATTTAGCGCAGCTCAGAAGCTATAATTCGCCATTGTACGGATTTGGGTTCTAAAATCATGCTACTAGAAAAATGCGAGTAAAATTGCACCAACTATAGATACAACCAATCCGGCTAATTCGGGCCATTTTAGTTTGTCCTTGTATACAAAGTAGCCGATTATTGCTATTATCGCAATCTGCAATATTCCAAATGCACCGCCCAAAGCAAGATACTTATGCAATGTGATGAACCCAAACAGCACATCACCAACTCCGTCAAATATCCCAGCCGTTAAACCCATTAATAACACCATTAGACTCAAGTTTAAAAGGTTAATTTTTTGGGGCTTGCTTTCATTTTCTTTGGGCTTCTTGAATAAATGTAAGTAAGGGATTGTGATTAGAACGGCAATGGATCTGGATATTAGAAGAGGTATAATAAAATTTCCCGAGTTGCTTATTGCAGTTGCATTGACCACCCAGGATAAACCGAAACACACACTTGCAAGTATTGCGGGAACAAGTTTTTTGTTGAACAGGAACTTCTTCTTTCGTGCAATAAAAAATGTGCCAACAAATATCATTACAATTCCTATTAGTCCCAATGCAGAAATCTTCTCATTGAGGACTAGTATACCAAATATTATCATTATCGCACTGCCAACCTCAGTAACACCCACGGTATTGGTGAGTTGTTCGGTATGCAATGATCTATACAACAGCTCAAAACCCAGGAAAACAAATATTCCCCCAATTATCGATAGGAAAACATCGGCATTGCTTATCCATGACGGTTTTATTAAGTAAGCAGCAACGAGCATAGGTACAATGCTGCATGTCATTATTACCATTGCGGCCTTGTAGTTTCCTGTGGCAGCGGCAAATTTCTTCGCTAATGTATAGTAGATAAGATACATCAACAGGCTTAGTAGCGCCCCTATAACCCCTATGTTTAGCATATGCATCTAGTCTATATTTCTAATTCGCCAGGGTAGGGATTTGAACCCTAAATTCCGTGAGGAAACCGGTTTACCTATTGCATCACTAATCAGCTCTTGAAGCTTTGCAAGCTCAAGACCGGCGCGTTACCGGATTCCGCCACCCTGGCATAAATAGAGTTTTATCTATTAATCTTAAATTACTGCTTGTTTTATTCTTGGTCCCTGTGCTGCCTTACTTTTAATATTTTTTTCAGTATGTCGCTAACGGAGCCTTGATTCTCAGAATAACGCTCGCTCTTCCATGGGTCTCCATGCATGTTGTATCCTCGCTCTTCCCAGAAGCCAGGTCTATCTGCCTCCATGACTTCTATCGCATCAATCCATTTTGCGCTCTTCCAGAAGTATAGGTTTGGTATTACCCCGCGCAATGGCCCTCCATGCTTCGGCTCAAGCGGCTTCCCATTGAAATTGAATGCGACCATTGCATCTTCATTCATGCAATATTCCATTGGAACGTTGGTTGAATAGCCAACAGTATTTGAATAGTGCATTGTATACGCTCCTTTCGGTTTTGCCCTTTCAAGTATCGCCTTTAGCGAAATTCCTTCCCATTCATCATCTAATCTGCTCCAGTGAGTTACACAATTTTCATCTAGAGTTCTTTTTATCTTTGGCATCTGCATTAACTCATCCCAGGACATATAATAGGGCTTTTCAACAGCGCCGAAAACCCTGAACTTGAAGTTTTTAAGGTCTATCTCAGGAACATCGGTTGCGCTGAGAACAGGGAATATTTTTGTCACTATCTGCCCAGGAGGCACTCTGTTCTTTTTATCCATGGTAGAATTCCGGTTTTAAGTTATAAATTAGGATATGATGATTTTATGATAAATATAAATGAAAAAATAAAAAGTATTTTCAATTACTTTGCTGCAGAAGGCAGCAAGAGCAAATCAGTTTGTTTGAAATTTGGAAAAATGAATTACATTCTGTTAAAAAGGCGAAGCATTTCGTTTAATCCTAAATCCCATATCATAGAAAACGGATTTTCATTTGCATGGACCAAAAGAAAAAGGGATTTCTTCATATGTCCAAAGAATGAATCAAATCCACATATAATAATATCTGGAATGAGCGGCTTCGGCAAAAGCACTCTGTTCAAGTCGCTATTGATGCAGATACGCAGCTTTGATATACCGTGCATCATATTCGACGCGCATAACGAGCATGCCGATGTTGTAAGAAATCTTAAAGGAAGTGTGCATAATGCAATTTATTCAGGGATCAATATACTTGAACTTGATGGTGCAAGCGTATCGGAAAGGATATCGGAGCTTACAAGATTGTTCAAGGAAGTATATGCACTTGGATATATACAAAGCACGAAATTGAGCGAGTGCTTGTGGTATACTTACAGGAAATCCGGTGCCAGAAGCAGAAGCGACAGGAGCATAGCAAAAGCACCTGTCATAAAAGACCTTCTGGACGAATTGAGCATATTCATAAAGAATTCAAAAAGCCAGGGAGAAAGGAATACGTTAATTCATTTAAGGGACAGAATTTCCTTGCTGAACAATACTGCTTTTTCCGGTAATTTCCTATCCCTTAAAGATATTTCGAATGAGCTTCATTCTTTCTCATTGGCAAGCATGAAAAGCAAAGAAGTGCAATATATCTACATAGGTGAATTACTCAACAGGATATATGCGACCATGCACGACAGAGAGAGAAAGCACACGCTAAAACTTTACATCATGATAGATGAAGCGCAATTCATTACTGATAATTCGGAAAGCAACGCAATAATACCAAAGCTCATAGAAGAGGGAAGAAAATACGGGGTTGGAATCATAATAGTTACACATGCGGCTAGCACCCTCAACAAGAAGATCATAGGAAATTCATCTACATTTGTTTCTTTCTACGCAAGAGAACCGTCAGAAGTAAGCTACATATCAAAGGTTCTTTCAGGAAATGACAATTATGTCGCTTTTGCAGTAATGGGAAGGTTGAATTCACTGCAAAAGAATGAGGCAATTGTGATAAGCAACGAATTCAGAAGTCCAGTAGTTATATCTACGCCGAATTTCAATGAGATAAAATTTGAAAGGAAGGAAATTAGCTATAGTGAAGCAAAGGAATTGATGAAAACAGCGGCAAAGCGCCCAATAAGAAGAAAAGACGCAAACACACCAAACAATATCATTGATAAATTGATAGTAGAGAGATTTGTCGATAAATTTCTATTGAATGAAGAGTGGATAATGTGGCACAACCCATCATTAAGCATAGAACATGAGGTAAATGTAAAAATAATATCTGAATTCTTTCAAGTTAATGGAATAACGCACAGGATTGTAGACAACTCAACAGGCCCAGACATAGTTGCTTTTATAGATGGCAAGAAGATCGCAATTGAGTATGAAACTGGTTCGAAGTCATTGGAAAGCACGTCAAAAATGATAAATTCCAGGATTCTTAATTACGATAGGATAGTCATAATAACAAAAAACGAACTTTTAGATTATTACATAAATATTTGCGCAGATAAGAAAATAGATGTAATTAGCCATGTTGACTACGAAAAGCACCTAAAAGGAAGGTATTAATATGTTTATAGGCTTATTATTAATCTACTATTTCAGTCGTAATTCTGATAATTAGTGAGCAAAATGGCTAATGTATATGATGTAAAGGCTTCAGATGTCGTAAAAATGGCAGCGGAGCAGCTCAAGGGATCAATAAAAAAACCAGCCTATGTTGATTATGTAAAATCGGGAGCAAACAAGGAAAGAGTGCCCCAGGACCCTGACTTCTTCTATATGAGAACAGGCTCGATACTTAGACAGGTTTATCTCAATGGACCTATAGGTGTTTCAAAATTAAGGACAAGATACGGCTCAAGAAAGGAGCACGTAGTACACAGAAGGCATCACGTAAAATCAGGAGGAAGCGTAATAAGAGATGCGATGATAGAGCTTGAAAGAATCAATTATGTTAAAAACACTAAGGCAGGACGCGTAATAACTCCGAAAGGCAAGTCATTCATGGACAAGATCTGCAAAGAGTTGGATAAATCTTAAGTGTTTAAATGGAAGATGAAGAGGCATCTTATCAAAAGAAGTTGAAGAAGAGAGTTGCAGAGGCAATAAAGAATGCTCAAATAGAGCAGCAAAAGAAGGAAATACTCAAGCAATTTCTCGATGACAAAGCCTATGAAAGAATTATGAACGTAAGAATATCAAACTATGACCTTTATAATCAATTGGTGAACATGGTCGTTGCGCTTGCACAGAACAACAGGATATCAGGAAAATTAACTGAGGCGCAACTGAAATCAATAATAGAGAAAATGACTTACAAACGTGAACCGACAATAGAATTCAAGCACAAATAAGTGTGAATATGGGAAAGAAAACCGCATTGAAGAAAAAAAGACTGGGAAAGAAGCTCAAGCAAGCGAGAAGAATGCCTTTGCTGGTAACGCTTAGAACCCATAGAAGAACTCAGCAAAACAGGTTCAACAGAAACTGGAGGAGCCAGAAGATAGAAGACTAGTGAGATTATGGCAAACAGATTACTTACGATAAACATAAGGCAATATCTTGCAAGCCAGCCGAGAAGAAAAAGACCTGCAAGGATTTCAAGATTCATACGAGAAAGAATAGCACAGCAGACAAACATGACATCAGATAATATAATAATAACCCAGGCGCTTAACTCGATAATACAGAAGCAATATGTAAAGAAAATGATCCCATTGAAAGTTAACATAAGCATAGACAAGGGCAAGGCAACGGTAACAGCATTCAGCGATGCACCCAAGAAAGAGGAAGTAAAGCCAGCAGCTACAAAGGCAACGCCAGCCAAACCAACTACTGCTGCAACAACAGCTAAAGCCCCGGCTACAAATGTAACTAAAAAAACAGAGCCAAAGAAGGTCGACGCATCAAAACAAAAGGATGTTAAAGACTCAAAGCAATAGTATAACTGATCCTTATGGATGCTGCTAGATATAGTATAATGGGCAGCGACTATGTTGGAGTATTCGCTACCGCAACGGACAGGTTCGTTTTCGTAGGCTCCAACCTTACAGAGCATAATAAAAAAATACTTTCAGATAATCTGAAAGCGAAGTGCATTGATTTATCAGTTTCTGGTTCAAACCTTACGGGGCTTTTCTCAAAGGCCAATTCGAATGGCATCATAATATCCAATCTTATAGAGGATTATGAACTGAAGAACCTTCAAAAGCAGGACATGGACAACATAAACATAGGGGTAATTGACAGCAACTTGAATGCGCTGGGAAGCAACATCCTTGCCAATGACAAAATTGCGATAATAAATACGGATTACACCAAAGATGAAGCAAAGCAGATAGGTGACATACTGGGTGTTGAAGTCATAAGCGCAGAAATAGGAAACTTCAAGACCGTTGGAGCGAATAACATACTAACAAACAAAGGCTTGGCAATAAACAACAGAAGCACCGACAGCGACAAGGAATACATTGACAAGCTTACTGGCTTTGATTCCATAAGAACAACAGCTAATGTTGGTTCTTTTGCAATAGGGTTCTGCGTTGTAGCGAATTCGAATGCGGTTGTTGCTGGAGACAGCACAACAGGTTACGAGCTTGCGAGAATCGTAGATGCATTGGAATAGAATATTACCAGTTTCCTTTTTCTATATTCAAACCTACTTTTAAAGTGGCGATTATTTCAGGAGGTATGTATGGAATTTCAACCTCAAAGGACAATAAGCCAGAATTCGATTCCTTAATGAATATGTAGCCTTTTTCTTCTATTTTCTTTATTATGGTTGGTTTTAATTCCTTAGGAGTAAGAAAACGGTATTCTATTTGTATATTATAACAAAGTGATTCATATCCCAAACTTCTTTCAATATCTAATTGGACAGGTTTTGGCGTTCCGTATATTGCCAAATGTTCTTTAACTGCATCAATATATGCTTCCGTAAAATGTTCTTTAACTGCATCAATATATGCTTCCGTAAGTGTATTTCCAATTCTGTTTACAGTATCATTTTTCATAATTTCAGAAACAAGACCATTATTTAGCAGCCTTATATAGTGCCCTACATTTCTTACATTATCAGTCACACTTTGATACACATGACGTATTGAAGTTTCTGGTAAAGTTATGTGTATATAATCTCTCCAATCAACAATACCTGAACGAGATATTCCACCATCTCTATTTACAGAAACAAATTCTTTTGTTGCGCTTCGGTTTGTCATTCATATCACTCAAAAATAATCTATTTATGGAGATATAAATACTTTCACTTTTGAGTTTTAATAGCAACTAATTTAAAATGCAAAACCCTAATGCTATTGATATTATGGCCAACGAAAATCCTAAACCTAACACTCAACAAAGCGTTGAAGAGCTTAAATACATCCAGCAGGTGTATCAGAACCAATACTCCATTGCGAGCAATTCGATAAACATGGCTCTGCAGGAGCTTCAGGAGCTCAATTCAGCCCAGAAAACGCTCGAGAATGCGGACCTGCTCGAAGGCAAAGATATGATCATGAGCATCGGCGCGGCATTTTATTCAGTAAATAGAATTAAGGACTCGAAGACTTTCCTTGTGGGGGTAGGCGCAAATTACCTTGTTGAGAAAACAACTGATGAGGCAAAGGAGCATGTTGCAAAAATAATAGAGAAAAGCAACGATAATCTGAATAGGCTTATGAAAAACAGGAAGGAGCTTGAAGCTGCGCTAATCGAGATTTCCTATAAGATAGACAGTATGGCTTAGGTATTAACATGTTTGAAGGTCTCAGAAAAAAGCTCTCCGATGCAGTAAAGGGCTTTATAAAAAAAGAGGAACAGATAGTAGAAAAAGAGGAAGAGCAGCAGGAGCCAGAAAAAAAGGAAGAAATAGAGCATCACCAAGAGGAACAGAAAGAGAAGAAAGAAGAAGTAAAACATCATCAGGAAGAGAAACAGGAACACAAAGAAGAGCATAAAGAAGCTGAGCCTAAAAAAGAGGAGCACATTAAGGAAATACATGTTGAAAAAGAGGAGAAAAAAGAGCATTCAGTAAGCAAGGAGCACCATCAGGAAAAGAAAAAAGAGGAAATCATAAAATTGTCGCTTACTACGAAAATCAAAAGCGCCTTTCTGGGCAAGATAAAACTAAACGAAAATGAAGTCAACAACTTCCTTGAAACACTCAAAGTCTCGATGCTTGAATCGGATGTTTCCTACAATACAACAGAGCAATTCATAGATGACCTGCACTCAAAACTGCGTGAAAAGGAGATAAACTCAAGAAGAGTTAAAGAGGAAATAGTCGAAAACGTAAGAGGTTCACTGTTCTCGATTCTTGAGCCAACTTCTGAGCGAATAGATGTAGATTCATTTGTCAAAAGACGCAAGGATTCAAAAGAAACTCCAGTAACCATACTATTCCTTGGACCTAACGGTGCAGGAAAAACAACAACAATCGCAAAGATCGCCCATCATTTCAAAAGCAGGGGCATTAGCAACGTGCTCTCAGCCAGCGACACATTCAGGGCAGCTGCGATAGAGCAGTTAGAGCACCATGCAAAGAGGATAGGCGTTCCCATAATAAAGAGCAACTATGGGGCGGATCCGGCAAGCATTGCGTTCGATGCGATAGCCTATGCAAAAGCTCATAACATAGACCTTGT
The DNA here is from genome assembly GCA_050013715.1 of Candidatus Micrarchaeaceae archaeon. GTDB lineage: Archaea > Micrarchaeota > Micrarchaeia > Micrarchaeales > Micrarchaeaceae > UBA12276. The sequence goes on from JBEKES010000008.1 coordinate 15,457, forward strand.
TTTGATAGACAGCGCAGGAAGGCAGGAGACAAACAAGAGCCTCATCAATGAGATACAGAAATTAGTGCGCGTCTCAAAACCAGACATAACAATATTTGTAGGCGAAAGCACAGCAGGGAACCAGATTGCCGAGCAGATAAAGGAATTCAACAAGTTCGTCAAGATAAATGGGATAATACTAACAAAGCTGGACTGCGACGCGAAGGGAGGAGGTGCCATATCCATAACGCACACTACAGGGATACCCATATTGTTCCTGGGTATTGGCGAAGGCTACGATGCGATAATTCCCTATGACCCGAGCTACATAGTAAACGCAATACTTCCGGAGAATAATTAGAACTTTTCTGTTTCAATTTCACGGTTAACTATAAATATACGCAGAGCCAAATTTAAATTGATAAAATGAGCGAAACCACATTCAAAGCTTGGAGTGTTGAAAAATTATTCAAAGGTTGGAATGCTGTAAATGCCCTTAGTCTAATAATAGAGGCAAGAAAAGAGGAAAGGGAAAATAATAAAGAATTCGCAGCATTAAAACGCAATGATGCGGCAATGTTGCTCGAAAGTGCAAATTTAACGCATTTGTTAAAGTTTTTAAGAAAACCAACACGCAATGAAAGACTCAGAGATAGCGGCTTTTCTATTTGATTTATATAGTTTATCTTACATATTATTTGGTAGTGTGGTTTTGATGGAGAAGCGCCTCAATGTTGTAGAAGAGGATATACTAAGGCAGATGGTTGGAAAATTCAATGAGATAATTGACATAGATCGAAGAAATGAGCTCATAACAACGCTTGCAAAGAAGGATCACCCAACAATAAAGCAGAGCGAAATAAATGAGATAATAGATGACATAAACAATTTCGAACCAATAACTGCGTTTCTTGTGGATGAGGACATAGAAGACATAATGATAAACAATACCGAGGGAATATTCGCCTTCGGTTCGAAAAAAGGGCGCTTGAAACTAGAAAAAAAGATAGATAACAGAGATGAATTAAAGAGATTCGTAGGTAAACTGAAACTTTATACGACTAATTCGGAATACAAAGGAAACATAATGGACATACATTTACCCAATGGCAGTAGAGCAAATGTGGTAACTTCTCCTATTGGCTATGACGTTTCCATAAGAAACATAAAGAGAACGCCATTGAGCATAATAGATTTGATAAACGGAGGATTAATGGACTATAACATGGCGGCAAGGCTTTGGCTCTATGTAGATGGGTTGAACGTAAGGCCTGCAAATTTGCTGATAGGCGGCATTCCAGCAGCAGGAAAGACAACCCTTCTCAATGCAATGTTCTCATTTTTCAGACCGGACCAAAGGATAGTAACAATAGAGGAAACTTACGAACTTGACAGTACAATACAGGAAAACTGCGTAAACCTTGAGACCAATGAGGATTTGAGCATGGAAGCGTTGGTCAAAAACGCGCTGAGAATGCGTCCGGATACCATAATTATAGGAGAGGTAAGAGGTGCAGAGGCTAATGACATGATAACTGCAATGAACATAGGAAAAATAGCCATGGGCACAATACACGGATCCTCTTCAAGAGACATAATAAACAGATTACAGCATACGCCAATGAATGTACCCATGGACATAGTACCGGTAATAGATGCCTTGGTAGTCGTTTCTGCATTTTACAATAAAGGCACCTCCTACAGAAAGATAACGCAAATCTCGGAAATCGCAGGAATAGAAACGCAGGTCCTACTTTCCGATTTGTATAAATATGACTATAAGACAAAGCGCGGATCGCCAATACTTCCAAGCGTAACCTACAGGGACATGATATCTAATCTGCTTGGAGTTCCAACAACATCAATACTTGCTGAAGAGAAGGTTCGTGGAGTGATATTGGAAAAACTCAACAAATTAGGGAAGAGAGGTATAAGGGACATAAGCGAAGCTGTCAAGAATTATTACGATAATCCCAATGCGGAACTCAAGAAATTAGGCATCACTGATATGGAATCGCCATTAAGTGTATGATTTAATATTGAAGAGTTAGAAACCTATTTATTACTTTGTTGAGGTCATTATACATGCAAACATTGAAGCACGTAGATCCGCTTTCCATTGCAAAGATTGCTGCAATAATAGAGCTCGTCGTTGGAATATTGGCAGCTGTTGTAATTGTAACGCTCGGCAGCGCATTTCATGGGATCTATGGAACATCGATGATGTTTGGGAGCAGAAGGCTGCTATTGCTGATCATAATTCCGTTGTTTGCGGTTGTTGTGGGATTTGTTGCCTATGCGTTGGAAGCAGTGATATACAATTTTGTTGCGGAAAAATTCGGAGGCATAAAGCTGCAATTCAAGGGCAGCGAGCTTAAGACCATCGATGTCATGTCAACAACTAAAATCGCCGCATTTGCAGGAATAATAATAGGAATCATATTCGCCATTATTTTCGGATTGATAATTGCAGTTAGCACGGGCGCTGGCGCAGGATTAATTGCGGCAGTTGCAATATTAGTAGTGCTTATAATCAGCTTCATCATAATTGGCCTATTGGCATCGTTCGTGTACAACGTGCTTGCATCTGCAATAGGAGGAATCAGGATAAACATCAAGCAAAATACAGTGAAAAGCGTTGGCATAATGTCCTATGCGAAAATAGAGGCACTTGGCTGCCTTATAATAGGAATTGTTGTGGGCATATTCTACACTATTCTATATTATCTCACAATTAACACGAGCGCAACATTACCTGCAATGGTCTCAAGGCTTGGTCCATTTTCGCTTATTGCCTATCCAATATTCTACTTCGTGCTGGGTTTTGTAAGTTCTCTTCTTGTGGCATGGCTCTACAACTGGCTTTCCGATAGATTAGGAGGAGTTCAGATACTATTAAAGTAAGGCTTATAAATCTTTTTAGTATATTATTAGTTGATTCCATGGCAGTTTCAAAAATAGCAATTGTTGTAGTTCTTGCAGTAATAGTCATTGCAGGAGCCTTCCTGGTTTTCAGGTCATTCGAAAATTCCAGTTACAGCAGCAACTTCAGGCAGCCGATTTCAGGCAAGGTTTACTACACATTCAGTGTTACAATACCCAGGAACTATTCCCCAGGGGCAATCGTATTGAGAGTGGATGGAAACCCATATTCGCTTTCAGAAATGCCAGATACATTCCAGTTTAATGTAGGCACAATTCACAATTATTCCTATGCACCAAATGTCATAAACATCGCATCGCCATTCAGCTATACATTCAGCAATGTCACAAGCACCTGCGGATTGACATTGAGATCAGCATCTTTCAATGCACTGACCAACTGCACAGTAACAGGAGCATATGTTAAAACATCAAGAGTAACATCAACTTCAACAATTGGTTCCACAAGCTCCCGCAGCACCACAAGCACAACAATACGACCAAGGGAATTCTACTTATCCGTTTCATCCAATACCATAAATGGCAACACGCTAGAGTGCCAATACCTTGTAAATACAAATGTTAGTGGATATTATTCGCCCGGTTCCAACGTGCCAATAATCGCATACAGCAGAGCAGGAGGATGCCAGTTCCTAAACTGGACAGGAAGAGGCATCGGAAGTTATACAGGATTTTCAAACAATACCATAGTTACAGTGAACAGCAACATAACAGAAGTTGCATACTATCATTATGTTTTTGGAACAACAACAACTGCTCCAACTACAACAATACCATACAACAGCATAAACACAACATTCAGTGAAAACGGATTGCCAACAAATGCGCTATTTAAGGTTAAATATGACAACAACACAAAGCAGACAAACGGCAATGTGCTTACATTCCTTACTGTAAACAGCATATTTCCGTTTACAGTATACAATTACACGCAATCCAATACAATAAAATATGTGCCAGTACCTGCAAACGGACTATTGCAGGCAGGATGGTATTTGAGAATATCATTCAAAAGATTGGTGAGCAACCTAACCTCCTGATCGGCCCTGTCTAACAACTTATTTATATCTGAACACTATATAAAAATATAGTGGTAGAATGGCAGATAACGCTCTGCGGTGCAAATCTTCGGAACCTAAAGAGAATAGGGACAGGATGACTTTCGTAGGATTAAAAGATAAGATAAATGGATGGTTAGTGGTCCGCGACGTAGTAAACCCAGATCACACAGTGCTTGATAAAGTGACTGCATGGGCAAGGAAGCCTGATCCAGAATCAGAAGAGAGAGAAATAGGAAATAGCGCTGAATTGAAAATTAGTATTACACTATATAAGTCGCTCACATACAAAACTTTCTGTGTTACTGTTGAAGAACCTATATCTTCAGACCCGAATGTGACTTTGTGCGCCTACTATGCAATAGGATATAAAATAATTAGGTTAGATGATAATAAAGAATACTCATCTTTGGATAGGGTCGTAATAAACGACGTATATATGTTAGGAGATAACATTCCTCATCCGCTTAATGAGGAACAATTAAGGAAAAGCAGAATGGCTCAGTATATTGTAGCTTTTATTAAAGGCATTGATAGAGAGGGAAATAGTAAACTATCAATGGAATTTAAGGGAGCTGCCAACGCATTATTGAGGCCGGTAATAGTAGAGCATCTCAGTTCACAGATCACGACAGAATAATCATGGCAGGAAGTCCTTGTTCTTTATCTTTTCTCTCAAATAATCTTGCACGAAGGTAAGCCTTGGCCCCTGAAGTGCATCTGATTCCAATTTTGTTTTTGTTGTTAGTACTTTCTTCAATTCATCTGCCCATTGCTTGTGCTTGTTTATCCAAGGATAGGAGAGCATTTCCTGTGCCCTTTTCAAATCCACCTCAGTTGCTTTTAAAGTAAGACTTTGGAGGAATTTATAATTTTCAATATCTGACATTGTAACGCCTATGAATTTTGCCTCTGGAGTTGCTATTGAATTGCCCATGTAGGCAAGATTTATACTTCCTGTCTTTATCGTCCAGTAAATATACCATCCCCACGCATCTGCATCGTTGAAAACATATACTGGCATGTCCATGTCTGCAAATTTTCTTATTAATCTTCTTGTTCCTCTGGCTGCCTGGCCCTGAGGCGAAATTAAGATGCAGTTTTCACTTTTCCATAATCCTATTTCATTTAGAATTTCCCATAATGCAAGTTTTTCGACAACCAAAACATATTTTGCTTTGAGGTCTACAAATTCGATTTCATTGTCCACATCACTGGGTATTGCCCAGCCGCTTCTTCCCATCTTGCTTGCATCAATTTCCTGTCTTTCCCCCCTAAAAGTATCCATGATTTTTACTCTTCCGGCAAGACTTCCTTTCCTGTTTGCGTTTATGTTGAGGTCCTCTCGCTTAAGATCAAGCGCTACCTCTAGGTCCTCGATTAATGGATTTGATTCTGCCTGTTCATTAAAGATGTTTTCATCCACATCTTCCCCAAGTGAATACTTCAATTGGTAGTAAAGACCCCTTATTGTTGTGTGAAGATTCTCCTCCTTGAACTTGTGGCACTTTGCTGCGATTGCAACGGTTTGCATGAATCTTTTTGATTGGGCCGTATTGATGAAGTTTCTTTCCTCCTGGGCTGGTCCCAACGACAAATACCCTTTCTTCTCGTTGTAAACTATATTCGACCTGGTACGCGCTCCTGTTACGAACTTTGGGTTCTTCCTTTGCTCTATGTCCTTTGCTATGTTGTTCCCAAAATCTTCCAGTCGTGCCTTTGCGTCCTTATCTTTCTTTTTTTCCGGATTTGCCATTATTACCGCTTTCGTTGTACTTTAATTCTTTTATTATTTCATCCTTGCGCTTGCAGTCCTTTAGCGAGTATTTCAGCACTTCCGCAAGGTTCTTTGTTGGTATTAGTTTAACGTTCTTCAATTTGTCCTTTGATAATGATACATCGTCAAGATTACTGGCTGGCAGTATTATCTTCTTTATGCCTGCATTTATAGCTGCTTCTACTTTGCTTGTAACCCCGCCTACAGGAAGCACCTCCCCTCTTACAGAGAGCGAGCCGGTCATTGCAACCGATTGATCTATTGGCACATTTTCCATTGCTGAGATTATGCTGACAGCAACTGATATGCTTGCACTATCGCCTTCAACGCCCTCTATCTGGAGGAATTGCACGTGCATGTCATAATTTGCAACGTCCTTGCCCATGTGCTTCTTTATTATTGCGCTTACGTTCTTCACAGCTTCGTTTGCTATTTTGCCGAGCTTGCCAGTTGGTATGAATTTACCCTCGCTTCTTGAACCGGCTGGAGTCACTTCAGATACAATAGGTATTACTATACCAGCATTGGTTGCGCTGCTGCCTATAACTGCAAGTCCGTTGACCTTTCCAACTGCAAAGCCTGATGTGCTAAATACACGATAATCTTTCCTGTATTCCAATTCTTGATTGACTACCTGGGCTTCTATCGATGCAGCGAGGTTCTTTGCACCTATGACCTCTTCCTTTGTTACAATGCTTTTCTTCTTTTCTATTGCAAGGTCTCCTGCAGCTCTAACAAGACCGCCAAGATCTCTGAGTATAAGAGTAAGCCTTTTCTTTCTGCCTGCTCTTCTTCTCGCCTCTTCTATTATTTCCTCTATTGCACCAGAATCGAATGGTGGTATTTTTGCGTCTTTCTTTACTTCTTGGGCAACAAACTGAACAAGCAATTCACGGTTTGTTGCATTGTCTTCCATTGTAGATTCCATGTAAACCTCATAACCGTAACCGCGTATTCTTGATCTTAATGCAGGATGCATTCGCTGAAGGTCTTGAAGATTTCCTGCAGCCACTAATATGAAATCTGATGGAACCGGCTCGGTTTTGACAAGCGCACCAGAGCTCATTTCGCTTTGGCCAGTTATTGAGTATTTTTTCTCTTGCAGTGAAGTGAGAAGCTCCTGCTGCGATCTCGGATCAAGATTAGAGACTTCGTCAATGAACAATACGCCTTTGTTTGCCTTGTGAATTGCACCGCTTTCAACTCTGAGGTGCGCAGGTGTTCCTAATCCCCCTGATTGCAACGGATCGTGACGCACATCGCCGAATAATGCACCGGCTTTGGATCCAGTTGCATCTATGAATGGCGCATGATTGAGACCGCTGTTGTCAACTATTAGCTTCGGTTCATTTCCTTCAACCATTCCAGGTATTCCTACTCTTCTTGCAAGGCCGCTCATGAAAAGCGCGACTGCGCCGAATATCATTATTCCGAGAATAAGTGCACCTATAAGTATTATCTCGTATCCTTTTATGAATCCGAATATGACAATCCCGACAAGGAAAATAACTATAAGAAACACTATTGGAACTATTACCGAATTGCCCCTGTTGGCGCCCATTCTGTTTTTCATGCGTTCCTTTTGGACTATTAAACGCCCTTGGCCATCTCCAAGCTTTTCCAATGATTTAGCATCAGGATAGGTTTTTACGTCCTTTACTATCGGAACATTCTCATCGTTAATGTTTTTATATACAAGTATGTCTTCCAGTTCAGTAGGAGGAAGAAGTTCTGCCATTGCCTGTGCTAGCATTGTCTTACCTGTTCCAGGTTCACCAATCAATAGAACATTTCTGCGCTGTTTTGCAGCTTTTTTCACTATATCCGCTGCCTTCTTCTGTCCTATTACCTGGTCTATAAGCTTATCAGGTATCTTTACATTTTCAGTTGATTTTGGAGTGGCCATGTTTCTCTTCCTTGATAAAAAAATAAGGCATAAATATTAGCCTAAAAAGGATTATAAATATATATCAATATACGAATATTTATACGATTCTCTTATTTTCGGTAAAATTCCCAATATAAAAGTATATATATTTGAAATGTTAAATTGCTACTGAAGTGATAAAATGGTAAGTGCAGAGGCAACCAACACAACTAAAAGCCATTTTAGTCCAAAATCAATGTTACGCAGGGCTTCTTTGGCCACCTATGGTACAGTTTTGGCGCTAGGAATCATTGGCAATACAGCATTAGCACAAAGCAACCAAATGGATATTATCAAACCTTCTGTCGACTGCTCTTTAAGTTCAATGTATTCACAGGATCAAACAGAAGGGATTACACTGGCTGAAGGGAAAAAGAGGGAGCTGAAGAAATTTACCGGGTTTGTATATGACATAGCCAATATGGCTGACGGTATTCCTTCAAATGCAACCTTAACAGAACTTTTCATAAATTTTAAAGAGGGAAAAACTGCGACCGTTGTAATTGGAGATACTTATGATGCAAGAGGAGCATTAAATGCCCAGGATATTGGCATAAGATACGATAATGGTAGTGATCTTTATCGTTTCACAATACTGTCGAATAAAAATATACAAGTAAATAGATTTGACATATCTGCCGGATTTGATGCAGAGAAATACATAACATCACACCTCACACTACTGGGAAATATTGCACATTTTGAATATGATGGATCTTCTTGGATAAATTATAGTTTTGGGCCACAAATAAAGTTTAGCGAAAAGAGTAGCATATTTTTCATATACTCAGATATAAAAAATACAAATAATTACAGATTTGGATACGTATGGCATAGTAAGGATGACAAGCTTGTTTCTATTTTCACAGATTATAGACAGGCTAAACTTGGAAGTCTACCCAATACAGACATAAATGGGGATTTCTCATTTAAGCATTCAACTTGGCAGGTTACATACAATACACTGGGACTTGTAGAAACTTCCGAGGCAATTGGGATAAACAATAAACTTCCATTTTATCCAAGAGAGGTATTGCCATTGCAGCAAGGTACATTTACCACTCGCTACGAAGCACAACAAAATGCCTGGATTGGTGATGCAGATACTGAATGGAATACCACTTTGCCAGCTACAGTATTTCTAAATGCTAATGGAAAATTCGGTGGTGTAATAAAGTTTGCCTTTGCGGCAAAAGGCAATGGCATAAAGAATGGATTTGCCGATGGTGCTTTTATGATAACATCATCCAGTACGCAGGATGGCATATCCAGTGGTCCGGTTTTCACAGCAGGTTATTACGACAAATACTATCCAAACATACTTGCAACTTATTCAAAGGTAGGATTTGGCTGGAAATGGAAGTCTACAGCTGCCACGTTTGAAGGTTATCCGAAGGGCGGAGGTGCAGGTATAGCGGTATTTTTCAATTTCTAATTGCTTATAGAGGAATTGCCTAATAAAATAGTAGGTTTTAAAAGGATTAAAGTGCATAATTAATATACGTATTATCAGGTGTTTTTATCAAGATAAAGGATATTAGAGCTTTGTCAGAAGAGTCACTTAAAGACAATCTTAAGCAGCTTACGCTCGAATTAAGTATAGAGAAAAGAAAGATAGCAAGCACAGGAGTTGCAAGCAAGGTTGTAAAGACTAGGGCGATAAGGCGCACTATAGCAAGGATCAATACCATACTTAACGAGAGAGGTGCAAAGGTTTAAAATGGCAGAAATCTGTCCACGATGTGGATTACCAAAAGAGTTGTGTGTTTGTAATATACTGGATAGAGAAACCGAGACGAAAATAAAGGTATATACAAAGAAGGCTAAATTTGACAAGTATGTGACTGTTGTTGAAGGCATCAATCCAGATGAGATAGAAAGAACAACAAAAAGCTTGAAGCGTATTCTTGCCTGCGGGGGAACCCACAAGGACAATGCAATTGAATTGCAGGGTGAGCACAAGCTTGCAACGAAGAAGGCGCTCATAAGCATTGGCTACAAGGATTCGAATATTGATTTGTCTTAATTAAATAAGTCCATTATTTTTCTGTGAGTTCTATCATAGTTTAAAGTGTGGGGCATCAAATAAAAGGAATATTCATCTTCATCGCCATAACTTGGATTTTTAGGTATGAATACGTTACCTGTCTGTGTTTCTATTGCTATAACTAATCCCTTACCCAAACGATGCATTTTTTCCCTCTCTGACCATCCTCTTAAAAGATCTTTACCTAAAACATTTACATTATTTTTAGATAAAAATCCTTCAATAACTGCAACGGTATCTAAAGAATAACTACAACCTGCACTCCCACCATAAAACATCATTGTTTGAGGGTTTATCCACATTGCCTTGTTCATTGCATCTATTGCACATCTTCTACAGTCTGCATGTGCCAAGAAACTTACTTTATATTCAGGATTATATGCGATTATTCCAACACATTCACCAATATCATTAGTCATTATATATTTTGTTTTTGGTATCCATTCAGCACCAAATGCAAATTGGGCTTGTTTTACATTAGTAGTATTTCTAATTTCCAAATTACAAATAGGGAGAGAATTTGCAGCTCCTTCACATTTTGGTATTGCAAGATTTCTACCTAGACCCATGTAAAAATTCATATGCCAATTATTAATAGGATCATTTGATACTCTACTTAACATAATCTTAGAAAATTCTTCTCTATCCTTATTTTTGCTTGCAGCTGTTGGCAATTTATCACATAGGATTTATAATTATTCAAATATATAAATCTTTTAGTGAGAAAACATGGTAGTGTTAGGAATAGAGAGCAGTGCACACACTCTTGGCATTGGAATAGTAGACAATGGCAAAATATTGGCGAACGAAAGGAACATGTACAAAATAACAGATAAAGGAATAATTCCAAGCAAGGTATCTGATTTCCATGCAAACAATGTAAGAAAAACACTTGAAGCTGCACTGAAAAGCGCAAAACTATCAATAAGCGAAATAGACGCAATAGGCTATACAAAAGGACCAGGTATAGGCTCTTGCCTTCAAATAGGTTATATTGCAGCAAAGTCAATTTCGCAAAGATACAAAATACCTATTTTCCCGGTAAATCACGGAGTTGCGCACATAGAAATTACAAAGAATATTTTCAAGATGAAAGATCCAATAGCATTGTATGTTAGTGGTGGAAATTCCCAGATACTTGCATTGCTGGACAAACCGAAAAAGCATTATCACATTTATGGAGAGACATTTGACATAGGGATAGGAAACATGCTCGATTCTTTTGCAAGAGAGGCAAAACTCAATCCAGCATGGGGTTCAAATGTCGCAAAGACAGCAATAGGAGGAAAATACATTCAAATGCCCTACACAGTAAAAGGAATGGATTTCACATTTACAGGATTGCTTACCAATGCAATTGAGTCTCTTAAGAAAAACCCAACAAAGGATGTTGCATATTCATTGCAAGAAACAGCATTCGCAATGCTGTGTGAAGCAACTGAGCGTGCACTTTTCCTAACCAAGAAAAAAGAGATTATACTTTGTGGAGGAGTTGCACAAAGCCAAAGATTGCAGCAAATGCTGAAGATAATTTCAAAAGAGCACAAAACAAGATTTGCGGTTGCGCCAAATGAATTCAACGCAGACAACGGTGCGATGATTGCAATTGTTGCGGAAAAATTGTTCAACTCAAAAGTTAAAATACATGAATCGGAATGCACAATAAACCAGAAATACAAGATAGATGAGGTGTTGGTTGCATGAACAAGATTTCAGAGGGGGCAGAGGCATACATTTATTCGACTGATTTTCTAGGCTTAGATGCAATTATCAAAAAAAGAATCATCAAAAAATACAGAGCTAAGGAAATTGATGAGAACATAAGAATTCTGCGTACAAGAAACGAGGCAAAAATACTTTCAGCTGTTTCTAATCTTGGTTTGAAATCATCAAAGCTGCTGCTTGTTGACAAATACGATATTTATATGACAAAAATAAACGGACTTATGCTGAATAATCTTCTTTCCTCAGGTAAAAAAATAAATAATTTAAGCGGAATGTTTGTTTTGCTTGGAAATTATCTTGCAATATTGCACAACAACAACATCGTGCATGGGGATTATACACCTGCAAACGTAATGATTGGCAAAAATGGCAATTTATTTGTAATAGATTTCGGGCTTTCGCAGATAACAAATTCAATAGAAGAAAAATCTTTGGATGTTCTGCTCATGAAACGCTCCATAGATAAAAAGAATTTTGGTATCTTCCTTGAAAGCTACAGGAATATTTGCAAAGAAAATAAAGAAGTGCTGAAAAGATTAAAAGAAATAGAAAAAAGAGGAAGATACAACACCAGAACCATCTTAGTAAACTAAGATTGATAAAATACTAAAGTATAGAAACATTTATATATGTATATTCCCACAATATTAGTGGGATAATTATGGCTTTAATAAGAGTAGATCAAAAGATGAGAGTGAGGCTACCTAAACACGTTAGCAAGAAATTTAAGCTAAAGAGTAAAGAGATTTTGGATGTTGAGATAAAGGGTGATGAGATACACTTAAGCAGACCTAAAAATTTCGATATAAACAGCGATCCTGTAATAAGGGACATGGTAGAACGGCCCATGCATTCAAAAATAAAAATAACAGGAAAACTGTTGGAAAAGTGGAAAGAAGAGATGTGGAATCCATGATAATAGTAGATGCTAATATATTTATTTTTGGAGAAACAGAATTAGCGCCGGAACATGAAATGGCAATACTAAAATACAAAAGGGCGTGTGAAAGTGACAGAATAGGTACAAATGCAATAATATTATCAGAAGTATTTCATTTTTCTAGAAAAATAAGCGGATTGGGTGGAGCTGCTTACAGGGTCGAGAATATTTTGAATAGTTCTTTTGTTGATTTTCTAGATTTTACCCCAGAATCTATGATAAAAGCAGTAAAATTAGCAAGGGATTTCCAAATGAGAATAAATGATGCTTTGATAGCACAACATGCAATCCAAAATGATGCCTCTATTTTGACAGATAATGTAAAAGACTTCAAAAAAATAAAGTCTATAAAGATAATTCCATTAAGGAACTAATTAAACAATATCAAGTGCTGAAAACATCATTGGCAATATTATAGTTGCATCTCCATCTATTGTTGCATGCTTTCCTTTCTCTTTTATCTTGCCCCATGAAACTGCTTCTTCCAGTCTTGCACCGGATAAGCTTCCATCGTATTGGGTTGCTGTTGTTATGTATACAGCGTAGTCTAGTCCTCCCTTGAATTGGTTCCACCATATTACGTGGTGCTTGCTTATTCCGCCACCTATCATAAGTGCACCAGTAACTTTGTTGTCGAATGATATGTTGCTCAATTCGAGTTCGTCTTTTATCAGATTGAGCTTGAATTTGTGCGTTTGGGAGAAAATGCTGAGTGCAGTTCCAAATGCTCCGTCAAGTATTCCAGGATTGAATATTGGAACCTTATGCAGATAAGCTTGTCTTATTATCGAATTTTCATCCGTCATTCGTTTGCCAAATTCGTTTATTAGCTCAGATGCAGAATATTCTTCCTTGTAATCCTTTGAGTTGTATA